>NZ_JBEXQX010000005.1:0-425908 GCF_040612795.1 Streptomyces sp. NPDC006335
ACCACACCGTCCTCAGCTCCGCCGTCGACCTGGAGACCCTGAGCGACTACGCCGCCATGACCGGCGTCGAACTGCTCACCATCGACGAGCACACCTCCACCGAGCAGTTCGCCAAGGAGATCCGCTGGAACGCCGCCTACCACCGACTCGCCCAGGCCCTGTGACCCCCACGACCGGCACCGAAGGAGACCACCGATGAGCGTGCCCGTCCGCGAGGGCCTGCGCCAGGAGGTACTGGAGGCGAACCTCGCCATCCCCCAGGTCGGGCTCGCCACCCTGACCTGGGGCAACGTCAGCGGCGTCGACCGCGAGGCGGGCGTATTCGTCATCAAGCCCTCCGGGGTGCCCTACGACGCCCTGACCCTCGACGACCTGGTCACCGTGCGCCTGTCCGACGGCGCCGTGGTCCACGGCGACCTGCGCCCCTCCACCGACACCGAGACCCACCGCTGCCTGTACCGGGCCTTCCCGTCGGTCGGCGGGGTCACCCACACCCACTCCACGCATGCGGTTGCCTTCGCCCAGGCCCGCCGCGACATCCCGGTCCTGGGCACCACCCACGCCGACACCTTCAACGGACCCATCCCCGTCACCCGCGACCTCACCGCCGAGGAGTGCGCCAAGGACTACGAGTACAACACCGGCGTCGTCATCGTCGACACGCTTCAAGGAGCGGACGAGCGGGCGGTGGAGGTCCCCGCCGCCCTGGTCGCCGGCCACGGCCCCTTCACCTGGGGCACCAGCGCCCGCAAGTCCCTGGAACACGCGATCATCTGCGAAGCCGTCGCCGACATCGCCCTGCACACGCTGTCCCTGAACCCGACGGCACCGCCGCCCGCCCACCTCCTGGAACGCCACTACACCCGCAAACACGGCCCCGACGCCTACTACGGCAACCCGGAGGCGCCACTCCCGAAACGGTGACCGGGAATCCGGAGCGGCCCCGTCAGGATCACGCGACCACCGCCGCCCGCACACACAGCACGTCCGGCAGGTGCGAGGCCAACTGCCGCCAGCTGTCGCCGTCGTCGGCCGAGGCGTACACCTCGCCGTTGCGGTTGCCGAAGTAGACGCCGGCCGGGTCCGCGTCGTCCGTGCACATGGCGTCCCGCAGCACCGTGCCGTAGTGGTCCCCCTGCGGCAGGCCCGCCGTGAGCGGTTCCCAGGTCTTGCCCGCGTCCGCCGTGCGGAAGACGCGGCACCGGCGACCTGCCGGGACGCGGTCCGCGTCGGCGTTGATCGGGAAGACGTACGCCGTCTCGCCGCGGTGGGGATGGGCGACCGCGGCGAAACCGAAGGTGGACGGCAGTCCCTCGCCGATGTCCGTCCAGTGGGCCCCCGCGTCGTCGCTCCGGTACACACCCCAGTGGTTCTGGAGGTACAGCCGGTCCGGATCGGCCGCGTCCCGGGCGACCTTGTGCACGCACTGACCGAACTCCGGGTTCGGGTCGGGCAGGAACACCGCGGAGACACCGGAGTTGGACGGCTCCCAGCTCGCGCCGCCGTCCTGGGTGCGGAACACCCCCGCCGTGGAGACGGCCACCGTCACCGCGCGCGGGTCCCGCTTGTCCGTCAGGACGGTGTGCAGACCCTCACCGCCGCCGCCCGGCACCCACTTCGAACGGGTCGGATGCTCCCACAGGGGCCGGACCAGCTCGAAACTCTCCCCGCGGTCCTCGGAGCGGTACAACGCGGCCGGTTCCGTGCCCGCGTACACCACGTCCGGCTCGGCCGCCGCCGGGTGCAGCTGCCAGACCCGCTCCAGCGAGGCGCCGGTGTCCTTGGGGAACTTCACGGCGGGCCGGCCCGGCTCCGTCCAGGTGCGGCCCAGGTCGTCGGAGTGGAACACCGACGGCCCCCAGTGCGCGCTGTCGCCGCCGACCAGCAGCCGCGGGCGCTCGCCCCGGGTGTCGATCGCCACCGAGTACACGGCCTGCGCGTTGAAATACGGACTCTCGTCGAACTCCCAGGTGCCGCCTCGCTCGCGCCCGATGAACAGGCCTTTGCGCGTCCCCACGGCAAGCAGCTTCTCAGCCATACCGATCACCTCCGTGACGTCTTTGTCCCAGACACCGGCCAGTCTGCACCCCGCCACTGACAGTCACCTCTGGAAACGGCTTCACCGCAGGTCAGGGCGGGGATGGTAACCGGCTGCGGCGATTGACGGGCGGCTTTCGGCAAGATGCCCGCGGCGGTGGGCGGCCCCTGGGACCGTCGTGACGGAGAACTCGCCGTGAGCCGTGAGCATCGAGGGGGGCTCTCCCGTATGGGAGGTCGGTCCGGCATGTTCGTGCGCCCGTCGCTCGTGAGGAGGATGCCCTCGATGGCGTTCCGTGGTCCCAAGGTCTGGCTGTGGCGCTGGCGACGCAATCCGCTCAGACGCCGCGCCGACGCCGTTGAGGCGTGGGTCGTGCTCGGTGCCTGGCTGCTCACCGTGGCGGCCGGGGTGCTCGCCGGTCTGGGGGTGAGCGGGGCCGTCGAGCACCAGCTCGCGCTGGAGCGCGTCGAGTGGCGGCCCGTCGTGGCCCGTCTCGCCGACCGGGCGCCCGGCGCGGCCGACCCGGCCACGTCGAGCGGTGACCGGGTGTGGGGCAAGGTGGCCTGGACCGGGGCCGACGGCTCGGCCCACACCGGTCAGGTGCGCGTCGAGCCCGGCAGCACCCAGGGCACTCCCGTCACCGTCTGGACCGACCCCGAGGGCCGCCTGATGACCCAGCCCGCCACCGAGGGCCAGGCCAGGATCCGCGCCGCGATGATCGGCGTACTGGTCGGCGTGAGCACCGCGGCCGTCCCCTTCGTGGGGGGCCGAGTCCTCCGCGGCCGGATGGAACGCCGCCGCCTCGACCAGTGGGACACGGACTGGGCGCACTTCGGACCGCTGTGGGGCGGGAGGCGGGCCGACGGGAGGTAGCCCGGCAGGCGGGGCTCCCGGCGTGGAGTGAATGGGTCGTCCCTCGGGCGGACCCGCCCGGTGTGCGGTTCGCGGGTGACACCTCGCGAACCGCACACCGGGATCCCGCCGCCCTCCCCCTCCCCCGCGTGAGCCGCCCCTACCCGGCCCCCAGCACCTCCGCGCAGGCCCGCACCAACCGCTCGTCGTCCCGCACGTCACGGCTGCCGTACCCGCCGGACGCCGATGCCAGATGCCGTCGCCGGGCCGCCAGTTCGGCACGGAGGAGATCGTGGAGTGGCGTTCCGGCAGGTCCTAGGGCGGCGAGGCAGGCGGTCACGGCCCGGCGGGTGTACGGATTCTCCGTCCAGGCCGTGCGCAGGACAGGCGCGACCCGCTCCCCGTCCCCGGAGATCCGCCACACCGCGCACGCGGCGGACACCCGCTCCCACAGGTCGTCCGCCAGGACCATCCGCCGCAACCCCGGCAGCGCGTCACCGGCCTTCGGCCCACAACGCGCCAACGCCTCCGCGGCCGCGCGCCGCCCAGGCCGCCCCTCCGCCAACTCGGGTGTCAACACGGGCAGTACGGCCGACGCGTCCCCCTCAACGGACCACAGCGCCCTCGCGGCGGCCACCGCGTACTCGGTCTCCAGCAGCTCACGCAGCACGGGTACGACCAGGGAGGGCGCAGCGCTCCCGAACACCCCCAGAGCGCGGACAGCCGCCTCGACCACGGCGTCCCGCGACCGCAGCCGCACCGGCAGGCCCCGCACCAGCCGCAGCACCTCGGGTACGGCCTCCGCGTCGCCCAGCGCGGTGAGCGCCGACAACAGCGGCACGGCCCGCTCGCGTGCCCCGGCGGAGTCCGGCACGACCTCGCCCAGCCGTCGCCGCAGTGCGGGCGCGAGCGGGGCCGCCCCGGGGCCCAGGTGGCCGATCACATGGCCCAGGTCGGCGGGTACGACCGCACCGGCCAGCACCTGCGCCAGCACCGGCGTCGCCCGGGAGTCCCCGCTCCTGGCCAGAGCCTTGAGCGGACCGCCCAGTGTCGGTGCCCCGCGCTCCCGACGCCTCACCCACAGGTCCGGCCGGGACGTCACCAGGGCGGCCAGATCGTCGGCGGCGGGGGCGGCCAACCCGAACAGGTCCTCCAGGACGGACACCGCGGCATCGCGCAACCTGTCCTCCTCCGCGGCCAGTTGGGCGCCGATCAGGGTGACGGGCTCGGCCCAGTCGCCGCGCCACTCGCGGAACAGCCCCGCCGACATCCACACGGCGTTGCAGCGGTCGACGGCGTCCGGAGCGGTCAACTGCCCCTTCAGAAGGGCAGTGCGCTCGTCGAGCCGGTCACCGAGCCCGCGGTGCAGGGTCCGCAGCAACTGCGAGCCCTCCTCGTCCGAGGGTCGCAGCCGTCGTAACCGCCGCGCGAGGGTGTCGGCGTGGGCGCAGCCGATGCCGTCGCGTCCGGTGGACCGCAGCGCGGACCGTTCCCTGAGCAGCCCGACGGCGACCGTCACCAGGTCGGGCGGGAGCCGCTCGGGGGCGCAGCCGGCGAGCTGGCCGAGGGCGGCGAGCCGCAACCCGGGGCCGTAGGGCGCGCGGCTCTGTGCCGTCAGCAGCTCCAGGGCCCCGGCCGCGTGCCCGGGATGCCGCCGTACGAAGAGGCCCAGGCTCTCGGTGAGGGCCAGCAGGACCCGGTCGTCCCGCTCCTGCGCGCAGCGCTCCCGCAACAGGCCGAGCACACGGTCCGGTTCGTCCAGGAACCGCACGAGGGCCCCGGGGGCGGCCCGGCGGACGCAGGGGTCGGCGTCCCCCGCCAGGCGGACGAACACCTCGGCGCCGGCGCGCACCCCGGCCAGGGCCCGCGTGCGGACGCCCTCGGTGCCGTCGTCCCGGCACTCGCTCTCCGTCCCGATGCTGACGAGGAGTTCGACGATGCCGGCCCGGTCCGCGACCTGTCCGCTCGCCACGAGCGCGAGCAGAAACGGAACGCAGGCCAGGGTCGAGTCGTAGACGTCCCCCTGGTGGTGCACGGCGCCGTACACCCCGTCGAGGGCGGTCTCCCGCTCGACCGGGTCCGCGGAGGCGAGCCCCCGCAGCAGTCCGGGCACGTCCGCCGCACTGCCGTACGCATGCCGCAGCGAGGCCCAGTCGACCTCGTCGATCCCCGTGAACACGTTGTCCTCCCCAGGCGAAGTGCCAACTGATCGGAGTCTGCACCACGGGACCGACAACGAAGCGGAATCATCGTGTGACGCTGAGCGATCCGGACAGGGAGGTGGTCCGGTTTTCGCCAGGAGGCCCTGGAACGGCCTCAGTTGTCCCCGGGCAGGGCCCTCCGGAGGACCGCGTCCACGTCCGCGCCGTCGGGCAGCGTGCCGAAGGAGTGCCCCCAGTCGCCGCCGAGCCGGGTCGCGCAGAACGCGTCGGCGACCGCCGAGGGGGCGTGCCGGACGAGGAGGGAGGCCTGGAGCGTCAGGGCCATGTGCTCCACCAGTCGGCGCGCCCCCGCCTCCGACGCCGTGTCCAGCAGGCCCTTGAGGCGGGCGACGGCCGAGTCCAGGCGGGCGTTCGCCCCCTGGGCCAGGGCGAGTTCGCCGAACAGTGCCTGAACGGTGTCCGGCTCGCGGCGCAACGCCCGCAGGACGTCCAGGGCGTTGACGTTCCCGGAGCCCTCCCAGATCGACAGCAGGGGCGCCTCCCGGTAGTGCCGGGGCATGCCCGAGTCCTCCACGTAGCCGTTGCCGCCGAGGCACTCCAGGGCCTCCGCGGTGAAGGCCGGACCCCGCTTGGTGACCCAGTACTTGCCGACCGCGGTGGCGATACGGCGGAACGCCTGCTCGCCGCTGTCGCCGCGCACGGCCCGGTCGGCGGCGCCCGCCAGCCGCAGTGTGAGTGTGGTGGCGGCCTCGGACTCCAGCGCCAGGTCGGCCAGGACGTTGTGCATCAGCGGCTGGTCGATCAGCCGGGCGCCGAACGCGCTGCGGTGCCGGGCATGATGTCCCGCCTCCACCAGCGTCTTCCGCATCAGGGTCGCCGACATCATCACGCAGTCCAGCCGCGTGCAGTTGACCATCTCGATGATCGTCTTGACGCCCTGGCCCTCCGGTCCGACCAGCCACGCCACGGTCGCGTCGAACTCGGGCTCGGAGGAGGCGTTCGACCGGTTGCCGAGCTTGTCCTTGAGGCGCTGGATGCGGAAGGTGTTGCGGCCGCCGTCCGGCAGGACGCGCGGGACGAGGAAGCACGACAGTCCGCCGGGCGCCTGTGCCAGCACCAGGAACACGTCACACATCGGCGCCGAGGTGAACCACTTGTGCCCGCGCAGCGTGTACAGCCCGGACTCCGAGGTGGGCGTGGCCGCGGTGGTGTTCGTCCGGACGTCGGAGCCGCCCTGCTTCTCAGTCATCCCCATGCCCGCGAGCAGGCCCAGCTTCTCGGTCGGCACCTTGAGTTCCGGCTCGTACTCCCGACCCGTCAGCAGGGGTTCGTAGACCTTCGCCAGCTCCGGCTCCTTGCGCAGCGCCGGGACCGCCGCGTACGTCATCGACGTGGGACATCCGTGGCCCGCGTCCGTGTGACCCCACACCAGGCCGCCCGCCGTGCGCGCGACATGGGCACCCGTACGGTCCTCCGCCCACGGTGAGCCGGCCAGGCCCTCGGCGACGGCGGTTCGCATGAGGTGATGCCAGCTCGGGTGGAAGTCGACCTCGTCGACCCGGTTGCCGTACCGGTCGTGGGTGCGCAGCACCGGCTCGTGCCGGTTGGCCTGATCCGCCCACTCCTGCGCCTCGACGCTGCCGGCCCGCAGACCGAGCCGACGGATGCCCTCCTCGGCCCAGTCGGCGCCCTCGCGGCGCAGTCCTTCCAGCAGGGCGGTGTCGTCGGAGGCGTCATAGGGGGCCAGGGGAGGGGGCTGGTTGGTGACGGTGTGGGTGGCGGCCTGTTCGGGCGCGGGGAGGGAGACCATGGGCTCAATGTTGCACTTGGTCTGCGGTCGTAGCAATAGTGCAACAAGAAGGGAGCCGTACAGTACGTGACCATGCGGAGGAACGTGTCGGAGCAGGCCGGTGAGGTCGACCTGCGGCCGTTGTCGGCCCGGTCGGTCGTGCTGAGCTTGCTGCTCGGCGCGCACCCGCCGGAGATGCCGGTGAAGGACCTCGTCCGCGCGGTGGAGCCGTTCGGGGTCGGAGGGTCCACGCTGCGTGCCGCGCTCAGCCGGATGGTGAGCGCCGGTGACCTGCGGCGCGCCGACACCGTCTACGGCCTCAGCGACCGGCTTCTCGCCCGTCAGCGCCGTCAGGACGACTCGGTGCACCCCCGCACGCGCGCGTGGAGCGGCGACTGGGAGATGGTCGTGATCACCGCGACGGGGCGCGGACCGGCCGAACGCGCCGAACTGCGCGGACGGCTGACCGCCCTGCGGCTCGCCGAACTCCGCGAGGGCGTCTGGCTGCGTCCCGCCAATCTGCTCCGACCGCTCCCGGACGACCTCGACGGGGTCGCCCAGCGCTGCACGGCCCGCCCGGCCGGTTCCGGTCCCGAGCTTGCGGCCGCGCTGTGGCCCCTAGACGACTGGGCGGCCGGCTCCCGGGCGCTGCTCACCCATGTCGCCCGCGCGGACCTGCCCGCGGACCGGCTCACCGGCTTCGCGGCGGTCGTACGCCATCTGCTGACCGATCCGGTACTGCCGCCCGAGCTCCTGCCGCCCGGCTGGCCGGGCGCCGAACTGCGCTCCGCGTACGCGGCCTATCAGCGGGAGCTGGCGGACACGGTGCCCCAGGACCGCCTCAGGACATGACACGGCGGCCGTGCCAAGCGCCGTGCGGGGACGCTTCGTACGGCCGCCTTCACTGCCGAGCGGCTACCTGTAGGTGATGTCCGACGTCGCGTACTTGCAGTAAGTACCGTCGGGTCCTGAGCCGTTGGTGGTCGGCTCCTTACCGGTGTTGTTGCCGATGTACTTCTGGCACGGGACGATCTTCTTGCTGGAGTCGCCCACGATCGTGATCTTCTTCAGGGTCGCGCTGTCGCCGTAGTTGGTGTTGATGCCGACGAGCTTGTTGCCCGAATAGGTCGCCTCGATGGTGTTGAGGTTGATCGTCCGCTTGTACTGCGTCGAGCAGTTGCCGCAGGAGCGGACGAAGGTGCCGAAGTTCTGCACCGCGAAGTTGGAGATGTTCAGCGTGCCGGCGCCGTTGAACTGGAACACCTTGTCGCTGGCCGACCGCGCGCCACCGCCGGAGACGGTGTACACGTTCGACGACGAGGAGCCGCGGAAGGTCGCCGCGTCCTCGCCGACGTCCTCCCACCACACGTTCTGCAGCGTGCAGCTTCCCGCGCAGTGGATGCCGTCGGCGGCGGGGGCGCCGATGATGACGTTCTTGAGGACGGTGCCGGCGGCCAGGTTCAGGATCGGCCCCTGGTCCTCGTCCTGGCTGCCGCTGCCGAGGTCGCCCGTGCCGTACAGGCGCTTCATCCCGTAGTCCTTGGTGCCGGACAGCTGGATGGTCGAGGAGACGCCCTGGCTGCCGTTCGCGGTGGGCCAGGTGGCGGCGCTCGCCGTCGGCGCATTGAGAGTCATGATCATGCCAACCGAGAGGCCGAACGCGGCCGCGGCGCCGGTCAGCGCGCGCCTACGCGCGCGTGGACGTGCCGAAGAAGTCATGTCCCGATTCCTTCTTCCATGTGGGGGGGATGGGTTGGGGGTGGTCAGAGCTTTCCGGCGCCCGCGCCGCCCGTCACCGAGGTGACGACGGAGGACGCGGGCTCGGCGGTGTAGCTGTACGGAGCGGTGGTGAAGGTGCCGACCTGGGAGACCTCGGTGGCGGCTCCGCCGAGGTCGTTGCCGCGCAGGTTGGCGTAACCGTCCACGTCACTGTTCCGGTTCGTGGTGACAGCGACTCCGGTACTGCGGAAGACGTTGTTCTCCACGAGCATCTGGGCGCCCATGCGCGAGTGCACCGCGGTCTCGGCGCCGACGACGTAGTTGTCGTAGAAGTGCCCGGTGCCGAAGCGCAGACTGGGGATGCGCGAGTTGACGTTGTTGAACCAGTTGTGGTGGTACGTCACCTTCAAGTGACCGGTGTCCTGGCTCGCGTTGTTGTCGCTGTGGCCGACGAGCGAGCCCTTGAAGTGGTCCTTGAAGGTGTTCCAGGAGACCGTGACGTTGTCCGAGCCGTGGTTGATGTCCAGCAGCCCGTCGTAGTAGTCCTTGTCGTGATTTCGGTCCGCCGAGAAGGAGTTGTGGTCGATCCACACCTTCGTCGAGGCCTGCACCTCGATGCCGTCGGCGGGCGCGAGGGGCTTGCTGATGTTCAGGTTCCGGACCACGACGTTCGTGACCTTCTTCAGCCGCAGCCCGCCGCCGGTGAACCCGGAGGAGGAACCGACGCCCAGCACCGTGGTGTTGGAGCCGACGTCGACCGTCCCGCTCAGCGGGATCAGACCGTTGACCTTGACGACCTTCGCCGTGCTTCCGGTGACGGCCGTCTTGAAGGCGCTCAGCGTGGAGACGGTGACCGCGGAAGCGCTGCCGCCGCCGGTCGTTCCGGCGCCGAAACCGATGGGGGAGGTCTCGGCGGCCCCGGCCGGCTGCGGGATGGCCAGGAGGGCCGCCGTCGCGAGCGCGGCCGCACCGGCGGCCAGAGCGGATCTTTGCGCGTGTGTACGTGGGGGGCGAGTACGCATGCGGGTGCGTCCCTTCGTGGTGCCTGCCTGACACCTGGTTGGTCATGTACGTGAAGATTGTTCTCCATGGTGAACCGTGCATGCAGTGCAGAGCGGCAATGTGCGGCCCCGGTGTACGGAGTCGGTCACATCGCTGAACGGAACGTAGAGGGCAAGCGCTTTCTGGTCAACGCTTTGCGCAGAAGACATTCGGCCACTCGGGCGGGGGAGGGGTGTGTCGGTGCGGGCGAATTCTTTCGACGTGTGGGAGCGCTTCCATGGCGGCCATGTGCATGCCACCATGCTCGCCGGACGCTTCCCTTCCGAGTACGTTCCGAGACCTTCCGAGTACGTTCCGAGACCATCGAGGGGTGAGTCGGTGCTGCCTCCACACATGCGTACGTTCGCCAGCGGCCTGGTGCTCACCACGCTCGCCCAGGACATCACGAGGCTCATCGACGGGAAGGGCGGGAGGGATGGCGGGGGCGGGCAGGTGGACGCGGGTGAGCGAGCCGCCCTGCTTCCGGGGACCTTCGGCCGGCCCTCCACCGGCAAGCCGAAGGGCCATGAGCCGCACGTCGGTCATCCGGCGGCACCGGAGCCGTGCGCCGGCCTTTCGACCGGCTTCGAGCTGGGCGTCGGCGCTTCGACCGGCGTCGAGCTGGGCGTCGGTCATCGGGCGGGCCGGGAGCTGGGCGTCGGCGCTTCGATCGGCTTCGAGCTGGGCGTCGGTCATCGGGCGGGCCGGGAGCTGTGCGTCGGCGCTTCGACCGCCTTGGAGCCGTGCCTCGGCGCTTCGACCGGCGTCGAGCCGTACGCCGGCCCTTCGGCCGCCCCCGTCAAGGACCCGGTGGCCTTCCGGTACCGGAACCGTCGGCACGTCCACGGGCCGACCGCGGACATCGCCGACGCGTGGGGTCCCGCCCGCGCGAGCTGCGCCGACCGCGCCCGGGCAGCTGAGGCGCCCCTGAACTTCCCGGCCGCCCACCAGAGCGTCGGTGACCGGTACGAAGCCGCGCCGAGGAAGCTCCCGTGCCCGGTCCACCGAGCCGGTTCGCCCGCGTACGCCACGTCCAAGAAACCGACGGATCCCGGCAGTGGGAGACGCCGGGGCGCCCCTCTCCTCGACCGTGAGCCCCAGGTCCTCGCGGAAGCCATGATGCCGGGGTATGTGGTGCCGGCGGCGGTCCGGGACGCCGGCGAGGACGCACGCCGACGGGCTCGTCCCGGGACCGCCGACAGTCCGGGCGGCACGCCGACGCCACGCGCCGACACCGAGACGGACACCTTCACCCGCTCCGACAACGTGACGCTTCAGCCCGTCCGCCCCGCTCGGACCAAGCACTTCAGCCTGGGCGGGACGAGCCACGAGGGAGCCCACCGGACCTCGGCCCTCAGCCCCTGCCGACTGTGCCATCCCGACCGGGGCCCGGCCCCGACCGTGAGCGACGACTGCTCCCGACTGCCGTGCCGGCCGCCCCTGTCGACCCAGACCAACCCATCCTGCTGATCCTTCCGAGAGAGGGGCAAGGACGTGCCCACCACCCCCAGACGACCGCTGAGTTCGGTGCTGACAGCCCTGCTGGCGTTAGTCGCGGCGGCGCTCTTCGCCGCCGTCCCCACCGCGTCGGCCCGCACGGCGGCCGCCCCCACGGCGACCCTCACCGAGATCACCGGCTTCGGCACGAATCCCAGCAATCTCCAGATGTACCTGTACGTGCCGGACAACGTCACAGCGCACCCGGCGGTCGTCGTGGCCGTGCACTACTGCACCGGCTCGGGGCCGGCCATGTACAACGGCACCGAGTGGGCCCGACTGGCCGACACCTACGGCTTCGTGGTGGTCTACCCCTCGGTCACCCGGTCCAGCAAGTGCTTCGACGTGTCCTCGCCGCAGGCACTGAAGCGGGGCGGCGGCAGCGACCCGGTCGGCATCAAGTCGATGATCGACTGGACGGTACGGACCTACTCCGCCGACACCACCAGGATCTACGCCACCGGCATCTCCTCCGGCGCGATGATGACGAACGTCCTGCTCGGCGACTACCCGGACGTGTTCGCGGCGGGCGCGGCCTTCTCCGGCGTCCCGTTCGGCTGCTTCGCCACGACCGACGGCTCCGAGTGGAACAGCGCCTGCTCGGGCGGGACCATCACCCGCACCCCGCAGCAGTGGGGCGACCTGGTCCGCGCCGCCTACCCCGGTTACACCGGCACCCGGCCGCGCATGCAGGTGTGGCACGGCACCGAGGACGACGTGCTGCGCTACCCCAACTTCGGCGAGGAGATCAAGCAGTGGACGAACGTCCTCGGCGTCAGCCAGACCCCGGCGGCCACGGACACCCCGCAGTCCGGCTGGACCCGCACCCGCTACGGTGCCACCGGTGACCGGGCCCCCGTCGAGGCGATCAGCCTCCAGGGCGTCGGCCACAACCTGTACGCCAACGGGATGGCCGCCCGCGCGCTCACCTTCTTCGGTCTGGACAGGTCGGGCCCGGCGCCCCAACCCCAGCCGGGCGCCTGCAAGGTGACGGCCACGACCAGCGCCTGGAGCACCGGTCTGACGGCCTCGGTCACCCTCACCAACACCGGCACGACCCCGATCAACGGCTGGCAACTGGCCTTCACCCTGCCCACCGGCCAGACCATCACCAACGGCTGGGGCGCCACGTACTCCCCGTCCTCCGGCGCGGTGACGGCGACGAACGCGACGTACAACGGCACGATCGCGCCGAACGCGAGTGTCAGCATCGGCTATCAGGCGAATCACGGCGGGAACAGCGCGGCGCCGGGTGCCTTCAAGCTCAACGGGACGGCCTGTACGGCGAGTTGAGGACTCACCGGCGGTAGTGGCCCTCCGGCGGGACGTTCCGGCGCAGTGCGCGGGCGTCCCGCCGGAGGGCGTGCCAAGGGGAGTCGAGAGGAACGTCCTGCGCCGGGACGAACTAGACGATCTCTTCCCGGGGCTTCTCGACGCCCTCCTCGGCGCCGCCGCCCGCCAGGCCGTCCGGATCGGGAGCGACTGACCCCCCCTTCGCCGACAGGTGGTTGAAGAGCAGGTTCAGCACGATCGCCGTCAGACAGCCCGCACTGATCCCGCTGTTCATCACCGTCTGGAACCAGTCGGGGAACTTCTCGTAGATCGTCGGCACGCCGACCGGCAGCACGCCCATGGCCACCGACACGGCCACCACCGTCAGGTTGTTGTTGCCCCTGAAGTCCACCTCGGTGAGGGTCCTCAGGCCGCTCGCCGCGACCGTCCCGAACATCACCAGGCCCGCCCCGCCCAGCACCGGCGCGGGTATCGCCGCGACCACCGCGCCCAGCTTGGGCAGCAGGCCCAGCAGGACCAGGATGCCGCCGGCCGTGGCGACGACCCAGCGGCTGCGCACCCGGGTCATGCCGACGAGGCCCACGTTCTGGGCGTACGCCGTGTACGGGAAGGTGTTGAAGACGCCGCCGAGCACGGTCGACAGGCCGTCGGCACGCAGGCCGTCCGACAGGGAGCGCGGCTCGAGCCGGCGGTCCGTCATCTCGCCGACCGCGATCAGGTCACCGGTCGTCTCGGTCATCGTCACCAGTGCCACGACCAGCATCGACACGATCGCCGAGAACTCGAAGGTCGGCGCCCCGAAGTGGAACGGCGTGCTGATGCCGACCCAGTCCGTGTCCCCGACCGCGTCGAAGTCCGTGAACCCGAAGGGGACGGCCACCGCCAGGCCCACCCCGATGCCGATCAGTACCGCGATCCGGCTCAGGAACGCCGGCGCGAACCGCTGCACACCCAGCACCACCGCCAGCACGAACACGGCCAGCGCGATGTTCCTCGGCGCGCCGAAGTCGGCGGATCCGGCGCCGCCCGCCACCCAGTTGCCCGCGACCGGCAGCAGGGAGATGCCGATGATCAGGATCACCGTGCCCGTGACCAGCGGCGGGAAGAAGCGGAGCAGCTTGCCGAAGACCGGTGCGAGCAGCATGATCGCGAGGCCGGCGACGATCACCGAGCCGTAGATCGCGGGGAGTCCGCCGCCCGTCGTGCCGACCAGCACCATCGGGGACACGGCGGCGAAGGTGCAACCCTGCATGATCGGGAGCCGTACGCCGAAGCGCCAGAAGCCGACGCACTGGATGAGGGTGGCGATGCCGCACACCAGCAGGTCGGCGGTGATCAGATACGCCAGGTCCGCCGGCGACAGCTTCATCGCACTGCCGACGATCAGGGGGACGGCCACGGCGCCCGCGTACATCGCGAGGACGTGTTGGAGTCCGAAGGCGGCGAGCTGCCGTACCGGGGGTATGTCGTCGACGGGGTGCACAGGGGTGGTTTGGGCCATGTCCGAGACCGTAGGGGTGTTGAACAGTTTGTTGATTTCGGGGGTGTTGCCGGTTCGTTGCCCGGTACGGGCCCGCCGTGGTTTGGCGGGCCCCTAGTGGACGTTTCCCCGCACCGCGTTCATCAGGGACTGCCAGTCGGGGAGCTTCACCACGCCTCGGCCCAGGGATGCACCGAGCTCCGCCTCCGCTCGCTCTATCGCGCACCAACCGGCCCACTCCACCGGTTCGATCCCCTCCGCCCGCAGGGCGTCCAGCGGGTCCCCGGGCAGTTCTTCGTGTACGAGTCCGGGGGCGTCCTCGAGCAGCGAGGTCACCGTCTCCTTGGCGTCCGGGCGGTTGGTGCCGATGACGCCGGTCGGGCCGCGCTTGATCCAGCCGGCCACGTACTCGCCCGGGACGGGGGAACCGCCGCGCACGACACGGCCGTCGACGTTGGGCACCGTGCCGCTCTCCGCGTCGAACGGCAGCCCCTCCACCGGCATGCCCCGGTACCCCACCGAGCGCAGCACCAACTGGGCCTCGATCTCCTCGAACTCACCGGTGCCGCGCACGCCGCCGCGTCCGTCCGGCACCGTCCGCTCGAAGCGGACCGCGCCCACGCGACCGCCGTCGGCGAGGACTTCGACGGGACGCAGGAAGAAGCGCAACGAGATCCTCCGGGAGGACGGCCGCGACTCCGTGGCCGCCCAGCCGCGCAGCACCTCCACGTTCCGGCGCTGTGGCGCGGACAGGGCGGAGGGGTCGAGGTACGCCGGATCCAGCGCCAACTCCTCCGCACGTACGGCCACTTCGGTGCCCGGGAGTGAACCCAGCTCGCGCAGCTCCTTGGTGGTGAAACGGGCCTGGGAGGGACCCCGCCGACCCACCATGTGGACCTCCCTCACCCGGCTGGCCGCCAGCGCGGTCAGTGCCGGATGCGGGATGTCGGTCGGGCTGAGCTCGGTCGTCCCGCGTGCCAGCATCCGCGTCACGTCGACGGCGACGTTGCCGACACCGATGACCACCGCCGACCGGGCGCCGGCCACGAAACCGTCGGCCGTGGAGTCGGGGTGCGCGCTGTACCAGGACACGAACTCCGTCGCCGACCAGCTTCCCGGCAGCTCCTCGCCCGGGATCCCGAGATGCCGGTCGGTGGCGGCGCCCACGCAGTACACGACGGCGTGGTACAGCTCGCGCAGCCGCGCGGCCGGCACCCCGCCGGGGCCGATCCCGACACCGCCGACGAACCGCACCCGCTCGTGCTCCAGGATCGTCCGCAGGTTGTTCTGGAGCGATTTGATCTTCTCGTGGTCCGGTGCCACTCCGTAGCGCACCAGGCCGTACGGGCACGGCAGCCGGTCCAGGACGTCGACGAGCACGTCGGGGTCCTGCTGGACGAGGCTCTGGGCGGTGTAGCACCCGCTGGGCCCGGAGCCGACGACGGCGACACGCAGCACGGCGGAACTCCTTACGAGAGGAGTCGCTGACACCTCCAGGATCGCACCCTCGGTGCTGCTCTGACAGGGTGCCGCAGTGGCCCGGGCACGCGTGTCCGTTCGTATGGAATGTGATCATGCGGTTACGTTGCGTGTGTGCTAGAAGCATCCTTTCTTAATCTTTCTGATCGTTGTCCGACGGACGGCAGCGTGTCCGTGTGGCCCGCGTGGGAAGTGCGGGAGGACGACGGCGCGATGGCGTGGTTCACCGTCCGGCTGGTCTTCTCCGACGGCGCCCGGGTCGACGCGCTCGCCGTGGTGGCCGAGGGGGGCGTCTTGCTGGAGGACGTACGCGCGGTGCCGGCCCTGTCGCTGGACGACCTGGGCGCGCTCGCGGACTGGATCGAAGGGCCGTTGTTCGAGGCATGCGGGAGGCTTCCCGGAAGGGAACCCGCGACGGAAGCCGAGGCCGAGGCGGGCGGACCGCGACGTGCTCGCCCCGCGTGGCCGCGCGGACCGGAGGGGCGGTGGCTGGTGGCGCAGGAGTACCGGGCCGCCCAGGAGGACGGCGTCGACCCGGTCCTCGCCGTGATGTGCGCGACCGGGCACAGCCGCCGCAAGTCGCTCAGGCTCATCTCCCAGGCGCGCGACGCGGGCTATCTGACGCCACGTCACGCACGGCGCTGAGACGGACGGTCGGGTCGGCCGGTCCGTTCAGAGCATGTTCCGCATGCGGTTGATCTCGCTCGTCTGCTGGGCCACCACGTCGTCCGCCATCTCCTCGATCCGGATGTTGTTGCCCTGACCCTTCACATCCGTCGCCATGGTGATCGCTCCCTCGTGATGAGTGATCATCAGGGTGAGGAAGAGCTCGTCGAACGCCTTCCCCTTGACCGCGCGCAGCTTCTTCAGCTGTGCCTCGGTGGCCATGCCGGGCATCGCGACATGCGTGTGGCCCTCGCCCTTCTCGGACTGGCCGTGGTCCTTCAGCCAGGCCCTCATCGCGTCGATCTCCGGCCCCTGCGCGGCCGAGATCCGCTCGGCGAGGGCCTTGAGCTTCGCCGACTCGGCCCGCTTCGGGGCGAGTTCGGTCAGTTCCAGGGCCTGGGCGTGGTGCGTGATCATCATCCGCGCGTACGAGACGTCCGCCGCGTTCGGGGTGTCGTCGTCGGTCCGCTGCTCCTGGGCGTCCTCAGCGGACAACGTGCGGTTCGCCTCACCGGGCTTGCCGGGTGCCAGCACCGAAGGCCCGGTCGCCGAGGCGGACTTCGCGTCCGCGTCGGAGTCGCAGCCCCCGAGGGCCAGGGCTGCCAGTGCGGCCAGGGCGGCCGTCGCGTACGGAGCGCGGCGGAAAAGCACAGTGGTCACCCGTGGTCCTTTCATGACGAGTTCGTTGCCCCCTGTTGATCTGTGCATGGTGAAGACGATACTGCGGTGACGCGTGAACCGTTCCACATGAACGGCACAGGGAGGAAAACAGTGATCCTGTTGAGTGAGTCCCGAACCCGGCACAGACGTCTGGGAGTTGCCGCGGCCGCCGCGGGTCTCCTGGCCGCGCTGCTGACCGCCGGTCCCGCCGTCGCGACCCCCGACCCCGGGGACGGCCCGGCGGCGGGCAAGGGGGTGTCCAAGAGCACCGAGGCCGAGGTGAAGGCGGCCATCGCCGACGGCGAGATACCCGGCCAGGACGAGATCGTCCACTCCGACAACATCGAGCACCTCGTCAACATCCCCAAGGACGCGCTGCCCGGCACCAATTCGGACCTGGCCTTCCAGGGCAGGTACGCCTTCTCCGGGAACTACGACGGCTTCCGCATCTTCGACATCAGCAACCCGAAGGCGCCGAAGACCGTCGCCCAGGTGCTCTGCCCGGGCTCGCAGAACGACATCTCCGTCTCCGGCAACCTGCTGTTCCTCTCCACCGACTCCTCGCGCAGTGACAGCAGTTGCAGCAGCACCACCCAGCCCGCGACCGAGAAGTCGTCGTGGGAGGGCATGAAGGTCTTCGACATCAGCGACAAGCGGAACCCCAAGTACGTCGCCGCCGTGGAGACCGCCTGCGGCTCGCACACCCACACGCTGGTGCCCGAGCGCAGGAACGTCTACATCTACGTCTCCTCGTACTCCCCGAACGCCACCTACCCGGACTGCCAGCCGCCGCACGACGGGATCTCCGTCATCAAGGTGCCGCGGAGCGCCCCGGAGAAGGCCGCGGTCGTGGGCTTCCCGGTGCTCTTCCCCGGCGAGGGCCCGGACGGCGGAGGCAACCCCGGTTCGCCCACCAACCCGGGTGTCGCCAAGACCACCGGCTGCCACGACATCACGGTGCTCCCGGACAAGGACCTGGCGGCGGGCGCCTGCATGGGTGACGGCATCCTGTTCTCCATCAAGGACCCGGAGAACCCGAAGGTCATCGACCGGGTGCAGGACAACGTGAACTTCGCGTTCTGGCACTCGGCGACCTTCAACCAGAAGGCGAACAAGGTCGTCTTCACCGACGAGTTGGGCGGCGGCGGTGCGGCCACCTGCAACGCGGAGATCGGGCCGAACCGCGGTGCCGACGGCATCTACGACATCGTCGGCAAGGGCGACAAGCGCAAGCTCGTCTTCCGCAGCTACTTCAAGATCCCCCGCCACCAGGCGGACGTCGAGGTGTGCGTGGCCCACAACGGCTCGCTGATCCCGGTCAAGGGCAGGGACATCATGGTCCAGGCCTGGTACCAGGGCGGTGTCTCCGTCTGGGACTTCACCGACTCCTCGCGCCCGAAGGAGATCGGCTACTTCGAGCGCGGTCCGGTGACCACCGAGCGGCTGACGACCGCCGGCTCCTGGTCGGCGTACTACTACAACGGCTACATCTACTCCAACGACATCGCCAAGGGCTTCGACGTCCTGAAGATCGCCGACAAGCGGACGGACGCGGCCAGGAAGGTGCGGCTCGGCGAGCTCAACGTCCAGACGCAGCCGGACTACTTCGACTGACCCCCGGGTTCGTCGCCCGTCCGGAAGAAACGCGACAGATCCGTGTCGTGCGTTCCGCCGGGCACCTCGGTGCCCGGCGGGACGCCCTGCTCCCAGTCGAGCCGGTAGCGCGTGAACAACTCCGCGCGCAGGGTCGTCATCGGCAACGGGACGTTCGGCAGCACCATCGCGTACACCGCGCCCATGAGCTGGGAGCGCAGCATCGGATAGTCGGTCTCCACCGTCTGCGAACCGTGCCGTTCCATCGTCTCCCGCAGCAGTTCGGCGAGGCGTTGCTGCTCGGGGCACTCCACGAAGCCGACGCTGTCCAGCAGGCCCGCCATGTGCTGGCGCATCAGTACCGTCCGGTCCCGGGCCAGGCCCAGGACCGCGTCGATGGCCCGGGCCATCCGCTCCCGGCCGTCCTCGGTCCGTGGCTCGCGCTCCAGGGCCTCCTCCAGCGTGCGGTGCATGAGCCGGTGCACGGCGGACTGCACGAGCTGGCGCTTGCCGGGGAAGTAGTACGACACCAGACCGCGCGCCGAACCGGCCCGGTCCGCGATGTCGCCGAGGGTCGTGGCCTCGTAACCGCGCTCGGAGACCAGCTCCAGAGCCGCCTGCAGGAGACGCTCCCGGGAACGACGGCGCAGCTCTTCGTTGACCGAGGCGCTGCGCGGGGACATGCTGGAACTCCTGCGTTGACTGGCTCTCAGCCAACTATACTCAGTGCGTCCGGACCGGTCCGAAAAAGGCCTGGTCGGGACTGCCGCCTGCTCTGGGCGACGCGGGGGATCGTCCAGGGTGGGCGAGCACAAGCCCCAATGGTGTCCTCAGGCGACCACCGTGGCGGGGTGGCCACCCCGTTTTCGGACACTTTCTTGAGGGCGAGCGGGCATCGACTGCGGGCGCCGATCGCGGTCTCAGCCCATCAGATCGAGGACGGGCCGCAGCGCGTCGGGCCGCTGTGCCGCCGGCAGATGGTCCACGAAGTGCACGCCGCAGCCCAGGGCCGCCGCGCCGCCGTCCGCCCGCCGGTCGTCGCCGACCATCAAGACGTCCCGGGGCTCGACGCCGAGCGCCGTGCAGGCGGTCTTGAACAGCCGGGGGTCCGGCTTCTGGATGCCGTGTTCATAGGACAGCACATACGCGTCGACGTAAGGATCGAGCCCGTGCGCGCGGAACACCGGACGCAGGTCCCAGCCGATGTTGCTGACCACGCCCACCTTGATCCCGCGCTCGCGGAGTGCGCGCAGCACCTCGGCGGCATCGGGGTAGGGCTGCCAGGCGGCGGGGAGCATGTGCCGGTCGTACAGCGCGTCGTGCAGGGCCGGGTCCGGCAGTGTGACGAGCCGCGAGAGCCCGGTGTAGGCGGCCCGGTGCAGCTCGGCGCTCTCGTCCCGGACGCCCCACACGGCGGCGAGCTCGTCCGGCATCGCCACCCGGGGCGCCACTCCACCGGGCAACGCCCCCACGTGCTCCAGCTCGCGCACTGCCCGCGTCAACTCGGCCTCGGCGAGGGTGAGTCCCGCCTCGTCGAGGACAGCCCTCAGCCAGGAGTCGGTGGACTCGATACGGAAGAGGGTCCCCGAGAAGTCGAACAGGACGGCAGCCATACGATGATCTTACGTGCCCGCGTTCCACTCGACGGGCAGCTGGGCCCCGCAGAACACGCAGACGAAATCCGCCTCGCGCACGATCGACCGCTCCCCGCACCCCTCGCAGCGCCGGAACACCACTTCGTGCGTGAACCGGCCGGGATGTGCGACGCCGACCCGGTCCAGAGCGCTCCCGACCGCCCGCCACGAACCGGGATCCGGGCAGTAGCCCGTGGAGTGGTTGGTCACCTCGTGCACCGCCCAGCGGCCGTCGGCCGGGGCGAAGCCCATCTCACCGGCCGCCAGCACATCGGCGCCGCCCGCGCAGGCCACGTGCTCACTCCTGCGGGGCGCGAGCCGAAGCAAGCCGTCGAGGGCGACGACGAAGGTGAAGGGCTCCGCGGTCTCGGCCGCGCCGCGCCCGGACAGCCAGCTGTCGAGCTCGGCGGCGGAGCGGATGGTCCGGCCCTCGCTGCCCGGCCGTACCGACGAGCGGAGCTCGGGCGGGCCCACGTAGCCGTAGACCCGGTCCGGGCCGTCGTTCACGGCCGGTAGCGCTGGTGGACCAGCACCGCCAGGGACACCAGCATCGCGCCCATGACCCACCCGCCGAGCACGTCGGAGGGCCAGTGGACGCCCAGCCAGATGCGGGTGAGGCCCACGCCCACGACGGAGATCACGGCGAGTGCCAGGGCCGTGAACCACAGCGCGCGGCCGACGCCGTAGTGGTGGAGGAGCCACAGGAGGAGACCGCACACGACCGTGGCCGTCAGGGCGTGGCCCGACGGGTAGGCCGCGAAGTGCGCGGTGTCGACGGGGTCGGGCCAGACGGGGCGTTCGCGGCCGACCGCGGCCTTCAGGACCTGCTGGACCAGTGTGCCCAGCGCACATGTGGCCACCAGCCATGCGGCGATCCAGCGGGCATTGCGCCGCCACACCAGCCAGATCGCCGCGACCGCCGCGAGGATGCGCATCGCCCATGGGTCCCAGACCCAGTCCGTCAGGATGCGGAAGGCGTGGGTGAGTCCGGGCTCGTCGACCGCCCACCGGTGGGTGGTGTCGGCGATGTCGTCGTCCACGGTGAGCAGAGGATGCCACTCGGCCAGGACCAGGACGAGCAGCAGCGCCGAGCACAGGGCGAGGACACCGGTCGCACGGGCGGCGGTCCGGTGCTCCGGCGGACGGGGCGGGGCGTCGACGGACTGGGTGTGCATAGTGCGATCCTCGCCGACCGATGTGGTGTGAGGCGAATTCCGGGGCTGGGCGTGCTGGACGGTCCGTTGCCGGGTTCCCTGTCCTCCGCGGGTGTATGCCCGCCCGCCCGGCACCGTCCCGTCCCGGCTTCGGCGGACGGACCGCACCAGGACCGCACGCGGACCGCACCCGGCCGTCACCCCGCTCCTGCTCCGCGGCGACACGAGCAGAACTCATGGCTTCTCGCAGAGCGGCAACACCGGTGCTCGCGTCAGAAGTTCGGCTGGCGGCCCGCGAGCGCCCGCGGCCGTCGGCCACACCCGCAACCGGTGCACCCTCGGGCCGAGCAAGGCGCGCGTCCCCGCGCGTGTCAGAGCGTCAGCAGCATGGCCACCATCGCGATGCCCATCGACAACCGGCACGCGCGCGAGAGTTCGGGACGGTCGCCCCAGCCGCCGGTGCCGCCACCGTCGGTCACCGGTATCAGGCGGGCGCCGGACAGCAGGACGTATCCCGTGAAGTAGAGGAGCAGTACGCCCGTGACCACGGGCACTCCCGAACCGCCGTGGTGTCCGGGGGAGGCCGCCATCACCACCGCCATGTAGACCATGGCCGCTGCCCCCACCAGGTGGTGCAGGTGAGGGGTGCTCGTGCGCGCCGCCCACAGCGCGCGCACCGCGGCCCCGCCGAACACCACCGCGCAGAGCGGCCAGGCCCAAGTCGGCGGGGTGAACACGGCAGCCGGTACGGCCATCGCGGCCATCCCGAAGCCCATCAGCGCCTCACCGCCCGCGGCCCGGCGCTGTTCCTCGACGCTGCTGCGCATCCGCAGCAGGCAGTACGCCCCGGTCGCCGCGCAGAGCGCGACCAGCAGCCAGCCGGGCGAAGCCGGTCCGTGCACGCCCACCTCCCCGCTCGACGGTCGGGCAAGGCATGCCCGGGCCGTGCGGCGCGCAATCGAGCGCAAGGGTGTACGCGGGGAGCGTGCGACGGAGCACAGCAGGTCACGGGGAGGGTCCGAGTATCGTTTACAGGTAAAACACCTGCTAAAGTATTGCCACATGAGCAGTGCGACCCCTCGCCCCCACACCCCGCGCGTACGCGCCCTCCCGCTGGCCGGCGTACTGCGCCTGGGCAGGCCCTCCGACATCTGGTTCAAGCCCGCCCTGAGCGTGGTGGTCGCGGTCGCCCCGCCCAACCTTGCCCTGCTGGCCCTCGGCCGCCTCGACCTGGCGATGTACACCATGGCCGGGTCCCTGTGCGCGCTGTACGCCCACAACCGCCCCTACGCCGCCCGGGCCCGCGCCCTGGCCTGGGTGGTGCTCGGCATGGTCGCCGGTCTGGGGGTCGGCCTGGTCGCCGCCTCGCTCACCGGCAGCGCGGTGGTGCTGGTCACCGTCGGCGCCCTGGTGGCCGCCGTACAGAAGACGCTCTGCGACGCGACCCGGATCGGCCCGCCCGGCCATGTGGTCCTCACCTTCATCAGCTCCGCCGCCCTGTTCGCCCCGCAGGGCCTCGGCCAGGTCCCCGGTCACCTCGCCCTGGCCCTCGCGACGGGCGCCTGGGCCTGGCTGGTGGGGATGGCCCCCGGCCTGCTGCGGCCGCACGGCCCGGAGCGGCGGGCCACCGCCCGTGCCCTGGACGCGGCCGCCGCGTACGCCGAGAACCCGCGCGCCCGTGCGAGCGGGACCGCCCATGCCGCCGTCCAGGCCGCCTGGCAGACCCTCCTGTCGGCCGGATCCCGCTCCGGGACCCGGCGTGCCCTCGGCCGCCTCGTCGTCCGCGCCGAGGTCGCCCTCGCCGCCCCCGCCGACGCCGACCCGGACCGACTCCGTGCCTGGGCCCGCGAGCTGCGCGGCACGGCAGCGGTCCCGCGGGCGCCGTACGACGACGAACTCCTCGGGGTGGAGATCGAACGCGCCGCCCCCGCCCACCCGGTGTGGCGCATGCTCGCCCCGATCGCCGTACGCACCGCCCTGGGCTGCGCCCTCGCCGGCTACGCCTCCCTGGCGCTCGGCGTCGGCCGCCCCTACTGGGCCCTGGTCACCGCGGCCTCCCTCTACCAGGTCAACGTCACCCTCACCTGGAGCCGGGGCGTCCAGCGGGTCGTCGGCAACCTCGTCGGGGTGCTGGTGTTCGCCGCCGTCGTCCCGCTCGCCCACCTCGGGCCCGCCGCGCTCGTCCTGTGCTGCCTCGCCCTCAACTTCGGCGCCGAGGCGCTCATCGCCCGCAACTACTTGCTCGGCAGCGTCTGTGTGACCCCGATGGCCCTGCTCATCACCGAGTTCGCCGGATACCAGGAACCCGGCAGGCTGATCACCGAACGGGTCCTGGACACCCTCGTCGGGGCGCTGGTCGGCTTCGTCGCCGCCATCGCCGTCACCAACCGGCGCGCGGGCGACCGGGTCGAGCAGTCGCTGGCCGCCGTGGAGCGTGCCCGGGAACGCGCGGCCCGCCTCCTGGCCCAGCCGCATCCCGCTCCCGGCGCCCTGGACGGCGCCCGCCGAGGCCTCGCCACCGCTCTGGTCGACCTGCGCGCCACCGTCGAGGCCGCGTCCGGCGAATGGTGGCAGCGGGACCTGCCCCAGGAGAGGGTCGTGCACGCCGAACAGGCCGCACACCGTACGCTCGCCGCGACGGTCCGGCACCACAGAGCGGAGGGCGCACGCGCATGACGGCACCGAACGGACGACCGGCGGACCCGACGAGAACCGACACCGTCGCCGCCGTCGTCCGGCAGTGGCAGACCGTCCACCCCGGCCTCGACACCGGCCCCATGGAGATCATCGGCCGCGTCAACCGCTGCGCCGCCCTCCTCCAGCAGGCCGAGGACGCCCCGCTGCGCCGGGCCGGGCTCAGCCGTCCCGAGTTCGACCTGCTCGGCGCGCTGCGCCGCACCGGTCACGAACTCACCCCCGGCGACCTCGCCCGCGAGACCTTCTCCTCCGGGGCCGCCGTCACCAAGCGCCTCAAGCAGCTCACCGAACGGGGCCTGGTGGAGCGCCGGGGCGACACCCGCGACCGGCGCGTCGCCCACGTCCGGCTCACCGAGGCCGGCCGCGAGCTGGTCGACGGGATCCTGCCCGAGCAGCTGGAGTACGAGACGGCCGTGCTGTCCGTCCTGACCCCCGAGGCACGGGACGAACTCGCCGCCCGGCTGGGGGAATTGCTCGGCCGCCTGGAGGGCAGCCTGGGCGTGCTGCGCGCCTGACGCCTGCGACCTGCGGTTCTGGAAGTCTCGGGACCTGCTGCCTGTTGACGCGGTCGACCCGCGCTTCCTACGTTCGTCCAGGTCGGTGCGGATCATCGATCGTCGTACGAGATGCCGAACGAAGGATGGATGCCGTGACAGCCGAAGGCCCCGCCCCCGACCAGCTCACCATCGACCTCGGCACCGAGACCGGACCCTTCCACGGGGGAGCGAGCGGCACGCTCTACGGCCTCTACGGCGACGGTGTGCCCAGCCGTGTCGTGGTCGAGGGCATGTACCCGCGGACGGTGACGACCAAGGCCCAGGACGGCACCCAGCACCCCGGCGGCGACGCCCTGGAGATCCTGCCGCCCTTCGTCGCGGCGGGCGGCAAGGACGTCTACGTCTACCTGCCCGACTTCTACCGCGGGTTTCCGTACGAGTGGCCGGGTGCCACCGGCGAGGAGCGGCTCGCCGGGCACCTGGACGTGATCCGTCGCCAGGTCGAACACGTCCTGGCCCTGGGGGAGTTGAGGTCCCACGTCGTGTACGTGCCGTTCAACGAACCCGAGGGCAACATGTTCGGCGAGGGGGAGTGGAGCTACGACGGGGTCTCCTGGCGGACCGAACCGGCCCCCTACTTCGCCGCCTGGGAAGCCGCCTACCGCCTCATCAAGGACCTCGACCCGGACGCCCGGGTGGCCGGACCCAACACCTGCGTGCTGTACCCCGAGGTCAGAGGGTTCCTGGAGTTCGCGAAGGCGCACGACGTGCTGCCCGACATCGTCACCTGGCACGAGCTGTCCTCGCCCGCCGAGGTCCGCACCAACATCGCCGAGTACCGGCAGCTGGAGCGGGAGTTGGGCATCGGCCCGCTGCCCGTCAACATCAACGAGTACGCGCACAACTACCACGTCTCCGTCCCCGGCCAGATGATCCAGTGGATCGCCGCGATCGAGGAGTCGAAGGTCGACGCCGACCTCGCCTACTGGAACATCGCCGGCAACCTCAACGACTCGGCGGTGGAGGCGAACAGGGCCAACGGCCAGTGGTGGCTCTACAACGCCTACGGACAGCTGACCGGGAACACCGTCCGGGTCGTCGCCCCGCACCCCAACGTGCAGTACACCCTCCAGGGCGTGGCCACGCTCGACCGGGACAAGCGCCAGGCCAGGGCCCTGTTCGGGGGCGCGGACGGTACGGCGGACATCGTGTTCGAGGGCGTGGACGCGGAGGTGTTCGGGGCCGTGGTCCACGCGCGCCTCGTGGAGTTTCCCTGGTCGGGCCAAGTGGGCGACTGTGCACAGCCGTTGCGGCTGCGGGACGAGGAACTGCCGGTCGTGGACGGCAAGGTGACGCTGAGACCGACCGGCCTCGACGCGATGTCCGCGTATCAGGTGATCCTGTCACCGGGCGGCAACGGGGCCGCACTCCTGCCGTCCGCGGTGCGCTGGAGGCGCACGTACGAGGCCGAGGACGCCGCCTACACGGGCGGCGGCTACTCGAAGAGCGGGCCCGAGGGGTCCCCGTCCGCCGTCGACCGGTTCGCCACCTCCGGCGGCTACCACGTGGGCGGTCTGCGCACCGGCTCCGACGGCGTGCTCGCCTTCGACGTCGAGGTCCCGCAGGACGGGACCTACGACCTCATGGTGTTCGCCGGCTCCCACAACCTCGCCGACCTGGTGCGCGAGCAGGGTCCCACCAACGTCTTCCTGCGCGTGGACGGCGAGGACCCGCGCGAACTGCGGTTGCCGCTCGGCTACAAGCCGGCGGTGTGGGGTCACACCGACACCCGGGTGGAGCTGACCGCGGGCCGCCACCGGATCACCCTTGCCGCCCAGGACCCCGACCTCGGGGTCACCAAGGGCGACGCGTCCGTAGACAAGCTGGACCTCGTCCTGCGGGAGGAGGACGAAACCGCTCTGTACGACGCCGAGTTCGCGGACCTCCGCGGCGGCGCCCGGGTGAGCCACGCGCACCGCGGCGCCTCGGGCCCCGGAGTCGCCGTGCTGCCGCGGGGCGGCACCGTCACCTTCTGGGCGTACGCGGCCGACGACGGCGAGGCCTCCGTGACCGTCGACGTCCTCGGGCCCGGCGAGGGTGTGCTGAGCGTCAACGGCGAGGAGGTCGGGCGCGTCGAGCGCGGCGCCGTACCGCTCTTCCTGGCCGGAGGCGTCAACAAGGTCACGGTGACCGGGACTTCGGACCGACTGATCGTCGACCGACTGCGGATCGCGCCCTCGCGCGGGCTGCTGCCCACCACCTCGTACGCGGCCGAGGAAGGCGTCCTGACCGGCGCGGCCAGGGTGACCGGACACCCGTACGCCACGGGCGGCAAGGCGGTCGACGGCGTCGGCGCCGGACCCGCGAACGCCCTCACCCTGACGGTCACGGCCGACCGCGCCGGACGCCACGCGCTGACGATCCGCTACTCCAACGGCGAGCAGCCCCCGTCCACGCACTACAACCCGGACCCGGTCTGCCGCCACGCCGACGTCTCCGTCAACGGCGGCCCCGCGCACCGCGTCCTGTTCCCCACCACCTTCCACTTCAACAACTTCTGGAACCTGTCGATACCGGTCACCCTGCGCCCGGGCCTCAACACGCTGACCTTCACCGCCGACGAACTCCCCGACTTCGCGGGCGACACCAGGAACGAGTTCGGTCAGCGCTCCGCGCACGCTCCCGTCATCGACCAGGTGACGGTGACACCGCTGGCCCCCACGGAGGCCGACGCGCGTCCCCTCTGAACGACGTCTCTAGAGCACGTCGGTCGCGGTACGCCGGTATCCCGAGCGCCGGTCGTCGATGGCCTGCCAGCGGTCGCCGTAGATGTTCCCGACGATGGCCGGCTCCCGTACGAAGTCGTGCGGGAAGCCGAGCGGCACCGCACTCACCTCGTCCAGACGGGTGAGCGCGTCCGCGTCGAGACGGACGTCGAGGCTGCCCAGGTTGTCGGCGAGCTGGCTCTCCCTGGTGGCCGCGACGATGGGGACCACGTTGCCGGGTCGGCCGAGCAGCCAGGCCAGCGCCACCTGGGCCGGGCTCCAGCCGCCCTGTTCGGCGATCTCCACGACGGCCGTGACGATCCGCTCCTCCCGCGGGCTCGGCTTGTCGCCCCAGGCGTCCAGGCGGCCCGTCTCACCCCGCCGGTACTTGCCGGTGAGCTTCCCGCCCGCCAGCGGCGACCACGCCAGCACCGCCTGGCCGAACGCCCGCGCCTGGGGGAGCAGTTCACGCTCCGGGGTGCGCTCCAGCAGGTTGTAGCGCAACTGCGACCCCGCGAAGGCGGTCCAACCCCGCAACTCCGCCGACGTGTTGGCCTGCGCGATCTCCCAGGCGGGCCAGTCCGACACCCCGACGTAGAGCACCTTGCCGGTGCGCACGAGGTCGTCGAGCGCCCGCATGACCTCCTCCACCGGCGTGAAGTTGTCGCGGGCGTGCACCCACAGGATGTCCAGGCGGTCGGTGCGCAACCGCCCGAGACTCGCCTCCACCGACCGCACCAGGTTCTTGCGGTGGTTGCCGGCGGAGTTGACGTCCCCGGTACGGGTCGCGCACGTGTACTTGCTGGCCAGCACGAAGTCCTCGCGCCGCCCGTCGAGCAGTTCGCCGAGGATGCGCTCCGAGGCCCCGCCCGAGTAGATGTCCGCCGTGTCGACGAAGTTGCCGCCCGCGTCGGCGTAGGCGTCGAGAAGCCTGGCGCTGGTCTCCTTGTCGGAGCCGTAGGCGGGATCCTCGCCCATGACCATCGCGCCGAGGCTCAGCTCGCTCACGCGCAGACCGGTCTTGCCGAACAGTGTGTACCGCACGATCAGTTTCCCCTTCAGGCAGGTCGTGCGGATGACGCTAGAAGCTGGAGCGCACTTCAACGCAAGCCGTTTCCGGGAGAGCCGGGTACGGCCGACGGGGTCGCGTCACGTGCGCCCGGCCGGCCCCGCCAGTTTGCGCAACCGGCGCCAGTTCAGGCGGGGTTGGGCCGTCGGCACGCCAGGTCGCTTTCTCGGGACGCGGACCCGGAGCGCCCCGGGTGCGATGCGGCAGTGGACCGGGGTGGGCAGCACCAGGGCCTCGCCGTCGACGCCGACCTCGATCTCCGGATGGTCGGCGTCGACGACCACCTCCCGCGCGGACAGGACCGCGAGGCCCTCCGGATCGGGGCCGAGCAGCAGCGCCGCCGCCTCGGCCGCGCTGTCCACCCTGACGCCTAGGACGCCGAGCAACCCCGAGTCGAGCCGCTCGCGGCGGCCGAGGCCCACGGGGTCACCGGTGCGGTAGGCGTTGTTGCTCACCAGCACGGCCTGCGGGCGGTCGATCGTGGTCGCGTCGACGCGCGCCGTCAGATGCGGTCCGCGCTGCCGGGTCAGCAGATCGGGCAGCAGCTCCAGAGTGGTGCCGATCTTGTCGTCGCGGTAGGCGGGACTCTGGACGACCGCCGCGTACGCGCCGAAGGAGGCGTTGTTGACGAACGGACGGTCCGCGACGAAGCCGAGATCCACCCGGAGTTCGACCCCGTCGGTGAGCGCGTCGAGGCAGGCCGCCGGGTCGGCGCGGTCCAGGCCGAGGTCCATGGCGAAGTGGTTGCGGGTGCCGGCGGAGATGACCAGGAACGGCAGGTCGTGCTCCGCGGCGACGGCGGCGACCAGTGCCTGGGTGCCGTCGCCGCCCGCGACGCCGAGCAGGTCCGCGCCCTCCGCGACGGCCGCCCGGGCCAGCGCGGTCACGTCCTGGTGCTCCTCGGGGTCGAGCAACACGACGCGCGCGCCCAGGCGTTCGGCCTTCTCCCGCAGCCGGAACCGCTCGACCTTCCCGCCCCCGGAGCGGGGGTTCATGATGAGGAAGGGCCGCCGCACGGACCGCGCTCGGTGCTCCTTCATGCGTTTCGGGCGGGTGCCGGTGCTGCGCAGCGCGTACCGCCCGCTCCACACGGCGGCGCTCCACAGCACCGGTGACAGCACGAGCACCCACCCCAGGGCGACCACGAAGAGGACGATCACGAGGGCGGGGGTGACGGCCGCGAGCGCCGCCGCCAGCCAGCGCACCGGTCCGCGCCGGGTCAGTGTCCACCACACCGCCGCCGCGGTGACGGCCGCGCCCGCGAGCCCGGCGGCCAGCAGCAGAACGCCGCGGAGACCGCCGTGGGCGAGGGGGAGCAGGACCGCGAGCGCGGCGGCCGCCAGGGACGTCCTGGCGGCCCATCGCTGTCCGCGCCAGGCCGGGGCGTTCAGGTCCACGCTCATGTGCTCCTCCACTGCTCCGCGCCCCTGGGGCCACGGCGATCGGCGGAGCATATCCGAGCCCGTGGAACGGACGGCGTCGCGCGGGGTCCGGTCAGATGCCGGGCCGGTACCGGATCGGATGGTCCGCCGGCACCTCCACCAGCACGATCGGTGTGCCGTCCGGGTCCGCCACCCACATCTCGACCAGCCCCCACGGCTCCTGCACCGGTGGCCGCACGATCTCGACGCCCTTGGCCAGCAGCTCCTCGTGCGCCGCGGTGACGTCCGCGACCTGGAGCCACAGCCGGACATCCGCGGCCGGGGGAGCCTCGGAGCGTCCCGACAGCTCCAGGAACCCGCCGCCGAGGAAGTAGACGGTGCCGCGCTCCGGCCCCGTGCCGAACTCGCGGTACACCGCCAGGCCCAGCTGGTCGCCGTAGAAGACTCGGGAACGCTCCGGATCCGTGGGCCGCAGCAGGACGCGGCCGCTCAGTACGTGCACCATGCGGGCGAGCCTATCGGGGGCGCTACTCTCGACCGTGCCCCAGTCGTGCCCCTGAAGTGGAGATGTGCCCCATGGAGACCACCGCCGGCCTCACGTTCCGTGACGCCACCGACGCCGACGTGGACACGCTGGTCGCGCTGGTCGAGTCGGCGTACCGCGGGGACGACAGCCGGGCCGGGTGGACCACCGAGGCGGACATCCTCGAAGGGCAGCGGACGGATCCGGAGGGCGTGCTCGCGGTCATCAAGTCGCCCGACAGCCGGCTGCTGGCGGTGGAGCGTGACGGGCGGGTCGTCGCCTGCTGCCAGCTCGAACACCGGGGCACCCACGCCTACTTCGGGATGTTCGCGGTCAGCCCCGCACTCCAGGGCGGCGGCCTCGGCAAGGTGATCATCGCGGAGGCGGAGCGGATCGCCCGGGAGACCTGGGGCGTCACCGAGATGCACATGACCGTGATCTCCGTGCGCGACGACCTCATCGCCTGGTACGAGCGGCGCGGGTACCGCCGTACGGGTCAGATGACGCCCTTCCCGTACGGCGACGAGCGCTTCGGCGTTCCGCAGCGCGACGACCTGCAGTTCGAGCTGCTGGTCAAGCCGCTGGTGTGACGTTCCTGCCGCGCTGTCCGCGGCTGACGCGGCTCAGGCCGTGAAGCGGCCGGTGCGCTTGATCTCCGGGTAGTCGGTCGTCGCGCCGTCCAGCTCCAGGGCGCGCACCAGCCGCAGATGGTCCTGGGTGTTCACCACCCAGCCGATGATCTTCAGGTCCGCCTTGCGGGCCGCCTCCACGACCTCCAGGGTCAGCCGCCGGATGTTCAGGCAGACCGTCCCCGCACCGGCCTCGACGGCGCGCTCCACGATGTCGGGGCCGAACCGGCTGCCGATCAGCGCGGTCCGTACGCCGGGCACCAGGCGCCCGATCTCGGCGATCGCCTCGTCGTGGAACGAGGACACCTCGACCCGGGAGACCAGGTCCCGCCGGAGCATGACCTCGGCCAGCGCGCGGGCCGCCGCGATGTCCTTGATCTCGGCCTGGAGCGGCGAGCGCACCGCGTCCAGGACCTCCTCGAACACCGGGACGCGCTCCCCGCGGCCCGCGTCCAGGGCGCGCAGTTCGGTGAGGGTCTTCTCGGCGATCGGGCCGGTTCCGTCGGTCGTGCGGTCCACGTCGGTGTCGTGCATGACGACGAGGGCGCCGTCCTTGCTCAGATGCAGATCGAGTTCGATGACGTCGAGGCCGGCCTGCTGGGCGGCGACGAAGGAACGGAGGGTGTTCTCGGGTTCGGTACCCATGACTCCGCGATGACCGATGGTAAGGAAGTTCAAGGTTCAACTCGCTTCCGTCGACGGCGGCTCGGTGCAGAGCCGCAGCCTAACGGCTACACGGTGTGATGGACCCGTGCGTACGCGAGGGATCGCGGTGACGTGTGGGGGAGCGAGAACTGTTACCCGGAATCGCGGTGTTCATGGCACTCGACAGGAAAAAGTTCGGTGACCATTGGGGTGCGCAGGATAACTTCCCGTGACCGCTCTTGCTGGGCGGAAGCTCGTATGTATACGGTCTCCATACGCGAGCTTCTCCCGTGGAGGATGGGACATGACGGAAATTCTTGTGCAGGCGGCTTCGGGGGACCAGCTTCCTCCCGTGACCAGGGTGGTGGAGCACCCGGCATGGCCCGTGCTCAAGGATGCCGTGGAGCGGATCCGGCCATGGCAGTCCAAGGACGGGTCGATCGACTTCGACGCCGAGGGCGCCCCCGCCCGCGCCGACGCCGAGGCCGCCGTACGGCGTGTCGTCGAGGCGGTGCAGGAGCTGTCCCCGCTGCTGCCGCACGACGCCGACTACCACGCGGCCCTCGCCAAGGACCTCGGACGCTGGTGCGACGGCGGCTTCGAGGTGCCCGACTTCCTCGACTCGCTGCTGGCCTTCCAGCCCGCCGCGAACCGCGCGGACGGCCTCCAGCACCTGGTCGTCTTCCCGATGTACACGCAGAACGGCAACCCCGACCGCAACCTCGAAGCGGTCGTGCTGCGCATGGTCTGGCCCGACTGGCTGGCCGAACTGGAGCGCACCCGCTACGACAACCCGCTGTTCTGCGGCATCAAGTTCGAGGACTTCACGGCCGGTTACGACACCAACTCCGCCGTCCTCTTCCCGGAGACCATCGCCGTGCGCGAGGCGCCGGAACGCTTCTCCTGGGGCGGCATCTTCTGCGACCGCGAGGCCGCCCGCTTCCGGCGGGTCACCGACGCCGCCGTCGACATCCTGGGCCTGGAGCTGCCCGAGGACATCGCCGCGATGGTCCACGACCAGAAGCGCTGTGAGGAGGCCTTCGTCCTGTGGGACATGGTCCACGACCGCACCCACAGCCACGGCGACCTGCCGTTCGACCCGTTCATGATCAAGCAGCGCCAGCCGTTCTGGATGTACGGCCTCGAAGAGCTGCGCTGCGACCTCACCGCCTTCAAGGAGGCCGTGAAGCTGGAGTCCGACGGCGTCCCGCAGGCCCGTGACGTGCAGTACGCGGTCCTCTTCGACCGCATGTTCCGCTTCCCGGTCACCGGCGAGCGCGTGCGCAACTACGACGGTCTCGGCGGCCAGCTCCTCTTCGCCTACCTGCACAAGCACGACGTCGTCCGCTGGACCGACAACAAGCTGTTCATCGACTGGCAGCGCGCCCCGCAGGTCACCAACCAGCTCTGCGCCGACATCGAGCAGCTCTACCGCGACGGCATCGACCGCCCCAAGCTCGTCCACTGGTTCGCCGGCTACGAGCTCGTCTCCACCTACCTCGCCCCGCACCCGGGATCCAAGTGGGCCAAGGGCCCCGACGCCCTCGACCTGTCGCTGCCGCCGCGGAAACTCGTCGATGACGTGCTTCCGGACGAGTTTCCGCTGAGCATGTTCTATGAGGCCCTCTCCAAGAAGCTTCGCCATGTGATCGCCTCCACCCGGGGCATCACGGCCGCGAACGCCGAGCGGGTCGCCGCGTGAGCGAGCGTGGCACCGAGAACACTGCACAGGCCGTTCCGGCGGCAGCTCAGGCCGCTTCCGCGGCAGCTCAGGAGGCGAAGCACATGGTGGGGAACGGAGCTCTCGACGGTGCCGTGATCGCGGTGGCCGGCGCGGGCGGGCCCGCGGGCCGCGCGACACTGCTGCGACTGGCCGAGGCGGGCGCGACCGTCGTCGGCGCGGACAACGACCCGGAGCGACTCGCGGAGGCCGTGGACGCGGCACGCTACGCGTCGGGCGGTGCCACCGTGACCGGCGAGCCGGTCGACCTGCTGGACCTGGACTCGACCCGCGACTGGGCCGCGCACATCGAGAAGGACTTCGGCCGGGTCGACGGCCTGGTCCACCTCGTCGGCGGCTGGAGGGGCAGCGAGACCTTCATCAAGTCGAGCCTGGACGACTGGGACTTCCTGGAACTGCTGCTCATCCGCACCGTGCAGCACACCTCCCTCGCCTTCTACGAGGGCCTGCAGCGCAGCGAGCGGGGCCGTTACGTCCTGATCAGCGCCGCCGGCGCGACGAAGCCGACGGCGGGCAACGCCTCGTACGCCGCCGCCAAGGCCGCCGCCGAGGCCTGGACGCTCGCTCTCGCCGACGCCTTCCGCAAGGCCGGGGGCGCCGACGGGCCGAGGTCCGCGGCTGCGATCCTGGTGGTGAAGGCACTGGTGCACGAGGCCATGCGCGCCGAGCGGCCCAACGCGAAGTTCGCGGGCTTCACGGACGTCAAGGACCTCGCCGAGGCCATCGCCGGTGTCTGGGACAAGCCCGCCGCCGAAGTGAACGGAAACCGTCTGTGGCTCACCGAGAAGCCGTGAACCCCCCGAAGACCGACGCCCGTCGCCATCACGACCCGCAGGTCCGCGGCTTCGCCAGCGACAACTACGCCGGGGCCCACCCGGAGGTGCTCGCCGCCCTGGCCCTGGCCAACGGCGGGCACCAGGTCGCGTACGGCGAGGACGACTACACCGAGAACCTCCAGCGGATCATCCGCAGCCACTTCGGGGCCACGGCGGAGGCGTTCCCGGTCTTCAACGGCACCGGCGCCAACGTCGTCGCGCTCCAGGCGGTCACCGACCGCTGGGGCGCGGTGATCTGCGCCGAGAGCGCGCACATCAACGTGGACGAGGGCGGCGCTCCCGAGCGGATGGGCGGCCTCAAGCTGCTCACCGTGCCCACCCCCGACGGCAAGCTCACGCCCGAGCTGATCGACCGGCAGGCCTACGGCTGGGACGACGAGCACCGCGCGATGCCGCAGGTCGTCTCGATCACCCAGAGCACGGAACTCGGCACGCTCTACACGCCCGACGAGATCCGCGCGATCTGCGACCACGCCCACGCGCACGGGATGAAGGTCCACCTGGACGGCTCTCGCATAGCCAACGCGGCCGCCTCCCTGGACGTCCCCATGCGGACGTTCACCAACGCGGTCGGCGTCGACATCCTCTCCCTGGGCGGGACGAAGAACGGCGCGCTGTTCGGCGAGGCGGTCGTGGTGATCAACCAGGACGCGGTCTCCCACATGAAGCACCTGCGCAAGCTGTCCATGCAGCTCGCCTCCAAGATGCGGTTCGTGTCGGTGCAGTTGGAGGCCCTGCTCGCCAAGGACCTGTGGCTGCGCAACGCCCGTCACTCCAACGAGATGGCCCAGCGCCTCGCCGAGGGTGTGCGTGCCGTCCACGGTGCCGAGATCCTCTATCCGGTCCAGGCCAACGGCGTCTTCGCCAAGCTCCCGCACGACGTGAGCGAGCGCCTCCAGAAGCGCTTCCGCTTCTACTTCTGGGACGAGCCCGCGGGCGTCGTCCGCTGGATGTGCGCCTTCGACACCACCGAGGACGACGTGGACGCCTTTGTGGCGGCGCTGAAGGAGGAGATGGCGCGCTAGGACCTGTCGTTTGACTCGGGCCGGCGTCGCGAGGCGTGGCACGCGCCCCCAGAAGGGGTGCTGCGGCCGCGTTGTCGTCGGTTGCCGACTCCCCCCGGACTCGAACGGCCTCGCGCGGGAGGGCCCCCTCGCGTCGCCGCCCTCCGCCGCCTTGCCGCTGCACGCACCATGCCCCGTTCGGGTCGGTTGAGCGCAGCAGTCTCTCTGTGCCGACCTGGTCCAAGCGACAGGCCCTGGGCGTGCTGTCCCTGGATGTCGGTCACGCGCGTGCCGGGTCGGTGGCCGCCTGTGCTTGCATGCCGGTGTGGACAGAGCGAAGCCCCGGGTCCGGCCGAGGACCGATGACGACGTCGAGGCCTGCGTGCGGGCACTGGCAGCGGTCCATCACCGCGACGGCTATCCGGTGAACTGGCCCGCGAGGCCCGGCGAGTGGCTGGCGCCGGACGCGGCGCTGGGGAGCTGGGTCGCCGAACTGGACGGTCGGGTGGCGGGCCACGTCAGCCTCTCCCGCGCCGGTGAAGGCGATCTGGCGCCGGCCCTCTGGAGCGAGCGCGACGGAACGAGCCGGGAACGGGCCGCCGTGGTCGGCCGGTTGTTCGTCGCCCCGCGGGCGAGAGGGCACGGGATCGGTGCCCTGCTGATGGGGCGGGCGGTGGAGGAGGCACGGCACCGCGGACTGCATCCAGTGCTCGACGTCGTCGCGTCCGACGCCGCCGCGACGGCCCTGTACGAACGGCTGGGCTGGACCAGGCTCGCCACGGTCGAACAGCGGTGGAGCGCGGACCAGGTGGTGACCGTCCACTGCTACTCCGCATAAATATACCGACCAACGTAAAACAATTGACGCGCGGGTGATCGTCTTCCTATGCTCTGCGGGCATGGAGCTGATCCAGAACACCCCCGACCTTTCCGCGTACTTGGCCGCCGACGAGGTCATCGACCATGACCACCCGGTGGTCAGGGAGACGGCCGCACGTCTCGCCAAGGAGGCGGTCGACTCGTATGCCTATGCGCGATTGGCATTCGAGTTCGTCCGCGACACGATTCCGCACTCCCAGGACTCCGGCGACCTCCGCGTCACCTGGCGGGCCTCCGACGTCCTGGAACAGGGGACCGGCATCTGCTACGCCAAGGCGCACGCGCTGGCCGCGCTGCTGCGCGCCGAGGACATTCCGACGGCCCTCTGCTACCAGGAGTTGGGTGAGGTGCACGGCCTGGTCGCCGTGCGGTTCAACGGCGCCTGGCACCGCCAGGACCCCCGGGGCAACAAGCCCGGCGTGGACGCCCAGTTCTCCCTGGACGGCGAACGGTTGGCCTTCACGCCCGACCCGGAGTCCAACGAGATGGACCACCCGGTCCTGTACGCTGAACCGCACCCGGCCGTCCTGAGCGTCCTCAAGGCCGCCCCCGACCGGCCGTACCTCTGGAAGACGCTCCCCACGACACTCTGAGGCACCGATGTCCCTCTCTCTGACCGTGTCCGACGAAGTGCGCGCCCTCGCGCCCGGCTTCACGCACCTCGCCATCGAGGCCCACGGACTCGTCAACGGGCCCAGCACCGAAGCCAGTTCGGCGCTGCTCGACGACGCGGCCCGCCGTCTCGCCGTACGACTGGACGGACGCGCCCCGCACGAGGACCCGCACATGGCGGCCTGGCGGGAGGTCTACACGGCGTTCGGCTCGAAGCCCTCACGCACCCGCAACTCGGCGGAGGCGCTGGCGAAGAGGGCCCTGACGGACGCGGGTCTGCCCCGCATCAACGTCCTGGTCGACCTCTACAACGCGATCAGCGTCGCGCACCTCATCCCGGTCGGCGGCGAGGACCTCGACCGCGTCCAGGGCGGCATGCGCCTCGTACGGGCCACGGGCGACGAGGACTTCGTGACCGTGGCCGGTGGCGAGGAGACCGTCGAGCACCCGGACCCCGGCGAGGTGATCTGGCAGGACGAGGCCGGGGTGACCTGCCGTCGCTGGAACTGGCGCCAGGGCCCGCGCACGAGGCTGACGGAGGAGACGGTCTCGGGGATCTTCCTGCTGGAGAGCATGGCCCCGATGCCGTACGCCGACGTGGAGAAGGCGGCCACCGAACTGGCCGAACTGCTGGAGAAGTTCAGTCCGGGAGCGAGGATCGACGTGACTACCGAGCCTCTGCCTCGCGCACCTGCTCCGGAGTAGGCGCCGTGCCCCCGAGATGCGCCGGCATCCACCATGTGTCGTCCGGCCCCTTGGGGCGCACGGGGTAGGCCCGCTGGGCGGCTTCCAGCAACTCGTTGACACGCTCCCGGACCTGGCGGGTGATCGCTCCCGCGTACTTGTCCCGGGACGCCTCGATCGCCTCCCCGACCCGGATCGTGATCGGGATGTGGCTGCGCTTGAAGTTGCGGGGGTGCCCCTTGGTCCACAGCCGCTGGGTGCCCCAGACGGCCATCGGGATCAGGGGGACGCCGGCCTCCTGGGCCATCCGCGCCGCACCCGACTTGAAGCTCTTCAGCGTGAAGGACTGCGAGATCGTCGCCTCCGGGAAGACGCCGACGATCTCGCCCGACCGCAGCGACTCCAGGGCGTGGGCGTACGCCGTCTCGCCCTGCTTGCGGTCGACCGGGATGTGCTTCATCCCGCGCATCAGCGGACCCGAGACCTTGTGGCGGAAGACGGACTCCTTCGCCATGAAACGCACGAGACGCTTCTGCGGGAGCGCGGCCAGGCCGTTGAAGACGAAGTCCAGATAGCTGATGTGATTGCTCACCAGCACGGCGCCGCCCGAGCGCGGGATGTTCTCCGACCCCTTGCAGTCGATCTTGAGATCCCAGGCCTTGAACAGGGCCTGGGCGAATCCGACGACGGGGCGGTAGACAAACTCTGCCATGGGCGGGGTGAGCCCTTCCTGCTCTGCCGGGGGAGGCCGACTCCCGGCGTCAAGTTACGCAGCCGTAGGTTTACGGCATCTCGCAGATCGTGCCCCAAGAACGGGCGGGGAGCCAGCCCTGGTGCCCGCTGGGGGCGAGATTCTCGTCACGTCCGTCCGGTGATCCACCTCGGGGTTTTAAGCCGCCTTTACTCCGCGCGTACCGCCACCCGCCGAACGAGCAGGTACATCTCGCATCCCAGGCAGTACCCGAACATGGCGTTGAGGAACGCCGCCGCGAGCGCCGCGCCGGTGGCGGCGAGCCCGAGCCACTGCGGACCGATCGCGTATCCCACGAGCCCGAGAGCCGCGAAGGCGAGGCCCACCGCCTGCGCGAACCGCGGCGGCTCCGGTGCCTCGAACTCGGTCGGCGGGCCGATCCGCGGCCGCACGGCCCTGCGGAACACCCAGCCGTACGGCGAGCGACCCACCCCGCCCGCCGCACCCAGCGCGAACGCCAGCGTCTGCCAGGCCAGCAGCCAGACGTTGCCCGTGATCAGAACGGCCGCCAGCACGACGGCCGTCACGGCCGCGCCGAAACGCGGCCCCCTTGCGTCGATGTCCATGAATCAAGCATTCCGCATCGGACAGACTGGAGGGAGGCGGGAATCTTTGCAGTCTCATGAATGCTGATGCGGATGATGACCGGACTCGTGGTGTGCGTGGCGGTGCTCGCGGCGGCGAGCGCCTACGGGGTGCTGCAACGGCGGCGGAACGGGAGGGTGAGGGTGCGCGGGCGCGACGACGGCAAGCGGCTCGGTGCGGCCGAGTTGGGGGAGGACCTCGGTGAGCGGGCCACGCTCGTCCAGTTCTCCAGCGCCTTCTGCGCGCCCTGCCGGGCGACCCGGCGCGTGCTCGGTGAGGTCGCCGGCATGGTCCCTGGCGTCGCGCACGTCGAGATCGACGCCGAGAAGAACCTCGACCTGGTCCGTGCACTGGACATCCTCAAGACGCCGACCGTGCTGGTCCTCGACGCCGACGGCAGGGTCGTCCGGCGTGCCACCGGTCAGCCGCGCAAGGCGGACGTCATCGCGGCGATCGGGGAGGCGGTTTGACGTCGGGTGGGCTCACGGTGAGGCAGCTCCCATATGCCGGAACCGACTTGACTGTGCACGGCACCTATCGTCAGCCTGACCGTATGCCTACGGAACTCCTTCTGTTCGGGCGGGTCCACGTCGACCTCGCCCGCACCGCCAGCGCGCGCTGTCCGGCCTGTTGAGCAGCCACGGTCCAGCTCGACACTCCGCGCAGAAGGAACCCCGCATGACGGCCACGTCCGCACTCGGCACCCCTCACCTCGCCTCTCCCGACCTCCTGCGCTCCGTCTTCCGGCGGCACGCGGCGGGGGTCGCCGTGATCACCGCGAGCGGCGACGCCGGCCCGGTCGGCTTCACCGCCACCTCCCTCGCCTCGGTCTCCGCCGAGCCCCCCATGCTCTCCTTCGGGATCGGCACGGGCGCCTCCAGTTGGCCCGCGATATCCAGGGCCGAACACGTGGGCGTGCACATACTCGGCGAGCACCAGGAGGAACTGGCCGCCACCTTCGCCCGCAGCGGAGCCGACCGCTTCGCCGCGCCCACCGCCTGGCACGAGGGACCCGAGGGTGTCCCCGTCCTCGACGACGTGCTCGCCTGGCTGGTGTGCCGGGTGCACACGCGCGTGCCCGCCGGTGACCACCGCATCGTCCTGGCCGAGGTGCGGCTCGGTGACCCCGCGGGCTCCGGCCGGCCTCTGCTGTACCACCAGGGCCGGTTCAACGGCCTGCGCGACTGATCGGCTCATCAGCGCTTCCGCTGGTGTGCGGGGCCGTCGAGTTCCGATTACGCTGCGTTGCGAAGGTCACAGTTCAAAGCGCTTGCTTAGCGGGCAGGAACTGTATGTACTGGTGAGTAATATTGCGGTCGGAGCACAGCCCGCCCCGACCGGGATCGGCCGCTTGGGGCGCCTATGCTGCCTGCAAGAGGCAGCCGAAAATGACGATGCAGTAGGAGAGCCGGCGTGAGCTTGAGGATCGTTGTCACTGTGAAGTACGTGCCCGACGCCACCGGCGACCGGCACTTCGCCGATGACCTGACCGTCGACCGGGACGACGTGGACGGTCTGCTCTCCGAGCTGGACGAGTACGCGGTCGAGCAGGCGCTGCAGATCTCGGAGAACTCCGACGACGACGTCGAGGTCACGGTCCTGACCGTCGGCCCCGAGGACGCCAAGGACGCGCTGCGCAAGGCGCTGTCCATGGGCGCCGACAAGGCCATCCACGTCGAGGACGACGACCTGCACGGCACCGACGCGATCGGTACCTCCCTGGTGCTGGCCAAGGCGATCGAGAAGGCCGGCTACGACCTCGTGGTCTCCGGCATGGCCTCCACCGACGGCACCATGGGCGTGGTCCCGGCCCTGCTGGCCGAGCGCCTGGGCGTCCCGCAGGTCACCCTGCTGTCCGAGGTCTCCGTCGAGGACGGCACCGTCAAGGGCCGCCGCGACGGCGACGCCGCCTCGGAGCAGCTGGAGGCCTCCCTGCCGGCCGTCGTCTCGGTCACCGACCAGTCGGGCGAGGCGCGTTACCCCTCCTTCAAGGGCATCATGGCGGCGAAGAAGAAGCCGGTGGAGTCCTGGGACCTGTCCGACCTGGACTTGGACGCCGAGCAGGTCGGCCTGGAGGGCTCCTACACCACGGTCGACTCCGCCGCGGAGCGTCCGGCCCGCACGGCCGGCACGATCGTCAAGGACGAGGGCGAGGGCGGCAAGCAGCTCGCCGAGTTCCTCGCGAGCCAGAAGTTCATCTAAGGGTCCTGGCCCGCTGAGGCTCAAACCCCCTTCCGCCCCTTAAGACTTCGCAATCCGCAGGAGAGCATTCCCATGGCTGAAGTTCTCGTCTACGTCGACCACGTGGACGGTTCCGTCCGCAAGCCCACGCTGGAGCTGCTGACCCTGGCCCGCCGCGTCGGCGAGCCCGTCGCCGTCGCGCTGGGCAACGGCGCCGCCGACACCGCCGCCACGCTCGCCGAGCACGGCGCCGTCAAGGTCCTCACCCACGACGCCTCCGAGTACGCCGACTACCTCGTCGTACCCAAGGTCGACGCCCTCCAGGCCGCCGTCGAGGCCGTCTCCCCGGCCGCCGTGCTGGTGCCGTCCTCCGCCGAGGGCAAGGAGATCGCCGCCCGTCTGGCGCTGCGCATCGGCTCCGGCATCATCACCGACGCCGTCGACCTGGAGGCCGGCGACTCCGGCCCGGTGGCCACCCAGTCGGTGTTCGCCGCGTCCTTCACCACCAAGTCCCGTGTCTCCAAGGGCACTGCGGTCATCACCGTCAAGCCCAACTCCGCCGCCGTGGAGGCCGCCCCGGCCGCCGGTGAGGTGTCGGAGCTGAGCGTGACCTTCTCCGCGCAGGCCACCGGCACCAAGGTGACCGGCCGTACCCCGCGCGAGTCGACCGGTCGCCCCGAGCTGACCGAGGCCGCGATCGTGGTCTCCGGTGGTCGTGGCGTCAACGGCGCCGACAACTTCGCGATCATCGAGGCCCTCGCCGACTCGCTCGGCGCGGCCGTCGGTGCCTCGCGTGCCGCGGTGGACGCCGGCTGGTACCCGCACACCAACCAGGTCGGCCAGACCGGCAAGTCCGTCTCGCCGCAGCTCTACATCGCCAACGGCATCTCCGGCGCGATCCAGCACCGCGCGGGCATGCAGACCTCGAAGACGATCGTGGCGGTGAACAAGGACGCCGAGGCCCCGATCTTCGACCTCGTCGACTACGGCGTCGTCGGCGACCTCTTCGACGTCGTCCCCGCCCTCACCGAGGAGATCAAGGCCCGCAAGGGCTGATCCCGCTCCGGGTGTACGAGGCCCCCGTGACCGCCGACGCGGTCGCGGGGGCCTTTGCTCATCCCAGGGTGAGCGTGGCCTGCACCGGCAGATGGTCGCTCGGGAACTGCCCGTTCACCGAGAAGGTGTTGATGGTGGCCCGGTGGACGGTCGTGCCGGGCGTGGCGAGGATCCAGTCGATGCGGTCGCCGTCCGGGGTGAGGGGTTTGTAGCCGTGGAAGGTGGCGTACAGCTTGCCGCGCTCGGCGGCCGCGTCCCAGGTGTCGACGAGTCCCGTGGCGAGCAGGATGTCGTACGCCCGGTTGTCGTGGGCCTCGGCGTTGAAGTCCCCGGTCACCAGGACCGGTAACGCCCGGTCGAACCCGGCGATCTTCTGGCCGAGGAACTGCGCGGAACGCTCGCGCGCGTACTGGCCCACATGGTCGAAGTGGGTGTTGAGGACGTAGAACTCCCGTCCGCGGGCGGCCCGGTCGCGGAAGCGGACCCAGGTGACGATCCGGGGGAGCGCGGCGCCCCAGGTGTTCGAGCCGATGACCCCGGGTGTGTCGGAGAGCCAGTGCGTGTCGTGCTCGACGGGGGCCAGGCGGCGGGTGTCGTAGAAGATCGCCGTGGACTCGTCGTGGCTGCCGCCCTCGCGGCCGGTGCCGATCCAGTCGTAGTGCGGTCCGAGGTCGGAGTGGATGTCGAGCAGTTGCTGGTAGAGGCCCTCCTGCGTGCCCATCAGGGTGGGGGACTCCTGGCGCAGCAGTCGGCGCATCACCGGGCGGCGAACGGCCCAGCTGTTGGGTTCGGAGGTGCTCGCGAAGCGCAGATTGAACGTCATGACATCGAGTCGGCGGTGGTACGGCTTGGCGGCGGAGGCCGGCAGCGTGCCCATCAGCGGCACGGTGACGGCGGCGGCCACGGCGGTTCTGAGGCCCATGCGACGCGTCATTCTGTGGGTGTCCGACATGTTGTTTCCCTCCCGACGGGACAGGATGAATGTTCGAGCCGGAGTGCGGTAGACGGCGTAGCGGATCTCGGCACCTTGCGTGAACGCGGCTGCTCATGCTGTGGACGGGGTGTTGACCGTCGGGAAGCTTCGCGGATAACTTCGCTCTACGGATTGTTGATTCCGTAGAGCGGAAAACTGGAGGGTGTGGGATGGGTCAGGGCCAGCAGGAGCAGGTGGCGACGAGCCTCGCGGGAGCCGTCAGCGAGGAGATCAGCGCCTCCCTCGCGCCGGTCGACGCCGCACTGGAGCGCCGCTACCCCGGAGACCCCGGCAGCCGCCAGCCCGTGCACACCGTCTACGTCCCCGGTGACGTGTTCGCCGCCGACACCGTCCGCTCCTGGGGCGAGAAGGCCCTCACCGCCCTCGACGAGCACGCCCCGGACGCCGCGTCCTTCGCCGCCGTCCTCGGCCTGTCCGACGAACTCGCCGAACCCGTCTACGCGCGCGTGCGGGCCAAGCTGGCGCACGAGCCGATCGAGGACCTGCGCGTCGACTTCGAGGACGGCTACGGTCCGCGCCCGGACGCCGAGGAGGACGAGACGGCGGCCCGCGCGGCCCGGCTGATCGCCGAGGCGTACAAGAACCGCACGGCGGCGCCGTACATGGGCATCCGCATGAAGTGCATGGAGGCGGCCGTCCGGGACCGGGGCATCCGGACCCTCGACGTCTTCCTCACCGGTCTGATGGCGGTCGGCGGCCTGCCCGAGGGGCTGGTGCTGACCCTGCCGAAGGTGACGTACGCCGAGCAGGTCACCGCGTTCGTCCGGCTCCTGGAGGCCTTCGAGAAGGCGCACGGACTGGACTCCGGCCGGATCGGCTTCGAGATCCAGATCGAGACCAGCCAGTCCATCCTGGCCACCGACGGCACCGCCACGGTCGCCCGCATGATCCAGGCCGCCGAGGGCCGAGCCACGGGACTGCACTACGGCACCTTCGACTACAGCGCCTGCCTCGGTGTCTCCGCCGCCTACCAGGCCAGCGACCACCCGGCCGCCGACCACGCCAAGGCGATCATGCAGGTCGCGGCGGCCGGCACCGGCGTACGCGTCTCGGACGGCTCCACCAACGTCCTGCCGGTCGGCCCGACGTCGAAGGTCCACGACGCCTGGCGGCTGCACTACGGCCTCACCCGCCGAGCCCTGGCCCGCGCCTACTACCAGGGCTGGGACATGCACCCCGGCCACATCCCCACCCGGTACGCGGCCGTGTTCGCGTTCTACCGCGAGGGCTTCGAGCAGGCGGCCGGCCGGCTCGCCCGCTACGCCAACCGGACCGGCGGCGACGTCATGGACGAGCCCGCCACCGCCAAGGCGCTCAGCGGCTATCTGCTGCGCGGTCTCGACTGCGGCGCCCTCGACATCGGCGAGGTGGCGCGGCTGACCGGCCTGACCCGGGCCGATCTGGAGGGGTACGCGGGGCCCCGGCGCGGTGATCTGACCGTCTCGCTTCGCGATTAGGTCACCGGAAGACGTAGCGGCCCTGTCACAGTCGCAACCGCCGACTGGAGTTGTCACTCCTGCCCCGTAGTCTGTACCGCACGCATTGACGTGTCACAGGAACGGGGCAGCGGTGTCTTCGGGGGAGACCAAAGGAAAGGGCCAGGACGAGGCGGGTCGGCTCCTGGCCGGGCGTTATCGTGTCGTGGCCCAGCTCGGGCGCGGCGGCATGGGCGTGGTCTGGCGGGCCGTCGACGAGGTCCTCGGCCGCGAGGTCGCGGTCAAGGAACTGCGCACCTACACCGACGCCGACGGGCCCGAACTGGCCGATTTGCGGCTGCGGATGCAGCGCGAGGCCCGGGCAGCGGCCCGGGTCCGCCATCCCGGCGTCGTCGCGGTGCACGACGTGGCCGAGGTCGACGGGCGCCCGCTGATCGTCATGGAGCTGGTCGAGGGCCCCTCCCTGGACCAGGTGCTGCGCAAGCAGGGGACCCTCGGCCCGCGTGAGGCGGCCGGCATCGGCGCCAAGGTCATGGACGCGCTGGCCGCCGCCCACGCGGCCGGCGTACTGCACCGGGACGTCAAGCCCGGCAACATCCTGCTCGACCGCTCCGGCCGCGTTCTGCTCACCGACTTCGGCATCGCCACCATGGACGACCCGGGCGACGGCTCGGCCACGAACCTGACCCGCACCGGCCATCTCGTCGGTTCCCTGGACTACATGGCCCCCGAGCGCGCCCAGGGCGCCGACCCGGGACCGGCCTCCGACGTATGGGCCCTCGGCGCCACGCTGTACGCGGCCCTCGAGGGGGCCTCGCCGTTCCGCCGTACGTCGACGTTCTCCACGCTCACCGCGATCGTCGGCGAACCGCTCCCCGAATCCCACCGGGCCGGCCCCCTCGGGCCCGTCCTCCAGCGCCTGCTGGACAAGCGGCCCGAAGCCCGCCCGGGCGCCGAGGAGGCACGCGCGCTGCTACAGGCCGTGGCGGACGGGCCCGAGCCCGGGGCGGACAGTGCCACGACGACCCTGCGGGGTACGGCGGGACCAGCGGGGCAGGGCGAGACAGCTCCCGACGCCCCGGCGGCGGCGACGGCATCGGCCGGTTCCGGGGCGGCGGATCCGACGAGACCGGGGGCGGCGCCGGGACCCGGATCACAGGCGACCGAGGCGGCCGAGCCGGCCCCGGGGACCGGGCGGCACGAGACGGCGGGCACCGTGGCCGCACCCGGACCGGGGGCCGCGCAGCCGACCGCGCACGCGGCGGCTCCGGGGCCCGGGACTCCCGGGCACGGCACACTGGGTGTCCAGGGCAGCGGTGGCTTCGGGCAGCACGGTCAGGGGCAGCCCGCCGCGGGCGCTTCGGGGCAGGCCGAGGCCCCGGCACAGTGGTGGGTGGGGTCCGCTCCCCAGGACGATGCCGCTGGACGGGCCGGTTCGCCGGAGCAGGGCTTCGGTGGCCCTTCTCAGCGCGGCGGTCCGGCACACGGCCCAGGGGCGTCCATCGCCCCTCCGGGACCTTCGGCGCACAGCTTCGGGATGTCCCGAGACACGGCCCCCATGGAGCCCGCCCGTACGTCCCGTCGCAACAAGCGTGCCCTGCTCGCCGCCGCGGCCGTCACGGTCGTTCTCGCGGTGGCCGGCACGGTCGTCGCGCTGATGAACAACGCGGGCAAGGCCGAGGCCGACGCCCGCCCGAGCGCGGCCGGCACGAGTTCAGCGGCCTCCGCCGCCACCTCCACCGGCACCGACGCCGACCCTTCCGGCAACGCCGCGCTGACGGACGGGGAGGCCGGGAAGAAGACCCCGGGCGCGAAGGCGACGCCGGGCAAGGAGGGCGGTGCCAAGCCCACGGGCCGTGCCTCCGCGTCCGCGACGGGGAAGTCCGGCGGAGGCTCGAGCGGCGACGGCGGCGACGGCGGCGACGGCGGCGACAGCGGGGACGAGGGCGGGAGCGGCTCCGGGAGCGGGGGTACCTCAGGGGACGGCGACGCCGGCACTCCGGCCCCGGCCCCGGCCTGCACCGCCATCGGCGGCGGCAAGTACAACTGCACCGTCTGGAAGACCGCCAAGTCCTACACCGCCTCCGGCGCCGAGGCTGGTGTCCTCTACGCGGGCACCAACTATTTCTTCTGCCAGTCGAACCTGGGGCGCCGCGAGACCTCCGGCGAGTGGACCAACGTCTGGTGGGCGAGGACGGACGACGACAGCGGCAACACCGGCGTCTACGTCAGCGACGTCTACATCAAGGGCGGGAACAACGACGAGCCGGTGCCGGGACTCCCCGTCTGCTGAACCGTCATGTACCGCTCCAGGCCGGACTCCGCGACCCGCTTCTCGTCGGCGAACAGCCGGGTGCCCGCCGCACACAGGTGCCGGTCGGCGCGCGCCCGGGCCACGAACTCCTCCGGGGTGACGCCGAACAGCGCCCGCAACCGGGCCGATCCCACCAGGAGTTCGGTCAGCAGCTCCCGCTGACCGGGGTGGGTGCGCGGGGCGCCGGTGCCGTCGTGCAGGACGCCGTGGCGGTTGACGTACGCGTGGACGCCCGGCAGCGTGACACCGCCGGGCAGCTCGACCCGCACCTCGGGCGCGGGCAGCCAGGCCCGTCCGTAGTTGCCGTGCGGCAGCGGCACCCCCTCGCTCGCGTCGATGACCGCGAGCTGCTCGGCGTCCAGCCAGATGACGAACAACTCCCGTACCGAGTCCGGCGCTTCGAAGGGCGACGCGGACACGTACCCCATGCGGCTCACGTGCGCGGACACGCCCACGTCGACGCCTCTCGCCCGCGCCTTGACCATCGGGATCGGCGAGGTGATCGCGAACTCGGCCATCTTGTGCCGCAGTTGCCCCGGACTGGCGTTGGAGCCGACCGCGAGGACGGGCGCGCGGCCCTCGTCCCACCACCGGTCGAGGGGCAGCGGTCCGTCGAGGGGCACCAGCCGGTCACCGTCGAGAAGAGCGGAGACCGTCGGCCAGGCGCCGGGGTAGAGCAGCGGATGGTCGCGAGGAGCCTCGGCCAGGCCGAGTGCCTCCAGGGTGAATTCCAGGGTGACGTCGTCCACGGCTGCTCAGTCCGCCGGCGGCAGCTCGCCCGAGCCCCGGGTGATGAGCCGGGTCGGCAGTTCGATCCGCTCCGGCGTCAGCAGCGTGCCGTCCAGCTGGCGGAACAGCCGCTCCGCCGCCGTACGCCCCAGCGTCGCCGCGTCCTGGGCGACGACCGTGACACCCGGCTGGAGCAGATCGGCGAGTTCGATGTCGTCGAAGCCGACGAGGGCGACCCGGCGGGAGTGTTCGGCGAGGACCCGGATCACGGTGACCGTCACCCGGTTGTTGCCGGTGAAGATCGCGGTGACGGGGGAGGGCCCGGAGAGCATCTCCTCGGCCGCCCGGCGCACTCGCTGCGGGTCGGTGACGCCCAGCGACGTCCAGGCGCCCGCCACCTCGATGCCGGCGTCCTCCATGGCGGCCCGATACCCGCGCAGTCGCTCGGCGGCCGTGTGGATGCGGGGCATGTCGCCGATGAAGCCGATCCTCCGGTGGCCGTGGGCGATGAGGTGGGCCACGGCGTCGCGGGCACCGCCGAAGTTGTCGGAGAGGACCACGTCGGCGTCGATCCGGCCCGCCGGACGGTCCACGAACACCGTGGCGACGCCCGCCTTCAGCTCCGGCTCCAGATAACGGTGGTCGTCGCCGGCCGGAATGACCACCAGGCCGTCCACCCGCCGTGCGCACAGCGCGAGGACCAGTTCCTGCTCGCGCTCCGGGTCCTCGGCGCTGGAGCCGTTGATGAGCAGGGCACCGTTGGCCCGGGCCACCTCCTCCACGGCACGGCTGAGCGGGCCGTAGAACGGGTCGGCGAGGTCCTCCAGGACCAGGCCGATGCTGGCGGTACGGCCCTTGCGCAGCACGCGCGCGCTGTCGTTGCGGCGGAAGCCGAGGGCCTCGATGGCCTCCCGGACCCGGTGTTCCGTCTCGGGTGTGACGCCCGGTTCGCCGTTGACCACCCGGGAGACCGTCTTGAGTCCGACGCCGGCTCGCGCGGCCACGTCCTTCATGGTCGGGCGGTTGCCGTACCGGGTCGTGGAGAGGCGGTCTGCTCGGCTGTGGGTGTCGGGCACGATACGGCGTCCTGTCCTGTCGTCGACGGGGATGCGACGGTGCATGATTTTGTATGAGGATGTGGCGTCGAGCATAGAGCCTGGACAACGTTGTCAGATGCGGGAGAGACTGTCCAGCGCAATCTGTCGGCCAGCGCCCCCACCGCGAGACCGGCCTGTCCATTCCTCAAGGTTGACCGGGGAGAACTGACACTGATGCACACCGACCTCGTGGCTGCGCTCGACATCGGCGGCACCAAGATCGCCGGAGCGCTGGTGGACGGCCACGGCCGGATCCTGCTCCGGGCGCAGCGCGCCACACCCGCGCAGGAGGACGGCGAGAGCGTGATGCGTGCCGTCGAGGAGACCCTCGGCGAGCTCACGGACTCGCCGCTGTGGGGACGCGCCACCGCACTCGGCATCGGCAGCGCGGGCCCGGTGGACGCCTCCACCGGCACCGTGAGCCCGGTGAACGTGCCGGGCTGGCGCGACTTCCCGCTGGTCCGCAGAGTCCAGGAGGCGGCCGGCGGGCTCCCCGTGGAGCTGATCGGCGACGGTGTGGCCATCACGGCGGCGGAGCACTGGCAGGGGGCCGCGCGCGGCCACGACAACGCGCTGTGCATGGTCGTGTCGACCGGCGTCGGCGGCGGCCTGGTGCTGAACGGCGAGCTGCACGCCGGGCCCACCGGCAACGCCGGTCACATCGGGCACATCAGCGTCGACCTCGACGGCGACCCCTGCCCGTGCGGCGCGCGCGGCTGTGTGGAGCGCATAGCCAGCGGTCCGAACATCGCCCGGCGCGCTCTGGAGAACGGCTGGCGGCCCGGTCCCGACGGCGACACGTCCGCCGCCGCGGTGGCCGCCGCGGCCCGGGGCGGCGACCCGGTCGCCGTGGCCTCCTTCGCCCGGGCGGCCCAGGCGCTGGCCGCCGGTATCGCGGCCACCGCGACCCTCGTGGAGATCGACATCGCGGTCGTCGGCGGCGGGGTCGGCAAGGCGGGTGACGTCCTGTTCGAACCGCTGCGCAAGGCGCTGGCCGACTACGCCACCTTGTCCTTCGTCCAGCGCCTGACGATTGTGCCCGCGCAGATGGGCACGGACGCCGGCCTGGTCGGGGCGGCCGCGGCGGCGCTGGCGAAGCGGACCGACACGGCCGCGGTGGTCTGACGACACCTGGGCCGACAGCGCGAGAGAAACGTTCACGCGGCGGCCGGGTCCGAAGACGGGCCCGGCCGCCACGCATGTACGGCGGCGCTCAGCAGCTCAACCGCGCGTCGGCCCAGTCTGCGTGGTCCGAGTCGATGCCGTCGCCCCCGTCGGTGACGACCAGCCGGACCACCTGGGCGCCGGTGACGTCGGCGGTGAGCGGCTGGGCCGGCATGGCGTTGGTCAGCACGCCGGTGGCCGCCGCCTTGGTGCCGTCCGCCCACACCTCGAAGGCGACCGTGCCGTCCGCGCCCTTCTCGTCGTCGACGCCGACCTGCGCGGAGACCGTCTCGCAGGCCCCGCCCGTGTAGTACTCGACGGAGCTCTCCGCGTGCACCCCGAGCCCCTTGGCGTACACGACCGCGCCGACGGTGATCGGATGACCGTCGCCGGCGGCGGCCTCCCCGTTGCTGGTGTCGCGTTCGACGGGACCGTAACCGTTGGCGGTCGACAGCCACGGCAGATCACCGAGGCCGGAGGTGCCCGTGGGCGGCGGGACCACCACGGTCGCGCCGAGGGCAGCGTGCTGTCGACCCGGACACCGGTCGGTGAGCGGTAACTCGCCTTGAGCGTCAGGTCGTACGACCCCGTCGGTGTCCCCTGAGGTGCGGTGACCGACCAACTCGTGCGCAGGGAACGGCCCGTGGGCAGGGCAGCGGCGGAGGTCGGCGAGGTCGCCTTCACGGCCCAGCCCTCGGGGCCGGACAACCGGACGGAGACCTGCCTGGCCGGGGTGCGTCCCAGGTCGGTGACGGTGGTCGTCAGCGCGGCGGGTATGCCCGCCCGGACCAACGGGCTGCCGTCCAGGCCGAGTTCGGCGGCGGGCGGGTACTGCTGCCACCTGCGGTCGGCGGTGACCCGTACGAGAACCGTGCCGTGCGCGGGGACGGTCGCCGAGATCGTGCCCGCGGTGTTGTAGCTCCTGTGCTGCCACAGGTCGCGCAGGGTGTACGCGTCGGCGCCGGGCAGGCCGACGGCCGCGGCGGTGGTGGTGACGCGCTGCGGGCGGCTCGACTCGTTGAACAGGGCGACCGTACGGCTGCCGTCCTTCATCTCCTTGGCGACGACCCAGCGCCCGCCCTCGGACGAGACCACGGCGCCCTGCTTGCCCAGCGGGTCCTGGTCGACGGCGATGACCTCCTTGTTGCCGAGGATCTCGAAGGTCTCCGCGGAGGCCGAGCGCAGGTCGCTGCCGATGAGCAGGGGTGCCGCCATGACCGACCACATCGAGAAGTGCGAGCGGTACTCGGTGGCTGTCATGCCGCCGTTGCCGACTTCCAGCATGTCGGGGTCGTTCCAGTGGCCGGGGCCCGCGTAGGGCGCCAGCGGCAGGTTCTGCTTGAGGATCGACAGCATCGAGCCCCAGGTGTCGCTGATGTCACCGGTGGTCCGCCACAGGTGACCGACGCCCGAGGCCCACTCCCAGGGCTTGTTCTGGCCCCATTCGCAGATGCTGTAGACGATCGGTCTGCCGGTCGCCTTCAGGGCGTCGCGCATGGTCGTGTAGCGCAGCTCGGCGTCCACGCCCTGGTTGTTGCAGTTGTCGTACTTGAGGTAGTCCACGCCCCAGTCGGCGAACTGCTGGGCGTCGCTGTACTCGTGGCCCAGCGCGCCCGGGAAGCCGACGTTGCTGCACGTCTTGGTGCCCGCGCTGGTGTAGATGCCGAGCTTGAGGCCCTTGGAGTGCACGTAGTCGGCGACGGCCTCGATGCCGTTCGGGAAGCGGGCCGGGTCCGGGACGAGCTTGCCGTCGGCGTTCCGGTCCGGCAGGGCCCAGCAGTCGTCGAGGTTGACGTACTGGTACCCGGCGTCCTTGAGGCCCTTGTCGACGAAGATGTCCGCGATCCCCTTGACCATCGGCTCGTCGAACTCGGCCCGGCAGTGGGTGGAGTTCCAGTTGTTGAAGCCCATGGGCGGGGTGAGGGCGAGACCGCCGGCCAGGGCGGGCGAGTCCGCGCCCTCCTCGTCCGCGACCGCGGGAGCGGCCCAGCGCACCGCGAACAGCAGCACCGTGAGTGCGGTGACCATCCTTCGGCGGGTCGTGCGGGTGTGAAGGTGACGCATCGTTACGTTCCTCCGAACCAGCGGAAGGCGTCATGACGGCATGTACGCGTCATCTTGTGGTCGTTCACGTTAGGACGTGTCGGACTGTGGTGGAAGGGAGCGGCCGGGCACACGGCAGCGTGACCCATTGCGTCCGGTGCCGTTGATCAGGCCATGAAGAAGCGCAGCATGCTCGCCATCGCCTCCCTCGCCACCGGCTTCGTCGTCGCGGCGGTCACTCCCTCGCACGCCCTGGGCGAGGAACTCGACCACCTCGACGTCGACAAGACCCTCAGCTCCCTCGATCACACCGTCACGGACGAGAGCCTGGACGGCCTGGACGGGACCGCCCTCGGGCAGGGTGGCTGACGAGACCTCGCGGCTCGGGCGAACGGGCCGACCGGTTCCACGAACAGCGGACCCGCCCCGCCGACGTGCGGGGCAAGGGCGCCGGGCATCCGCACGGCGCCGACGGCACCGGGGCTCCTCCGACGAGGGGCCCCGGTGCCGTGTCCGTGTGCCCTCATCTGCGGCTGGTTTCCGTGGCAGGGTGGAACGGGCAAGCCTCAGGGGGCCAAACAGAAGAGGGGGAGTCCGTGATCGTCTGGATCAACGGCGCGTTCGGTGCGGGGAAGACCACCACCGCACGGGAACTGATCGAACTGATCCCGAACAGCACGCTCTTCGACCCCGAGGACATCGGCGCGGCGGTCGTGCGTCTGCTGCCGCCCAAGCACCTCGCCGAGGTCGGCGACTTCCAGGACCTGCCGATCTGGCGGCGCCTGGTGATCGACACGGCGGCGGCGATGCTCGCCGAGCTCGGCGGGACCCTCGTGGTCCCCATGACCTTGCTGCGCCAGGAGTACCGCGACGAGATCTTCGGCGGCCTCGCCGCCCGCCGGATCAGCGTCCGGCACATTCTCCTCACTCCGGCGGAAACGATCCTGCGTGAACGAATAGCCGGGCGGGAGACCCCGCCGACCCTGCCGCTCGGCGAGATGGGACAGGGGCACTGGGCGTACGACCGCATCGAGCCCTACCGGTCCGCCCTCGCCTCCTGGCTCACCGCCGACGCCCATCTGGTCGACACCAGTGCGCTCACCCCGTACGAGACGGCCGTCCGCATCGCCGAGGACCTCGGCGCCGGGACCGTGCCCGCGTGCGACATCGTGCAGACCCCGGAGCCCACCGCCGAGACGGTGGCCGCCGGGGTCCTCCTCTTCGACGAGCAGGACCGGGTGCTGCTCGTCGATCCCACCTACAAGGCCGGCTGGGAGTTCCCCGGCGGTGTCGTCGAGCCCGGCGAGGCGCCCGCGCGGGCCGGGATGCGCGAGGTCACCGAGGAGACCGGCATCCGACTGGACGACGTACCGCGTCTCCTCGTCGTCGACTGGGAACCGCCCGCGCCTCCCGGATACGGCGGACTGCGCCTCCTCTTCGACGGCGGGCGGCTCGACTCCACCCGGGCGGGGGCCGTTCTGCTCCCGGGTCCGGAACTGCGCGGCTGGTGTTTCGCGAGCGAGGAGGAGGCCGCCGAGCTGCTGCCCCCGGTCCGCTACGAGCGGTTGCGGTGGGCGCTGCGGGCCCGGGAGCGCGGGGCGGCGCTGTACCTGGAAGCCGGGGTTCCGACCGGCTGAGACCCGGATGGGGCCCCGTCGGCGCGACCGTCGACGGGGCTTCGCTGTGTTCGAGACACGTTCGAGTCAGGCAAGTGGAGTGCGAGAACCCGCCAAGGGAATCGTCGCGATACCTCCATGTCAGAGCTAACGAAACTTCTCGCCCTCGCCAACTCTTGGCAACGAGCGCAAACAATCCCCTTTTCGGTCATTTTCCGCCTTGACCGGCCTCTCGGCGTGTTGCCACAGTCCGCTCAGTCTCACGGCGCCGACAACGGCCGGCGACCGACGTCTTTCCCCCAGGGAACAGCCCCATGACGAGACCCCGTCCGCCGGCGACGGCCACAACCCCGCGCCAGCCCCAGCACCTACCCGGGACGTCCGCACGATGACGACGCAACAGCAGCCGATGCCCGCCGACACCGGCACCACGCAAGCCGGTGAACCGACGCCGGAACCGCGGAGCGACGGCACGGCCATCACCGGGCGCTCGCCCGCCCGGATGGCCTGGCGGCGCATCCGACGGGACAAGGTCACCATGGCCGCGTTCGTGATCACGGTGCTCTTCATCCTGATCGCGCTGCTGGCTCCGGTCCTGACGGCGATCACCGGCTGGGGGCCGATCACCCCCGACGGCAAGGCGATCGACCCCGACACCGGGAACTTCCCGCGCGGGGCGCTGGGCGGCATCACCCTCACCCACCTCCTCGGGGTCGAACCGGGCACCGGCTACGACCTGTTCGCCAGGATCGTCTACGGCCTGCGCACCTCGCTGTTCGTCGGCTTCGCCTCGGCCGTGCTGTCCACCGTCGTCGGTGTCGTGGCCGGCCTCGCGGCGGGCTACTCCGGCGGCTGGGTCGACTCCGTGCTGTCGCGGATCATGGACGTGATGCTGGCCTTCCCGCAGCTGCTGTTCATCATCGCGCTGACCCCCGTCATCCAGAACGCGATGCAGACCAACAGCCACGGCGGCACCGACGAGAACCTCCGGCTGCTGGTCCTGGTCCTGAACATCGCGGTGTTCGCCTGGGCCTATACCGCACGCCTGGTGCGCGGGCAGGTCCTGTCGCTGCGCGAGCGGGAGTTCGTCGACGCCGCGCGGATCATGAGCGCCGGGAAGTGGCACATCCTCTTCCGGCAGCTGCTGCCCAACCTGTGGGCGCCGGTCCTGATCTCCTTCGCGCTGGCCGTCCCGCAGAACATCACCACCGAGGCGGCCCTGTCCTACCTCGGCGTGGGCGTCATCCCGCCCAACCCGGACTGGGGGGCGCTCCTGTCGGACGCCTCGCAGTTCTTCCTCCAGGACCCCATGTACCTGTTCGTCCCCGGAGTCCTGCTGCTGATGCTCGTCCTGGCGCTGAACCTCCTCGGCGACGGCGTCCGGGACGCCCTGGATCCCCGCGCGGCCCGCGGCTGACGCGGTCCCCTCAACACCGGCGCGCACGGCCCCACTTGGGCAGCGGCCGAGCCGTACAAGAACGGAGTGTTACCTCATGACGCGCAGAAGGCGCTCGATCGCGCTCGCGGCCACCGCCGTGGCGATCGCACTGGGGGCCACCGCATGCGGGGGCTCCTCCAGCACCACCGGGAGCGGCTCCCCGACCAAGGGCGGCACGCTGACTGTCCTGGACCACGCCGACTTCGACCACCTCGACCCCCAGCGCGTCTACACGACCGAGGGTTCGAGCATGGACCAGGAGCTCGTGCGCACCCTGACCGGCTGGGACGAGACCGGCTCCCAGCCCAAGCTCGTCGGCGACCTCGCCACCGACACCGGAACGCCCAGCAAGAACGACACGGTGTGGACCTTCCATCTGCGCAAGGGCGTCACCTGGCAGGACGGCAAGGCGGTCACCGCGCAGGACGTCAAGTACGGGGTCGAGCGGTTCTTCTCGCCCGACATCAACGGCGGCCCGCCGTACGCCAGTCAGTGGCTGGTCGGCGGCTCCTCCTACAAGGGGCCCTACTCGGGCAAGGAGCTCGCCTCCATCCAGACGCCGGACGCGTCCACCATCGTGTTCCATCTCGACCAGCCCGTCACCGACTTCAACCAGGCGACCGCCATGCCCGGTTGGTCGGCGGTGCCCAAGGCCCACGACACGGGCTCCACGTACGACACGCACGTCTGGTCCGACGGCCCGTACATGATCAAGTCGTACACCAAGAACAAGGAACTCGTCCTCGTCAGGAACACCGCCTGGAAGCAGTCGACGGACCCGATCCGGCAGCAGAACGTCAACGAGATCGACGTGCAGCTCGGTCAGGACCAGTCGGCGATCGACCAGCAGATCAAGTCCGACGCCGGCAGCGCCCAGACCTCGATCATGCAGTGGCCGATCGCGGGCTCCGACCTGACGACCATCTCCGGTGACCCGTCCCTGAAGTCGCGCCTCTACAACATCCCGGCCCCGGGCATCAACTACCTCGCGATCAACACCACCCGGGTCAAGGACCTCAAGGTCCGCCAGGCCATCGAGTACGCGATCGACAAGACCACCGTCCGCGGCGCGTTCGGCGGCAAGGCGTACGGCGACTACGCGAGCACGATGCTCAGCCCCGGCATCGGCGGCTACAAGAAGTTCGACCTCTACAGCACCAACCCCGCCGGAGACATCACCAAGGCCAAGGCGCTGATGAAGCAGGCCGGCAACCCCAAGCTCACCATGTCGCTGGCGGTGGAGAACACACCCACCCTGGAGCACTTCGGCGACGCGGTGAAGACCTCGCTCGGCAAGATCGGCATCACGGTGAACATCACCCCGATCGACGCGGCGAACTACTTCAGCAACATCGACAACGTGAAGAACCAGTACGACCTGACCTGGGGCGACTGGATCGCGGACTGGCCGAACGCCTCCACCGTGCTGCCCGTGCTCTTCGACGGACGCCAGATCGCGAAGCTTCCGCAGTCCAACCAGGACCTGTCGTACCTCGACGACCCCGCGGTCAACTCCCAGATCGACAAGATCGCCAAGATGACCGACATCAAGCAGGCCGACACCGCCTACGGCGCCCTGGACGAGCAGATCATGAAGGACGCCGCCGTGGTCCCGCTGATGTACATGAACTTCAGCGAACTGGCGGGCTCCAAGGTCGGCGGGGTCATCTCGGACCCCATCCTCGCCGAGCCCAGCCTGGTCCACGCCTACGTCAAGAGCTGACCGTCCAGAGCTGACGCTTCCCTCCCATGCCCGCCGGCGGCCCCGGCCGGCGGGCACACCCCCTCTCACGTCAGGGCCCAGCACGACATGCTTCGTTACCTCATCCGGCGCCTGCTGGCAGCGGCCGCGATCCTGCTGGTGATCACCGTGATCACCTTCGTGATCTTCTTCGCGCTGCCGTCCGACCCCGCGCTCCTGGCCTGCGGCAAGACCTGCTCGCCCTCCCGGCTGGCCGAGATCAAGCATTCGCTCGGGCTCGACCAGAGCTTCCTCACCCAGTTCTGGGAGTTCTTCAAGGGGCTCTTCGTCGGCCGGGACTTCGGCGACCAGAGCGTCCGCGTGCACTGCGGCGCACCCTGCCTCGGCATCTCCTTCCAGACCGACAGCCCGGTCCTCTCCACCCTGCTGGACGACTTCCCCGCGGACCTGTCGCTCGGTCTGGGAGCCGCGGTGTTCTTCCTGATCCTGGGCGTCGGCCTCGGCACCCTCGCCGCGGTCCGCCGGGGCAGGGCGGCCGACAAGGCGGCCGTAGGACTCGCCCTGCTCGGAGTCTCCGTGCAGATCTACTTCGTAGGCCTGCTGCTGCTCTACCTGTTCGTCGACAAGTGGCAGATCCTGCCCGCCTCCGGCTACACACCCATCACCCAGAACCCGTCCGCCTGGTTCCAGGGCCTGATCCTGCCGTGGGCCACCCTCGTCATCGTCTACCTCGCCCTGTACACCCGGCTCACCCGCTCCTCCATGCTGGAGGTCTTCGCCGAGGACTACATGCGCACCGCCCGCGCCAAGGGCCTGTCCACCGGCAAGGTCGTCCTCAAGCACGGTCTGCGGGCCGCGATCACCCCGATCATCACCATCTTCGGCATGGACGTCGGCTCGCTGATCGGCGGCTCCGCCGTCATCACCGAGTCGGTGTTCGGCATCAACGGCATCGGCAAACTCGCGGTCGACTCGGTGCAGAACTCCGACCTGCCGGTCATCCTCGGCACCACGCTCTTCGCGGCCACCTTCGTCGTGCTCGCCAACGTGGTCGTCGACGTGGTCTACGGCCTCGTCGACCCCCGCGTCCGCCTCGCCTGAGCCCCTCACCGCAGCAAGGAAATCCCGTGTCCCTCCTGACCTCACCGCAACCGGCGGCCGCCGATCCCGCGTCCGCCCCCTTCCTCGACGTACGGGACCTGCGCGTGCACTTCCCGACCGAGGACGGGATCGTCAAGTCCGTCGACGGCGTCTCCTTCACCCTGGAGAAGGGCAGCACCCTCGGCATCGTCGGCGAGTCCGGCTCGGGGAAGTCGGTGACCTCACTGGCCCTGCTGGGGCTGCACAAGGGCACGCGTGCCGAGGTCTCGGGCGAGATCCGGCTGGACGGCAGGGAGTTGGTCTCCCTTCCCGAGCACGACATGCGTGCCCTGCGCGGCCGGACGGTCTCCATGATCTTCCAGGACCCGTTGTCCGCCCTCCACCCGTACTTCACCGTCGGCGCCCAGATCGCCGAGGCCTACCGGGTCCACCACAAGGTCTCCAGGAAGGAGGCCCGGGACCGTGCCGTGGAGATGCTGAAACGGGTCGGCATCCCGCAGCCCGAGCGGCGGGTGCGGGACTACCCGCACCAGTTCTCCGGCGGTATGCGGCAGCGCGCGATGATCGCCATGGCGCTGGTCTGCGACCCCGAACTGCTCATCGCCGACGAGCCGACGACCGCCCTGGACGTCACAGTCCAGGCGCAGATCCTCGACCTGATCCGCGATCTCCAGGAGGAGTTCGGCTCCGCGGTCATCCTCATCACCCACGACCTGGGTGTGGTGGCCGACATCGCCGACGACATCCTGGTGATGTACGGCGGCCGCCGCATCGAGTACGGCACCGTGCACGACGTGCTCAAGGAGCCCCAGCACCCCTACACCTGGGGTCTGTTGGAGTCGATGCCGCAGATCACCGGTGACGTCGGGCGGCGCCTGAACCCGATCGCCGGGTCCCCGCCGAGCCTCATCAACCCTCCCGGCGGCTGCGCCTTCCATCCCCGCTGCACCTACAAGGGCTGGGTGCCCGGGGGGCGTTGCGCGGTGGACCGGCCGGAGCTGGCGCCCGTCTCCGGCACCGGCCGGCATCTCGCCGCCTGCCACCTCACCCCGGAGACCAGAACAGAGATCCGCGACCGTACGGCCGCCGGGGCCGCACAGTGAGGGCGGCGGACGGACAGGAGCATGCCGTGAGCACCACACAGCCCGCCGCCGGGGAGCACCTGCTCGAAGTCAGCGGCCTCACCAAGCACTTCCCGATCCGGCACGGGATCGTCTTCCAGCGGCAGATCGGGGCCGTGCACGCCGTCGACGGCATCGACTTCACGGTCGGCGCCGGGCAGTCGCTCGGCCTGGTCGGCGAGTCCGGCTGCGGCAAGTCGACGACCGGCCGGCTCGTGACCCGGCTGCTGGAACCCACGGCCGGGAAGGTGGTCTTCGACGGCGAGGACATCACCCACACCCCGGAGAACCGGATGAAAGAGGCCCGCCGGAACCTCCAGATGATCTTCCAGGATCCGTACTCCTCACTAAATCCCCGGCACACGGTCGGCACGATCGTCGAGACGCCGATGCGGCTCAACGGGATCAACCCGCCGCAGGGCCACAAGAAGCGGGCGCAGGAACTCCTGGAGACGGTCGGTCTCAGCCCCGAGCACTACAACCGCTACCCGAACGAGTTCTCCGGGGGCCAGCGCCAGCGCATCGGGATCGCCCGCGCGCTCGCCCTGCGTCCGAAGCTGATCGTGGCCGACGAACCGGTGTCGGCCCTGGACGTCTCCATCCAGGCGCAGATCGTCAACCTGCTCCAGGACCTCCAGCGGGAGTTCGGCATCGCGTTCGTCTTCATCGCCCACGACCTGGCCGTCGTACGGCACTTCTGCGAGCGGGTCGCGGTGATGTACCTCGGCAAGGTCGTCGAGGTCGCGGACCGGGAGACCCTGTACACGCGTCCGCGGCACCCCTACACCCACGCGCTGCTGTCCGCCGTTCCCGAGGCCGACCCGGACGGCACCCGGCGCCGGGAGCGCATCCGGCTCGCCGGGGACGTGCCCTCACCGGTCGATCCCCCCTCCGGTTGCCGCTTCCGCACCCGCTGCTGGAAGGCACAGGACAAGTGCGCGAGCGAGGAACCGCCGCTGGTGCGTCTGTCGGGCAACGCCGACGGCCACCTGACCGCCTGTCACTTCCCGGAGGAGCCGAGCGTCGAGGCCCGGGACGAGGACATCGTGCTCGATCCGGCGCTGACGGCCGCTTCGGGGGACAGCGCGTCCACCTCGGCGTGAGGGTAGGGGGTGAGCCTGCTCTCCTGTTCCAGACGGCGGTTGAAGTCACCGACGTGGACCGCCAGTCGGGCATGACGTGAGATGAGCGCGGCGGCGGCCTCGGGGATTCCCTCGGGGCGCCTGCCGTCGGCGCAGTCCCGGATGAAGTCCTCGCGGTCGTCCCGGGCGAGGCCGTACTGGTCGACGACCAGCCAGTGGACGAGGTAGGAGAGGGCGTAGGCGCGGTCGTAGTGGCGGTGGCGGGCGTGGAAGTCGCGTTCCGGCGGGGCGAGTCGGAACCGGCTGGACAGGGCGAGCCCGTAGTCGGTCAGGTACAGCTGTCGTCCGTCGGTGAGGATGTTCCTGAAGTGGGCGTCGAAGTGGACGAGTCGCTGCTCCCGGAGGAAGTCGGTGACCGTTTCGAGACCGTGTTCCACAAGGGCGCAGGCCGAGTCGGCGTCGTCCGAGCGGAGCCGCTCGTGGAGCCAGTCGTGGACGGTGTACGGCTGGTGCTCCAGAAACAGCGCCAGGCTCGCGGACGCGGTGCGCAGGGCCTCGATGCGGGCACGGCCGCCGCCCCAGTAGGCCACAGCGCGTTCCGCGTCGGCGAGCTCCGCGGGAAGCGACTGTCGCGCCTCGGGCAGGACACGCCAGTGGTGCAGCAGCGGGAAACCCGGGAAGCGGCCGGCGCGCACCCAGTTCGTCGTCATCTCGTGCACGGCCAGTTCGCGCCAGGCGCCGAAACCGGGGCTGCCGATGGCGCCGATGCCGTAGTGGAAGTGGGGCGGCAGGTCGAAGAGGTTCGCGGTGGAGCGGACGTGGTCGGGGTGGAGTTCGGTGTCGGTGAGCGGAACCCGCTTCACGAACACCCGCACGCCGTCCACCTCCACCGACGTCGTCCGTCCGCCGATTCCGTCACCGGCGGGCGTGCCGGACCTCACGAGCTCGGCGAGGTCGCGGTCGCTCAGGAGGGCGAGTGCGGTGGCGGTGTCGGCGTGGTCGCTGAGTCGCGCGGGGGAGACCATGACCCCATGATCGGTCCCCCGTGGCCGCAGCACGTGATGCGGGCACCGACGGCCGCCAACTCCGCGAAGGAGCGCAGGGTTCGGGCTCGGTCGACGTTGAACACCCCGGGTATCACCTGGCCGTCCACCGGCGACGTGGCCACCGCGTCCCCGGTGAACAGCACCCCGTGGGTGGGGAGATGGAGTGCGATGCTGCCGGGTGTGTGGCCGGGGACGTGAAGGACCCGCGCGCCGCCGCCGACGTCGAGCGGATCGCCCGCGGACAGCTCCGTGACCTTCGACGGTCGCTCGAACCCGCCCCGCGGCAGTTGTCGCAGGGCTTCCGCGTGCAGAGGGCGCTCCCAGTCCTCGAACACCGGGGACGGGCCCGGGACTTCGCCGCGTACGGCGGGGGCGTCCAACCGGTGCGCCAGCACCTCGGCGCCGGTCAGGGCCGCCAGCTCGGCCGCCCCGCCCACGTGGTCCTCGTGGAAGTGGGTGAGCACGATCCGTCGCAGGCGCCCTTCGACGCGGGCGGCGATCGGCGCGGCAGAACCCGCCGGACCGGCGTCGATCAGGGTCGACCCGTCGCCGTCGCGCCAGAGATACGCCTGACCGACCGGGAAGCGCAGGAGGTGGAGACGGGGGAGGAGTTCGATGACGTCCATGGGACGACCGTAGAAAGGCCCCCGTCCATGGACGAGGGCCTTCTGCCGACAGCAGAGCAGCAGCGCGGTCGGATCAGCTCGCCGCGTAGTTGCGCAGGAACAGTGCCTCGGCAACCGACAGACGCTCCAGCTCTTGCGGGGACACGCTCTCGTTCACCGCGTGGATCTGCGCCTCCGGCTCGCTCAGGCCGATGAGGAGGATCTCGGCGTGCGGGTAGAGCGACGCGAGGGTGTTGCAGAGGGGGATCGAGCCGCCCTGTCCGGCGTACTGCATCTCCTGGCCCGGGTAGGCCACCGCCATCGCGTCGGCCATCGCCGCGTACGCCGGGCTGGTGGTGTCCGCGCGGAACGGCTGGCCCTGGCCGATCTGCTCGGTGCGCACGCGCGCGCCCCACGGCGTGTGCGTCTCCAGGTGCGCCTGGAGCAGCTTGGTCGCCTCGGCCGCGTCGATGCCCGGCGGCACCCGCAGGCTGACCAGCGCGCGGGCGCTCGCCTGCACCGACGGGGTGGCGCCGACGACCGGCGGGCAGTCGATGCCGAGGACGGTGACGGCCGGGCGGGCCCAGATGCGGTCGGCGACCGTGCCGTCGCCGATCAGCTCGACGCCGTCCAGGACCTTCGCGTCCGCCCGGAACTGTTCCTCCTCGTACTGGAGGCCGTCCCAGGACGCGTCCGGCGTGAGCCCGTCGATCGTCGTCGAGCCGTCCTTCCCGCGCAGCGAGTCCAGGACCCGGATCAGTGCCGCCAGCGCGTCGGGGGCTGCGCCGCCGAACTGGCCCGAGTGCAGGTTGCCCGCGAGGGTGTCGACCTCGACGCGCATCATGGTCATGCCGCGCAGGGTGGCGGTGACCGTCGGCAGCCCGACGCGGAAGTTGCCCGCGTCGCCGATGACGATGGTGTCCGCCTCCAGGAGTGCGGGATGCGCCTCGGCGTACCGCTCCAGGCCGCCGGTGCCCTGTTCCTCCGAGCCCTCGGCGATGAACTTGACGTGGACCGGCACCCCGCCGTTCGCCTTCAGGGCGCGCAGCGCGAGCAGGTGCATGATCACACCGCCCTTGCAGTCGGCGGCTCCGCGCCCGTACCAGCGGCCGTCGCGCTCGGTGAGCTCGAAGGGCGGGGTCGTCCAGCCGGCCTCGTCCAGCGGCGGCTGCACGTCGTAGTGGGCGTACAGCAGGACGGTCTTCGCGCCTTCCGGGCCGGGCAGGTAGCCGTACACGGACTGGGTGCCGTCCGGGGTGTCGAGCAGGGCCACGTCCTGGAATCCCTCGGCGGTCAGCGCGTCCGAGACCCAGCGGGCGGCGGCCTCGCTCTCGCTCTTCGGGAACTGGTCGAAGTCCGCCACCGACTTGAACGCCACCAGTTCGGTGAGCTCCGCCCGCGCCCTCGGCATCAGCGAGGCGACGGTCTCGGCGACCGGATTCGACGACATGGGCACGCTCCTTGTGGGTGCGACGTTGTACCTGTGAGTGCCGTAGATCCTCCCACAGTGGTCTGTGGGCAGGCCCGCCGTAGGATGCGGGAGACAGGTGCGGCAACGGCTTGATCGGGAGCAGCAGACCATCGTGAGCAGCGAGAACTCTTCGGCGGACGGCCCTTCGGCGGACGACTCTTCGGCGGACGGCGTGCACGACGCGCAGCGGGTGTGGGACGTCGTCGTGGTGGGCGCGGGTCCCGCGGGCGCCTCGGCCGCCTACGCGGCGGCGGTCGCGGGACGGCGCGTGCTGTTGCTGGAGAAGGCCGAGCTGCCGCGGTACAAGACCTGCGGCGGCGGGATCATCGGACCCTCGCGGGACGCGTTGCCGCCCGGCTTCGAGCTGCCCTTCCGGGACCGGGTGCACGCGGTCACCTTCTCGAACAACGGCCGCTTCACGCGGACCCGGCGCTCCAAGCAGATGCTGTTCGGGCTGATCAACCGGCCCGAGTTCGACCAGCAGCTCGTCGAGCACGCCCAGAAGGCGGGCGCCGAGCTGCGCACGGGCGTCACCGTGCAGCGCGTCGAGCAGCACGGCTCCTCCGTGCCCGACCGGCGTACGGTCGCCGTGGTCCTCCAGGGCGGCGAGACACTGCTCGCGCGGGCGGTCGTCGGGGCCGACGGCAGCGCCAGCCGGATAGGCGCCCACGTCGGGGTCAAGCTCGACCAGGTGGACCTCGGCCTGGAGGCGGAGATCCCGGTGCCCGAGACCGTCGCCGAGGACTGGAAGGGGCGGGTGCTCATCGACTGGGGCCCGATGCCCGGCAGTTACGGCTGGGTCTTCCCCAAGGGCGACACCCTGACGGTCGGGGTGATCTCGGCGCGTGGTGAAGGCGCGGCCACCAAGCGGTACCTGGAGGACTTCATCGGGCGGCTCGGCCTCGCCGGGTTCGAACCGAGTATCTCTTCCGGTCATCTGACCCGCTGCCGTGCCGACGACTCGCCGCTCTCGCGCGGGCGGGTGCTGGTGTGCGGTGACGCGGCGGGGCTCCTGGAACCGTGGACCCGCGAGGGCATCTCCTTCGCCCTGCGCTCCGGGCGGCTCGCGGGGGAGTGGGCGGTCAGGATCGCGGAGGCCCACGACGCGGTGGACACCCGGCGCCAGGCCCTCAACTACGCGTTCGCCGTCAAGGCGGGCCTCGGTGTCGAGATGAGCGTCGGCAAGCGGATGCTGACCGCGTTCGAGCGCCGTCCCGGCCTGTTCCACGCCGCGCTGACGGGTTTCCGGCCCGCGTGGAACGCGTTCAAGGACATCACCCAGGGCGCGACCTCACTGGGCGAGCTCGTCCGCGGCCGACCGATGGCCCAGCGGGCGCTGGCCGCGCTGGACCCGCGTCCGGCCGAGCGCGCCGCGGAGGGCGAGGCCACGTCCTGACCTGTGCCCTCCCCGCGGGTCACTTCTTGACCGTGATCCGGAAGACCGGGTGGTCCGGGGCGGCCGCGATGATCTCCTCGTCGGAGGACTTGGCGGTCACGCCCTGGAAGTACTGGTTGACCTCCCAGCCCCACTTCTCCAGGTAGGTCCGCAGGATCGGGAGCTTCTCCGCGTCGGGAAGCTCCACCGCGGTGAACTGGCGCACCTTGCGGCCGACCCGCAGCTCCCCGCCGCCCGCGGCACGCATGTTGCGCACCCACTGGGAGTGGCCACGCGCCGAGACCAGGTACTGCCCGCCCTCGTACGTGTGCGGGTTGACCGGGATGCGCTGCATCTGCCCGCTCTTGCGACCGCGCACCGACATCTCCGCCGTACCCGCGAGGCTGAAGCCGTGGCGGGCGAGCCAGCCGATGACGCTGTTGAGGCGGACGTTGAGCGGGCTGCCCTTGAGGTAGTACGGCGTCGACATGGGGTCCCCCATCGGTTGAGAGAGCGGTGCTCTCGTTTTCGTCTGTCGTCAGTCTGCATGGATCGGCGACCGAAAGCAAGAGCAGTGCTCTCGTTTGTGTGCGCTGCTCTCTTCTTGTGCGAGACTGGTCGCATGAGCACCGCACAAGGAGCCCGGGCCCGCGCCCGGATCGAGGTCACCGCCGCCATCAAGGACGAGGCGCGCCGGCAGCTCGCGGCGGAGGGCGCGGCGAAGCTCTCGCTGCGGGCCGTGGCGCGTGAGCTGGGGATGGTCTCCTCGGCGCTGTACCGCTACTTCCCGAGCCGCGACGACCTGCTCACCGCCCTGATCATCGACGCGTACGACTCGCTCGGGGAGAGCGCGGAACGGGCGCACGAAGCGGTCGTCGGCGCAGACCCGCTGGAGCGCTGGGTCGCGGTGTGCGAGGCGGTACGCCGTTGGGCGCTGGAGCATCCGCACGAGTACGCGCTGATCTACGGCTCTCCCGTGCCCGGCTACACGGCACCGCAGACCACCGTCCCGCCCGCCGCTCGTGTCGGTCTCCTCCTGATCGGCGTCGTCCGTGACGCCCACCAGGGCCCGGGCCTCGCGGAGCTGCCTCCGGTCCCCGAAGACCTCCGGGCGGAGTCCTCCCGCATCGTCGCCGACCTCGCTCCCGACCTGCCGTCCGAGGTGGGCGCGCCTCTGGTGGCGGCCTGGGCCCAGCTCTTCGGCCTGGTCGGCTTCGAGCTCTTCGGGCAGTTCAACCGGGTCGTGGAGGAGCGGGAGCCGTTCTTCCGGCACGCGGTGCGGCAACTGGGACGGAGCGTGGGGCTGCGACAGCGGTGACCCACGTACTTCGCGGGGAGTACGCGTGATCACCACGCTCGGGGGACGTCCTGGTCGGACGGGGGCGTCTAGCGTGACTGTCATGGACGGTGAGCGGGGCATGCGCGCGGGAGGTTCGCCGCGGTGGTGGCGGCACGGGCCGTCGTGGCGGCGGAGCGCCGGTGGTGACGGGCAGGCTGCCCGGTGGCCGTGGCCGTCCACCCTGCTGCTCACGTTCTTCGTGCTCGGCGGGTCGAACTACGCGGCACACCAGCAGGCCGGCGAGCGGGCCGCGCTCGATCCGTTCGCGCGGGCGCTGCTGGTGATCGGCTGCGGGCTGCTGCTGTGGCGGCACCGGCAGCCGGTGCTCGTCGCCTTCGGTACGGCGGCCGCCGCGATGCTGTATCTCGGGGCCGGGTATCCGTACGGGCCCGTGTTCCTCACCGTCGCCCTCGCCTGCTTCAGCGCCGTCGTGGCCGGACACCGCAGGGCCGCCTGGACCGCGCTCGGGATGCTGTGGGCCGGACACGTCCTGGTGGCCCACTGGCTCTACCAGTGGCTGCCGCCGAGCGGGGACTCGGCCGCCCCCTGGGGACAGGAGGGCGTGGTCGCCGCCTGGGTCGTCGCCATCGTCGCGGTCTCGGAGCTGGCCCGGACCCGCCGCGAGCAGTGGGCCCGGGAGCGGGCCGAGCGTGCCAGGGCCGCGCGGCGCCGCGCCGACGAGGAACGGCTGCGGATCGCCCGTGAACTGCACGACGTCCTCGCGCACAGCATCTCCGTCATCAACGTCCAGGCAGGCGTCGGCCTCGCCCTCCTCGACACCGACCCCGAACAGGCCCGCACCGCGCTCACCACCATCAAGGCCGCCAGCAAGGAGGCGCTCGGCGAGGTGCGCCAGGTGCTCGACACGCTGCGCACACCCGGTGACGCGCCGCGCGCCCCCGCGCCGGGCCTCGACCGCCTGCCCGAGCTGGTGTCCCAGGCCGCCGGCGCGGGCCTCACGGTCGAGGTGGAGGGATCGGCGCCCGGACTGGCTCCCGGCGCGGACCTCGCCGCCTTCCGGATCGTCCAGGAGGCGCTCACCAACGTCGTGCGGCACTCGGGCTCGCGGCACGCGCGCGTGCGGCTCGATCACGACGCGGACGCGCTACGGCTCCGTATCGACGACGACGGACCCGCGACCGGAGCCGACGCGGGCGGCAGCGGCAACGGGCTGGCCGGAATGCGGGAGCGGGCCGCCGCGCTCGGTGGCACGATCGAGGCGGGTCCGCGTCCCGAGGGAGGGTTCCGGGTGCTCGCCGTACTGCCGCTCAAGGTGAAGGCCGAGGAGGACGACCGGTGATCCGTGTACTGCTAGCCGACGACCAGTCGCTCGTGCGGGCCGGTTTCCGGGCCCTGCTCGACGCGCAGCCGGACATCGAGGTGGCGGGAGAGGCCCCGGACGGTGAGGAGGCGCTGCGCAAGGTGCGTGAACTGCGGCCGGACGTCGTCCTGATGGACATCAGGATGCCGCTGCTCGACGGTCTGGCCGCGACCCGGCGCGTCACCGAGGACGCCGCTCTGCGGGACGTGAAGGTGATCATGCTCACCACCTTCGAGCTCGACGAGTACGTCTTCGAGGCGATCCGCTCCGGCGCCTCCGGCTTCCTGGTCAAGGACACCGAACCGGAGGAACTCCTGCGTGCCGTGCGGGCCGTGGTCGACGGGGACGCGCTTCTGTCACCGGGGGTGACCCGCCGTCTCATCGCCGAGTTCGCGGCCCGCTCCAAGGAGCCCGCGGCCGAAGGGGCCCTCGCCGGGCTCACCGAACGGGAACGGGAGGTGATGGCCCTGGTCGGCATCGGCCTGTCCAACGAGGAGATCGCCCGCCGCCTGGTCGTCAGCCCGCTCACCGCCAAGACCCACGTCAGCCGCACCATGGTCAAGCTGGGCGCCCGAGACCGGGCCCAACTGGTGGTGCTGGCCTACGAGTCGGGGTTGGTGCGGCCCGGCTGGCTGGGCTGAGGGCGCTCCCGCCGGAAGCGCACCAGCACGCTGACCACCCGGGCGACGAAGACCATCAGCGCGATCGCCAGCCCGGCCCGCAGCAGCAACTTCTCCACCGTGCCCGGCAGTTCGAACAGCAGCGCCGGTCCCGCCACCGCCCCGAACAGCACCGCCGCCGCGAACAGCGCACTGCACAGCGCGTATCCGGTCTCGACGGTGATGGCGTCCCGCTCCGCCTGGCTCCGGCGTCCCCCGTACGTCTCCATCCTTCGAGTCTCACAGCCGTGGGCCCGGCGGAGCAAGCAGCTCCGCCGGGCCCACGGTGGGGAGACGGCCCCCTAGTCGCGTACGGGTACGCGTTCCGCCTCCGGGGAGAGGGACTTGGCGACCACGACGGACGGCCGCCGACGCCGGACGCGCAGTCCCGTGAGCGAGATGAGCAGGCCGACGAGCGCGATCGCGGTGACCACCGTCAGGGCGGGCAGATAGCTGTCGAGCACGGCCTGCGGGGACGCGCCCTCCTCGGGGGCGTTCGCCGTCAGGACCGCCGTCACCACGGCGAGGAACAGGGCACCGCCCACCTGGACCGAGGTGTTGAGCAGGCCCGAGACCATGCCCTGCTCGTGCTCGTCGACGCCGTTGGTGGCCTGGACGTTGAGGGACGGGAAGGTCAGCGCGAAGGCGGCGCCCACCAGCAGCATGGTCGGCAGGATGACCGACGCGTAGACCGGGTCGAGGTCGATGCGCAGGAACAGCAGATAGCCGACGACCATCAGCGCGAAGCCCGCCACGATCAGCCGCGGTGTGCCGATCCGGTCGATGACCGTACCCACCTTGGTCGCGGACAGGGCCACCAGCGCACCCGCCGGCAGGAACGCGAGCGCGGTGTGCAGCGCCGACCAACCGAGCAGCTGCTGCATGTAGAAGGTCACCAGGAACTGGAAGCCCATGTAGCTGCCGAGGAACGTCAACGCCCCCAACTGGGCGCGCACTTGGGGTCCCGAGCGGAGCACGCCGAGCCGGATCAGCGGGCTCGGGCTGCGTCGCTCGACGGCCACGAAGGCGGCCAGCAGGGCGATCACGGCGACGAAGGACAGGAGCGTACGGGCCGAACCCCAGCCCGCCTCCGGTGCCTGGACGACGGTGAACACCAGCAGCAGCATCGAGACGGTCCCGAGGACGGCGCCGGGGATGTCGTAGCCGCCGGTGCTCTGCTCGCGCTCGCTGCGCGGCAGCAGCCGCAGGCCGACGACGAGGGCGATCAGGGCGACGGGGGCGGGCAGCAACATGGTGTAGCGCCAACTCGCCTCCGTGAGCAGGCCGGAGAAGACCAGGCCCATCGAGTAGCCGGTGGCGCCGCAGGTGGTGTAGATGGACAACGCGCGGTTGCGCAGGGGGCCTTCGGCGAACGTCGTGGTGATGATGGACAGGCCCGCGGGCGCGGTGAAGGCGGCGCTGAGGCCCTTGATGAAACGGCTGGCGATCAGCAGCGGGCCCGAGTCGACGAGACCGCCGAGGAGTGAGGCGACCGCGAAGACGCCGAGGGCCACCAGGAAGACCTGGCGCCGGCCCAGCAGGTCGGCGGCCCGGCCGCCCAGGAGCAGCAGGCCGCCGTAGCCGAGGATGTAGCCGCTGACGATCCATTGCAGCGTCGAGGTGGAAAGGCCCAGGTCGGCGCCGATGGACGGGAGCGCGACGCCGACCATCGACACGTCCAGGGCGTCCAGGAACATCGCGGCGCACAGCACCAGCAGGGTGCCCCAGAGCCTGGGAGTCCAGCGGACCGCTGAGGACGCGTCCGCGGGGGTGGTGAGCGGAGAGGTCATGGCGAAGAGACTACATGCGCATGCATCGAATGCAACCGCATTTAATTCCGATGCAATAATTCGTCTTCTCTGCTACGGTGCCGCGCATGGTGGCGAAGAAGCCCGAGCAGGCACTCGCGGAGCAGTGGCGGGGCATCCTGGCGCTGCACGCGCGCACGCAGTGCGAACTGGACCGCGCTCTTCAGCAACACGGCCTGTGCGGCAGCGACTTCGAGGTCCTGGACGTGCTGGCCGACGGCGGCTGCGCCTACCGCGTGCAGGAGATCTCCGAGCGGGTCCATCTGAGTCAGAGCGCGCTGTCACGGCTGATCGCCCGGCTGGAGAAGGACGGCCTCGTCGAGCGCGGGTTGTGCGCCGAGGACCGGCGGGGCGTACGCGTGTCGCTCACCTCCAAGGGGCGCGCGCTGCACCGTGACGCCCTTCCGGTGCAACGCGCAGTCCTCACCCGGATGTTGGAACCCTCCTCCTAGCCCACGGCGGACTTCTCCCGCCACAGCTCCGCGACCGACGCGTCCCCGGTCACCCGCGGGAGCGGCAGCCGGTTCCACAGCGCCGGGTACAGCCGTGCGGCGGGCCCGGACACCTCGCAGTCGGCGTCCCCCGTCTCGCCGTACTCGGTCGCGGGCGGCTCCTCGGTCAGTCGTACGGTCCACACCGCGCCGTCCGTGTCGTCCGCCCGTACCCGCAGCACCCGGGGCTCGGCGCTGCGGACCCGGCTCTTCTCGCGGGCGTGGAAGCCGCGCAGCAACTCGTCGATGCCGTCGGCCGCGAAGTCCCGCCCGAACTCCTCGGTCCTGCCCCCGCGCGCCGCCTCCGCGTCGAAGCGGTGCACGGCCGTCTCGTGGGCCTGCCGCCGGGCCCAGAAGGCGAGCGGCGAGGGGGCGGGGAGGAAGTGCCAGCAGCGTACGTCGGGCGCGGCGGCGTCCAGCGTGTCGACCAGGAGGCGGTGGCCGGTGCGGAACCAGGCCAGCAACTCCTCCCCGTCGAGGGCCGGTTCGTCGCCGAAGGGGCGGAAGTCGGTGAGCTCCTCGGCCACGAACGCCGTCGCCCAGCGATGCACCGTGCCCGTGTGCCGCAGCAGGTCCCGCACCTGCCACTGCGGGCAGGTCGGCACCTTGGCGTCGGGGCCCGCCGCTTCGGCGGCCGACGCGAGCAACTGGCCCTCGCGGTCCAGGATCCGGATGAACTCGGCTGTCTCCATGGAAGGAGTGTGCCTGACGACGCCCGGTCCCCGATCTCGCCGGGCTACCAGTCCCGGGCGGCCTGAAGCAGGTGGTCACGGACCAGCGCCACGTGCGGACTGCCGGACGTACCGGGCCGCTGCACCAGGAACGCCGTGTTGATGGGCGGGTCGTCGGGGTCGTGGAGCAGGACCAGAGCGCCCGAGGCCAGCTCCTCGGCGCACAGGTAGCGGGGGAGCACGCTGAACCCGGTCCCCCCGACCACCGCGGCCTTGACGCCGTTGAGGTCGGGCACGGTCAGGTCGGGCTGCCGAACCAGGCGGCGGCCGAAGACGTGCCGCCAGTAGCGGCGCACGATGGGCAGGTCCTCGGCGTAGGCAACGAGCGGGACGCCGTGCAGCGCGGCCACGATGTGTTGCGGAGCGCCGAGCCGCCGGGCCCAGGAGGGGGAGGTGACCAGCACGAACTCCTCGTCGTTGAGCGGCGCGGCCGTGAGCGTGCGGCCCCGCGGCCGGAACGTGGCGATCACCAGGTCGTGGCGGCCCGCGCGCAGGTCGTCCAGGAGCGGTTCGGTCAGACCCGGCGTGATGCGCAGCCGTACCCCTTTGTCGATCAGCGGCGCGAGACCGGGCAGGACACACCGGGACAGCAGCTCGGCCGGGCCGGCGAGATGCACCGGCTCGGCCGGGCCGTCCTCCGGGCCCCCGGCGGGCCCCGCCACCGCGGCGAGCGAGTCCAGGGGCTCCACGATCCGGGCGGCGAGCTCGTCCGCGTACGGCGCCGGGGTCACGCCCCGCGCCCGGCGCTCGAACAGCTCGCGGCCGAACTGCCGTTCCAGAGCGCGGATCTGGGTGGTCACCGTGGGCTGGGACAGACCGAGGAGCCGGGCGGCGGCGGTGAACGAACCGGTGCGGTACACGGCCAGGAACGTCCGCAGCAGGTTCAGGTCCAACGGAGGACCGACGATCGGCCCCGGACCCCCGAAGCCATTGGTGTTCCTATCCCTCATATGTATGAGCCTATTGGATTTCTATGGCAGGACAGGACTACGGTTTCACCATGTCGAAGATCCTCTTTGTGATGACCGGTGCCGACCAGTGGACCCTGGCCGACGGCACGCAGCACCCGACCGGCTACTGGGCCGAGGAGGCCGTCGCCCCGTACGAGGCCTTCAAGGCCGCCGGACACGAGATCGTCGTGGCCACCCCGGGTGGTGTCGTGCCGACCGTGGACAAGGGCAGCCTCGCCGCCGAGGTCAACGGCGGGCAGGAGAACGCCGACCGGATCGCCGCGGTGCTCGCCTCGGCCGCCGAGCTCCAGGCCCCGGTACGGCTGGACGAGGTCGACCTCGACGACTACGCGGCCGTCTTCTACCCCGGCGGCCACGGACCGATGGAGGACCTCGCGGTCGACGCGGACTCGGGCCGGCTGCTCGCCCGGGCCCTGGAGAGCGGCAAGCCCCTCGGAGTCGTCTGCCACGCCCCGGCCGCGCTGCTCGCCGCCACGAAGGCGGACGGTTCCAACGCGTTCGCCGGGCGCCGGGTGACCGCCTTCACCAACGAGGAGGAGACCCAGGCGGGCCTCGCCGACAAGGCCAAGTGGCTCCTCCAGGACCGGCTCACCGAGGCCGGCGTCCAGGTCGAGGTCGCCGAGCCGTGGGCCCCGCATGTGATCGTCGACGGCAACCTGGTGACCGGGCAGAACCCGGCGTCCTCCGCGCCGCTCGCCACCGAACTGCTGAAGAAGCTGGGCTGAGCGACGCGCGCGGTGCGTGACGGAGCGGCGGGGTCGGAGGCCCTGAGGCCCTGAGGCTCTGAGGCTCCTCAAGTCGCTTGGCGGACGCGGAACCCGACGGTCACGATGATCCGCATGTCGGGAATCGCGGGACTGAACAAGAAACACAACTTCGTGCTGCTCGTCCGGGACGCGGACGTCGTCGGAGCGGCCCTGCGCCAGGCGCTGGACGAGGCCCCGCCCGAGGAACGCCCCGGGCTGGAACGGGCCGTGGCGCTCGTCGAGTCCACCGCCGCCGCCACCGAGGCCGGGCTGCGCGCCCGCTGGGTCCGCTCCCGGCTGGCCGACGTCGGCTTCACGGGTGACATCACCTCGGTCGCGGCGGTGCGGGCCCTGCGCAAGGCGGAGCCGAAGCTGAGTCTGTTGGCGGCCGTGCAGTTGCAGAAGGAGGCGGTGGCTCATCCGGAGTGATGCGGGGTGATCCGCAGTCATACGGGGTGATCCGGGTGAGCCTCTCGCTCTTGTGACAGGGGAGGACGGGGGTCCGTCGCGACCGGGACGTTCGTCGCGACCTGGAAGTTTGTCGCGAAGCCCGTAGCGCCACGCGTCGGTGAGCGAGGCCCGCGGGAGGCGTGGATCGCGGAGGAGGGGATCGCTTCGAGGCGTGATCAGCCCGCGGCCGCGCGTCGGGTCAGCGCCGCGATGACCGCGGCGGTGGCGGCGAGCGCCGCGACGCTGGTGAGGGCGGCGGGAAGAGAGAACCAGTCGGCCATGAAGCCGATGGCGGGCGGGCCGAGGAGCATCCCGCCGTATCCGAGGGTGGAGGCGATGGCGACCCCGTCGGGACCGGCCAGCCTGCCCGCGCGCTCGACGGCGACGGGGAAGAGGTTGGCCAGACCGAGCCCTGTGATCATGAAGCCGAGCAGTGCCGCCCAGACGGAGGGCGCGAGAGCGCCGAGCAGCATGCCGAGCGCGGCGGTGGTGCCGCCGCCCACGAGCGTGCGGGTCTGGCCGAGTCGTTCGAGCAGCCTGGTGCCGGTCAGTCGGCCGATGGTCATGGCGAGCGCGAAGGACGAGTAACCGACCGCCGCGACGCCGGGTGTGGCGTCCAGGTCGTGCTCCAGATGCAGGGCGCTCCAGTCGGCCAGCGCTCCTTCGCCGTAGGCCGTGCACAGGGCGATCAGGCCGAAGGTGATGACGAGGCCGCGGGTGCGGGTGCGGGCGGGTGTGGTGTCCGGAGGGTGGGGCGCGGACCCGTGCCGCGGTGTGTCCCGCGCCGGTTCCGGGGGCTGGATGCGCAGCAGGGTCCGGCCCGCGACGGCGGTGACGAGCAGACCGATCACGGTGAGGCCGAACAGGTGCCGCGTGGGCGACAGGTCCCCGGCGACCAGTCCGCCGAGCCCGGCACCGAGCATGCCGCCCAGGCTGAAGGCCGCGTGGAAGCTCGGCATGATGGGCCGCCGCAGCGCGCCCACCAGATCGACCGCGGCGCTGTTGAACGCGACGTTGATGCTGCCGTACGCGGCCCCGAAGACCAGCAGCACGGCACCGAGCGCCGGCGCGGAGTGGGTCAGTGGAGGCAGGGCGACGCTGAGGGAGAGCAGGACGGCGCAGACGACGGTGACCCGGTGGGTGCCGTAACGGCGGCACAGCCGTCCTGTGAGCATCATCGTGATCACCGCGCCGGCCGAGACACCGAGGAGGGCGAGACCGAGGGCGCTGGCGGAGGCCCCGGTCTGCTCCTTGATCGCGGGGATACGGACGACCCACCCGGCGAAGACGAAGCCGTCGAGGGCGAAGAAGACGGTGAGGGCGATACGGAGTCGGGTGAGGGAGTTGTCCGGCACGGCGATGGGTGTTCGCGTTTTGTTTATCGGCGGCACAAAGTCAGCGTAGGTCGGTGCTCGATTGTCGGCAAGGGTGTTCGGGTGAGCGCGCGGGTGGGCCTGCCGTCGGCGTGCGTCGCGGGCCGGGCCGCGTTCGCCTCTGCTGTATCGCTTCCCTGCATGGTCTCCGCTGTATCGCCTCGGACGACATCGGATCCGCACGCATCTGCATGCCAACTTCACTTCTTCACTCCTGAGTCGGGCGCGTTGACGTTGGATGCTGGATGTCATGGAGCTGTGAGGGGTCGGCTCCGGGCGGTTCCTCGGAGTGGAAGGAGCGCTCCCAGTGGGTCCTGGCGCACGCGACGGCATGGCGGGGACGGGTGGGGGTGGGGGTGGTGGCGCGGGCGTGATCGACGCGATCGCCGCGGGCGGCGCGGTCGGTGCATGCGGCGCGGTCGAGATCGCGCGGCTCGGTGGGCTGTGGCGGGTGACCAGGCCCTGGCATCCGGGGTTACGGCCGTACTTGCGCAGCTACGTCGGTTACCGGGAAGCGGTGGCGACACCCTACGAGGCCCGGCTGGTGCCGACCGGGCGTGCGACCTTGTTGATCAGCCTCGCGGAGCCGTTCTCGCAGGTGCGGCGGCTGGGTGTGCGGGGCGCGGGCAGCGGGAGCATCGGGTCGCTGGTGGTGGGGCTGGAGGACCGGCCCGCGATCTGTACGCATCCCGGCGGCCAGGAGGCGATCCGGGTGGAGTTCACACCCCTGGGCGCGTACCGGCTGTTCGGCATGCCGATGAGCGAGTTGACGAACCTGACCGTCGAGATACGGGACGTTCTGGGGCCCGACGCCGGCGTGCTGGTCGAGCGGATGGCGGCGACATCCGACTGGGCCGCCAGGTTCGACCTGCTGGACGCGGCGCTGCTCACCCGGCTCGAGTACGGCCCGTGTCCCACGCCTGAGGTGGCACGAGCCTGGCACCTGCTCTCGGGGAGCGCGGGAGCGATCCCGATCGCCCGTGTCGCCGCCGAGGTGGGCTGGAGCCAGGGGTACTTGAGCCGCCGGTTCACCCAGCAGATCGGGCTCACCCCGAAAGCGTCGGCCCGGGTGCTGCGCTTCCGTCACGCCGTGGCGTTGCTGGGTCGCGGGGCCGCGAGCCTGACCGAGATCTCCACGGCCTGCGGCTTCTACGACCAGGCGCACCTCAACCGGGAGTTCCGGGCCATCGCCGGGACCACGCCCGGACAGATGGTGGCCGCGCGCCGGGTGGAGGGGGCGATGGCTCTCTCCGGGAGTGCAAATTCTTCCAAGACCGCGACGACGGCGGCCCGCTAGCGTTCCGCTGGCACAAACCGACGGCCGGTCGGGTGGCGCGGGGGACCGTCCGACCGGCCCGGGCACCATCGACTCGGGAACCGGATTGACGGACAACGGTGTACGGCCGGGCGGGACTTCGCCCACTGTGTCCAGTGGCGTCTCCCCGGAGCAGCGGACCGCGGGGGAGGCGAGGGGCAGGCGGTCGATCGAGTTCGGCGCGGCCTGGTGCATCGGGGGGCTGCTCGTCGCCGTGGTCACGTTCGGGCAGGTTCGGGGTGCGGGTGTGGGTCCGGATGTCGTGATCTGGGGTCCCTTGGTCTACGGCCTGTACCGGATCGTCGCCGGGCTGCAACTCATCAGGAAGAGCCGGGGGGCTTCTAGGGTGGGGGAGTAGGGCGGGGAAGCAGGACCGGGGGCAAGCGTCCTGGGCGGGACAACCCGTGCTTGAGGGCTGCGAGTTCGGCGCCGTCGGCCATGCGGTCGGTGAGCTCTTCCAGGGTGATCTGGTCCCGGGCCGTGCCACGTACTTGAGGATGACGCCGGACTGCTTGCCCCCAGGGCGGCGGTGCGCTCGTCGGGGGTCAGGACGCTGGCGCCTGGCGCCGGCGTAGACGTCAGAACACTCGCACCGCCACCGTGCCCAGGAACACACCCACATCAGGACGCGCCAACAATCTCAGCGGCAGGGGGCGTTCGGAAGTGCGCCTGTCCTTGCCCTTGCCGGGGCCGGAGGCCGGCGGTGTCGTCACCGCCGGCGCAGCCTGCTGAGCCGTGCCCATCACCGGGTGCCCTTCGCCGCGAACTTGGCCACGGTGTCGGCGTTGTCCTTGGTGATGAAGGCCGGACCGGTCAGCACGGGCTGTTCGCCGCCGCCGCTGAAGTTGCCGTTGGTCCTGTAGAGCCACAGGGCGTCGACGGCCAGGTAGCCCTGGAGGTAAGGCTGTTGGTCCACGGCGAATTCGACGGAGCCGTTCTGGACGGCGGCGACCAGGTCCTTGTTGAGGTCGAAGGTGGCGACCTTGGCCTTGCTGCCGGCGTCCTTGACGGACTGGACGGCGGTCAGGGCGAAGGGGGCGCCGAGGGTGACGACCTGGTCGATGGAGGAGTCCTGCTGGAGCTTGGCGGTGATGGTGGACTTCACGGAGGGCATGTCGGTGCCGGTGACGTAGATCTTGTCGGTTTTGCCGGTGAAGCCCTTGGCGAGGCCCGCGCAGCGGGATTCCAGGGCGACCTGGCCCTGGGACTGGACGACGCACAGGGCGTGCTTGGCGCCGAGGGAGTTGAGGCGTTCGCCGAAGGCCTGGCCGGCGATGTTCTCGTCCTGGCCGAAGTATTCGAGCATGCCCAACTGCTTCCAGTCGTCGAGGCCGGAATTGAAGCCGACGACGGGGATGCCGGCCTTTTCGGCCTTGGCGGTGACGGCCTTCATGGCGTCGGGCTTGGCGGCGGTCAGGGCGATGCCGTCGACCTTCTGGTCGATGGCGTTCTGCACCAGGTTGGCCTGGGCGCCCGCGCTGGGGTCGGAGGAGTAGACCAGCTTGATGTTGTCCTTGGCGGCGGCGGCCTGGGCACCCTTGCGGATGAGGTCCCAGAAGGTGTCGCCGGGTTCGGCGTGGGTGATCAGGGCGATGGTCATGCGGGGGGTGCCGGCCTTGCCGGCGGAGACGCCGGCCGTGTCGTCCTCCTCGGACTGTTTGCCGCCGGAGCTGCTGGAACAGCCGGCGACGAGCAGGGCGCCCGTCAGGACGGTCGCGGCCAGGGCGGCGGCTCGGTGGTTTCTGCGCATGTCCCTTGCACCTCGCTGTGCGGTTCAGGTGGGAATGAGGATCCGGCCCCCGCCAAGGAGCCCCCGCCCGGTCCGGGGAGCGCGGGCAAGCGGCTTGGGGCGCCTTGCGGGGCGGGAGACGTTGTCGCGACAGCCGTGGGTGTGGGCCGCGCGTCGGGCTACTAGAGCGCGTTACTAGTGCGCGCTAGGTGGTCGTACTATGAAATGCCCCGCGGGTGATGTCAATAGATTTGTCAGGACGTATCGACAAGCCCTGTCGGCCGCTCTGCATCCCCTTGCGGGCGGGGCGGGGCGGGGCGGGGCGGGGCAGGGGTGTGGCGTGGCTCGGCTCGGTGATGGGTGCCGGTCGCCAGGATGTGGGCCAGGACCTGCTCGGGGTGGGTGACCACGAGATCGTGCCCGCCGGGCACCCGGCGTACGGTGATCGACGGCCTGCTCGCCGCGAGCTGGTCGACGGACTCACGCCAGGTCGTGGTGAGTTGGCGGGCGCGGTCTCCCGATGTCCCGGCCATGGTCTCGGACATGATCATCACGATGGGGCACTCGACGTGGGCGAACCTCTCGGCCGACGTCCGCCGGTATGCCTCGGCCTCACGCACCAGGCCGATGATGCCGTCGGCCGACAACAGGTGCCGGCGCGGTGGCCCCGCGAGCAATCGTCGCGCCGGCAAGGCCTCTATGCCCTGAGGCTCTCGCGCATCGCGGTGAGTTCGCCCTCGGTGTGGAGAGGGCGGTGTGTGGGGACGGCGCCGTCGGTGAGGATCAGTGCGCGAGGCCCCTTCGGCAGCGTCTCGGCGTGGTCCATGGCGTGGTCCGCACCGAGTGAGTGCCCCATCAGGACCAGTGGCCCGGAAGGCGCCAGGGCGCGACCATGATGGCTGCGGCATCCGCTGCGAACGAGGCGTAGGCGTAGCTCGCCGCCCCGCTGCTCAGTCCATGACCGCGCGGATCGAAGGTCGCGAGCGGGAGGAAGTCACGGAGCTCGCCCAGCAGTTGGGCGAGGTCGGCCTGCGTGGTGCCGAGCCCCGGGACGATGACCGCGGCTGCCCGTCGCCAGGACACGGTCGCGGGGATGGGTACGTTGTCGCGCCGGACAGTGAACGTCTCCATGGCCCTCCGGCCTGGACGGGACTGTGTGCCTATGCTGTCACGCTGTCTCCCTATGTAGACGGTGTCTTTCATTGGGGACAGCGGCGAGAGAGGATGACGCGTCCGTAGAGAAGGGAAGTCCACGTGGGGCCCGATTCCGCACTCCTGCTCGCCGTCGCCGGTGTCGCCTCCGGGCTGGCCGGTTCCATAGCGGGTCTGGCCTCGCTGTTCAGCTACCCGGCGCTGCTGGCCGCGGGCCTCCTCCCGGTGGCCGCCAACGTGACCAACACTGTGGCGCTGTTCGCCAACACGGCGGGCACCGCGGCCGGTTCACGCGAGGAACTGCGCGGACAGGCCGGCCGCCTCGCACGCCTCTCGATCCTCGCGGCCGTCGGCGGTTGCGTCGGCGCGGCACTGCTCCTCGGGACACCGGCCTCGGCGTTCAGCCGGGTCGTCCCCTGGCTGATCGCCCTGGGCTCGGTGCTGATCCTGGTGCGCGAACCCCTGCGCCGACTGGCCGAGAGGCACACGCGGCTGACCGACGGCGTGCCACGCGGGAATTCGCCCCTGGCCGGCGCCGTCCTTCTCGTGGGCCTTTACGGGGGCTACTTCGGCGCCGCGGCGGGCGTGCTGATGCTGGCGGTGCTGTCCCTGTCCGGGAACGAGCCCCTGCGGGTCACCAACGCGGTGAAGAACATCGCCACCGGCGCCGCGAACGTCACCGCCGCCGTCGCCTACGCGTTCCTGGCCCCGGTCGACTGGACGGCGGCGGCCGCACTGGGACTCGGCTGCCTGCTGGGCAGCCGTATCGGCCCGGTCGTCGTACGGCGCCTGCCCGAGAGGCCCCTACGGATCGGGATCGCCCTGGCCGGTCTGGCCCTGGCCGTCTCCCTGTGGCATCGGGGCGGTTGAGAACCCGGACGGAACCGGCCTTCGGGCCGGGGGAGTCGGTGAGGGGTGGTGAAGGCCGGTGGACGTACGTGACCGGGTACCCAACTCCGTGATGGGGCCGGGGCGGTGGGGTGTCAGTGCGGCCGTCTACTGTTCCGGCCATGGAGACGATCTACCGCACATGGTCGGAGACGGTCGCGCTGTTCGAGCGCCGCGGCTTCCCGCAGGCGTCCTACGGCGCTCTGTACGAGGACGAGTACATCCTGCACCCGGGGCCCGCGGAACTGGCCGGCTCGCTCTGGCTGGACGACCACCAGTACCGGCACCGCAATCCCTGGATCAAGGCGGGCGGCCGGCCCGAGTACGAGGGCATCGACGGGGCGGTCACCGGATACGTCATCGACGGTGACCTGTGGGTCGACGGCAACATCCTCAATCTGGACCACGGCAGCCCGTCGCTGATCGTGCTCGGCGATCTGAAAGTCGCCAACCTCGTCCTGACGGGCAGCTCTTACCTCCTGGTCCAGGGCGACCTCGAGGTCGAGACCTTCCTCGGCAACTCCACCGAGCAGCATGTCGAGGTGCTCGGTGACCTGCGGGCCACGGTGGCGGTCATGTGGGACGAGTTCCTTCCCGAGGTGGGCGGGCGTCTGCGTGGGCGTGCCCTGGTGCCCGACTGGCTCGACCTCGACGACTGCGACTTCATCGTCGAGGACCCGAATCCCCACGTCGGCCTGTCGGACCTCCTGGTGCCGGAAGTCCTCCTCACCGGCGGTGCGACGGAGGAGGACACCTACCTCGCCGAGGCGGGCCTGCGTTACGAGCACATGATCGACCGCATGGTGCGAGGGCTGCCCGTGGTCCGGGGTGGGCGCACGGTCGCCCCGCTGGAGGTGCTGCCGCCGCAGGAGTAGGAGGGGCCGCAGGGGCGCTGTCCGCAACGCCCCCGCCTGCGAGGCGCACCCGCGTCTCCTCCGCGCCGGTCGCGTGGTCGGTGGTGCTCCGCCTCGCTTTCGCTTCGCGCCGGTTGTGTGGTCCGTGGTGCTCTGTCCCGGCCTGATTAGGCGCCGGTCGGGTGGTCCGTGGCGTTCCGCCCTCGCTTTCGCTTCGCGCCGGTCGGGTGGTCCGTGGTCTGTCCCGGCCTCATTTGGCGCCGGTTGTGTGGTCCGTGGTGCTCCGCCTCGCTTTCGCTTCGCGCCGGTCGGGTGGTCCGTGGTGCTCCGCCCCGCCCTCATCCCGCACCCGTCGTGCGGTCCAAGGCGTCCCGCCCCGCCCTCACCCCGCACCCGGCGTGCGGTCCGCGGCGCCCCGCCCCACTCTCACCCCGCACCCGGCGTGCGGTCCGCGGCGCACCACCCCACCCTCACCCCCGACCATGCAGCAGCACCGCTGATTCGATCTTCGCGCGGACCTCCCGCATCACGGCCACGATGTGCCGCTCGTGCTCCTCCGTGAGCCGGGACACCGGTACCGAGCAGCTCAGCGCGTCCACGGCAGGTGTGTCGTACCGCAGGGCGAACCCGAACCCGGCGATCCCCACGACCGTCTCCTCCCGGTCGACCGAGTGACCGCGCGCCCGCACCTCCGCGAGGTCGGCGAGCAGAGCGGCCCGGGTTGTGTGCGTGCGGGCCGTGAACGCCCGCAACGGCTCGTCACCGAGCGGGAGTTCGTCGTCAGGGCGCTCCGCGAGCAGCGCTTTCCCCAGTGCTCCGGCGTGCGCGGGCACCCGGCGGCCCACGCGGCTGATCGTGCGCAGGTACTCGTGCGACTCGCGGGTGGCCAGGTAGACGACGTCCGGGCCGTCCAGTCGCGCGAGGTGGATGGTCTCGCCGAGCGCGTCCGACGCCTCGTCGAGAAACGGCCGTACCGCGCGGACGCGCAGGTCGCTGTCCAGATAGCTCGTGCCGGTGAGCAGGGCGCGGATCCCGACGCTGTAGAGGGACCCGGTCGCGTCGGTGCGGACCCAGCCGCACTCCACGAGGGTCTGGAGGAGGGCGTACATGCTGCTCCGCGGAACCCCCAGCGCCTCGGCGATCTCACGCAACCGCGCAGGCCGTTCGCCTCGCGCGGCGAGGAGTTCGAGCACCGCGACGGTACGGACCGCCGATTTGACCTCGGGTACGCCTGGGCGCTGCGACATGGGCCGATCGTAAGGCGATTCGCGCAGACCCATTGACCGCCGGCGATCCATACATCTAGCCTCCGTCCTCATATGTAGACGATGTCTTTGTATGAGGATCGCGTTCAGCGGAGTGACTTGAAGGAGTGCTCCGGTGAACTCTCCTCACCGCCCTGCCAGTTCAAGGGAGAACTGACACATGCCGCTCGTCGTGGTCGGGATCAGCGTCCTCGCCCTGCTCTTTCTGATGACGAAGCTGAAACTGAACGGCTTCGCCGCCCTCCTCCTCGTCGCCGTGGGGGTCGCCCTGGTCCGGGGCATCGGCCTGGAGGACATCCCGGACGTCCTCTCCGAGGGAATCGGGGACCAGATCGGCGACACGATGCTCACCATCGGGCTCGGCGCCATGGTGGGCCGTGTCATGGGTGACTCCGGCGCCGCCCAACGGATCGCCGGCAGGCTCCTCGACGTGTGCGGCCCGCGCTGGGTTCAGGTCGCCATGGTGCTGTCCGCGATGCTCATCGGCGTGACCATGTTCTACGAGGTCGCCTTCGTCATCATCGTGCCGGTCGCCTTCACCCTGGTCCGGGTCACCCGGGCCAACCTGCTCTGGGTGGGGCTGCCGATGTCGATCGCCCTGTCCACCATGCACAGCTTCCTGCCGCCCCACCCGGGCCCCACGGCCGTCGCGGCCACCTTCCACGCCTCGGTCGGACTCACCCTGTTCTACGGCCTGTTCATCGCCGTCCCGGTCGGCGCGTTCATCGCGCTGCTGTGGCCGCGCCTGCCGTTCGTCCGGCGGATGAACCCCGAGATCCCCAAGGGTCTGGTCAGCGAACGGGTCTTCGAGGAGGAGGAGATGCCCGGCATGGGCTGGTCGCTGGCGGTGGCCCTGCTGCCCGTCGTGCTGATCGCCGGTGCCGCGGTGACCGACCTGGCCACCTCGGGCGACAACGCCGGACTGCACTTCGTCGCCTTCATCGGCTCCGCGCCCATCGCCCTGCTGCTCACCCTGCTCGTCGCCGTCTGGGTCTTCGGGCCGCGCATGGGGCGCAGCCTCGCCGACGTCAGCACCTCCTGCAAGGAGGCCGCCCAGGCGATGGCGATGATCCTGCTGGTCATCGGAGCGGGCGGTGCCTTCAAGAACGTCCTCGTCGAGGGCGGCATATCCGACTACATCAAGGACGCGACCGACGGCTGGTCCATCTCCCCGATCATCCTGGCCTGGCTGATCGCGGCCATCCTCCGCATCGCCCTCGGCTCCGCGACCGTCGCCGTCGTCACCGCCTCCGGCGTGGCGCTGCCCCTGCTCGCGGGCGGCGGGGTCCACGCCGAGGTCATGGTGCTCGCCGTCTCCTGCGGGTCGATCGCCTTCTCGCACGTCAACGACCCGGGCTTCTGGATGTTCAAGGAGTACTTCAACCTGTCCGTCATCGACGCGATCAAGGCGCGGACCACGTACACGACGGTCCTCGCGATCCTGGGCCTCGGCGGTGTACTGGTCCTGGAACAAGTGCTGGACGCCCTGAACGTCTGACCCCCCACCTCATCAGAAGGAACCCGCCCCACCATGAGCCAGCCCGTCGTCACCAAGTTCTCCGTCCACCCGGTCGCCGGCCGGGACTCCATGCTCCTCAACCTCTCCGGTGCCCACGCCCCGTACTTCACCCGGAACGTCGTCGTCCTGGAGGACTCGGAGGGACGCACCGGCCTCGGTGAGGTGCCGGGCGGCGACGCCATCACCCGCACCCTCCGCGACGCCGAGAGCCTTGTCGTCGGCGCCCGCGCCGGCGACTACAAGCGTGTCCTGCGCACGATCAACGACACCTTCGCCGACCGCGACTCCGGCGGCCGTGGCGCCCAGACCTTCGATCTCCGGACGACCGTGCACGCGGTCACCGCCGTCGAGTCGGCGCTGCTGGACCTGCTCGGACAGCACCTCGACGTCCCGGTCGCCGCCCTGCTCGGCGACGGCCAACAGCGCGACGCCGTAAGGGTCCTGGGCTATCTCTTCTACGTCGGCGACCCGGACCGCACCGACCTCGCCTACGTCCGTGAGCCCGGTGCGGACGTCGACTGGTACCGCGTCCGGCGCGAGGAGGCGCTGACGCCCGAGGCGATCGTCCGCCAGGCCGAGGCCACCTACGACCACTACGGCTTCCGCGACTTCAAGCTCAAGGGCGGGGTCCTGGCGGGCAGCGAGGAGGTGAAGGCCGTGCACGCCCTCAAGGAGCGGTTCCCCGAGGCGCGGATCACCCTCGATCCGAACGGTGCCTGGTCCCTGCGCGAGGCGGTCGAGCTGTGCCGTCCGCTCGTCGGCACGCTCGCCTACGCTGAGGATCCCTGCGGTGCCGAAGGCGGTTACTCGGGACGGGAGATCCTCGCCGAGTTCCGCCGGGCCACCGGGCTGCCCACCGCGACCAACATGATCGCCACGGACTGGCGGCAGCTCACCCACGCCCTCGCCCTGCAGTCGGTGTCCATCCCGCTCGCCGACCCGCACTTCTGGACCATGCAGGGCTCGGTCCGGGTCGCCCAGCTGTGTCACGCCATGGGCCTGACCTGGGGCTGCCACTCCAACAACCACTTCGACATCTCGCTCGCGATGATGACGCACTGCGGCGCGGCCGCCCCGGGGGAGTACAACGCCCTCGACACCCACTGGATCTGGCAGGAGGGCATGGAACGGCTCACCGTGGAACCGCCCCGGATCAACGGCGGCGAGGTCGCCGTCCCGGACGCGCCCGGCCTAGGGGTCCGGCTGGACCGCGACCGGCTGCGGGCCGCGCAGGAGCTGCACGAGGAGGTGGCCTCGGCGGGTCGGGACGACGCCGCGGGGATGCAGTACCTGGTCGAGGGCTGGACGTTCGACGCGAAACGTCCGTGCCTGGTGCGCTGAGGTCCGAGCCGGCCACAGTCGTTGACATGGTCAAGACAGGTCACTAGCATCCCTGCCACCTTGGAAAGCGCTTTCCAGTTCATGCCTCGACTTCCCCCCACGGGATCCACCCCACGGGATTCCCCCCACAAGAGGACCCCACATGAACCCACGCAAGGCCGCGCTCGCGACCGCGCTCGCCGCCGCGCTCCTGGCCGGCCCCGGTATCGCCCAGGCCGCCCCGTCCGCCACGCCCCCACCCCACGAACAGGTCGCGGCGGCCACCATCACCTGGACCCTGGAGCGGGCGAGCAACCCCACCGCGGACCAGCAGTCGGCGTACACCCAGATCACCTCGGCCATGAACGCCGCGGTGGCCCGCTACAACAACCTCAGCGACCTGGGCAAATCCATCACGGTCCGCTACGACACGAGCGTGCCCACCGCGGACGGCAACCTCAACGGGACCATCCGCTTCGGCAGCAACCGCAGTTACATGACCGAGCGGACCGCTCTGCACGAGATCGCCCACACCATCGGCGTGGGCACGAGTGCCGGCTGGTCCTCGCACGGTGGCAACAGCGGCACCTGGACAGGTGCTCAGGCGACCGCCCTCGTGCGGCAGTTCGACGGTTCCTCGGCCAAGTTGTCCACCGGAGGCGGGCACTTCTGGCCGTACGGCCTCAACTACGACAACGAGTTCTCGGGTACGGCGGCCGACCGCCACGTGCGGATCGTCGAGGCGATGGTGCGTGACGGTCTGTGAGCTGAGGGGTTGATGTCCGGGGGCGAAAAACCGCTCCCGGACACGGTGTTCGGGCGCAGGGGCCGCCCCTGAGGGGAAGGGCCCCTGTCGTCCGGCACCTCACCCGCGCGCACTGGAGGCTCCCTTGGACGTCCACGGCACATCCGACACTTCCTGGCCCGGTCCGCTCTCCCGCCGCAGATTCCTCCAGGCCGCCGGCGTCACCGCCACCACCGTCGCGGCCGCGCATCCACCCGCCTCGGCCGCCTCGGCCGCCTTCACCCACTCGGCCACCCTCACCCTGACCGCCGCCACCGGCGGTTCCGCGACGCTCTCCCCGGCCGGCGACCGGCTCGTCGCCGAAGTGCAGAACGTCCTCTGGTCGATCCCGCGCACCGGCGGCGCCGCCGTCGCCCTCACCCCGCCGGGCCTCGAACCCACCCGCCCCCAGTTCTCGCCCGACGGCAGCCGCCTGGTCGTGTGCGCCTACCGCGGCGGCGGCTTCCACCTGTGGACACTGCGGCCCGACGGCAGCGGGGTACGTCAGCTCACCGACGGCCCCTGGGACGACCGCGGCCCCGCCTGGTCGCCGGACGGCACCCGGATCGCGTTCGCCTCCGAGCGCGGCGGCGACACCGTGACCGGCAGCCCGTACCGCGTCTGGGTCGCCGACGTGCGCTCCGGGGCGCTGACCCGGCTCACCGGACACCCCGGACAGCGGGGGCCGGCACAGGACGGCGCCTGGGAGGACTTCGACCCCGCCTGGTCGGCGGACGGCGAGCGCGTGCTGTTCGTGCGGGCTGCCGTCACCGCCACGGGGACCCTGCGCGCGGACACCGTCGCCTCGGTCGCCGCCGACGGCTCGGGACCGGTCACCGTCGAGCACACCGACGACTCCGGCGCCCAGCTCATGACCCCGGCCGTCGCACCCGGCGGCCGCCTGGCGTATCTGCGCACCACGCCCGCACCCAGCGCCTCCTGCACCCTCGTCGTGGACGCCAGGCCCGTCCCCGTCGACGGCGACGTCCTGCCCGCCCCGCCCCGCTGGACCGACGGCGGACGGCTGCTGCTCGCGGTGGACGGCCACTTCCGCCTGATCGACCCGAAGGCACCCGCGACGGGGGAGGAGATCCCGTTCACGGCCGCGCTGCCCGTGCAACGGCCCCGCTACCGCGGCAAGGCGTACGACTTCGAGGGCACCGGCGTCCGGCGCGTGCGCTCCCTGCACCTGCCCGCGCTCTCGCCCGACGGCCGCAGCGTCGCCTTCGCCGCCCTCAACTGCCTGTGGACCGCCGGGACGTCGGGTGGACGCCCGCCCCGGAAGATCCTCCAGGCCCCGCCCACCCGCTATGTGTCGGGACCGGCCTGGACATCCGACGGCAAGGGCCTCCTCTACGCGGACGACCGCGACGGACTGTTCGCCGTGCGGCGCCGTGACCTCGACTCCGGCGAGGAGACCGTGCTCGCGAAGGGCGGCCGGGTCTTCCCCGCGCTCTCGCCCGACGGGACGCGGCTGGCCTGCCTGGACATGTCCGGCAACCTGGTCGTGCGCGACCTGCCCGACGGCGTCGAACGCACCCTCGTCGCCCCGCTCGGCGCGGGCGGTCTGCCCGGCCGTCCGAGCTGGTCCCCCGACGGACGGTACGTCGCTCTGTGCGACCGCAACCGGCTCAACCAGCGCTTTAGGGAGGGCTACAACCTCATCCGGGTCGTCGACACCAGCACCGGCACCGCCGCCCTGCACGCCCTCGCCCCGCACACCTCCCTGTCCGACCGCTACGACTCCGGCCCGGTCTGGTCCCCGGACGGCCGCTGGATGGCCGCAATCGCCGAGTCCGCCCTGTGGCTGCTCCCGGTCCGCGCGGACGGCACTCCCGACGGGCAGCCGCGCCGCCTCACCACCGAACCCGCCGACCACCCCTCCTGGTCCGCCGACGCCCGCACTCTGCTCTACCTCTCCTCCGGCACCCTCCGCCTGATCGACGTCCGCAGCGGCAAGGCCCGTACCGTCACAGTGCCCTTGGACTACCGGCGATCCCGCCCCGCCGACACCCTCGTGCACGCCGGCCGGTTCTGGGACGGCACCGGACCGGACGTCCGCGAGGACGTCGACCTGATGATCCGTGACGCCCGGATCGTGGAGGTCTCCCCGCACCGCGCCGGGCGGCCGGCCGCGCGCCGGGTCGACGCGAGCGAGCGCACCGTGCTCCCGGGACTGTGGGACGCGCACACCCACCCCTGGCAGAGCACCTACGGCGGACGGCAGACCGCCCTCCAACTCGCCTACGGCATCACGACCGCCGTCTCGCTGGGCGGCTTCGCCTACGAGCAGGCCCGCATCCGCGAGGCGGTCGCCGCGGGCGCGCTCGCCGGGCCGCGCCTGCTGGCCACCGGCGAACTGCTCGACGGGGCCCGCGTCGCCTACAGCATGGGCCGCGCCCACCGCACCCCCGAGGGACTGCGGCGTTCGCTGGCGCGCGGGGCGGCCCTCGACTGGGACTTCGTGAAGACGTACGTCCGTGCCCCGGGCTGGGTGATGGAGGAGGCCGCGGACTTCGCGCACGAACGGCTCGGGGTGCGCAGCGGCAGCCACCTCTGCACGCCGGGCGTGCAGCTCGGACAGGACCTGACGACCCATCTGCAGGCCACGCAGCGCCTGGAGTTCGGGCACGCGACCTCCGTCACGGGCCGCGCCTACCAGGACGTCCGGGAGATCTACACCGAGGCGGGCTTCCATCTGATCGCCACCCCGTTCACGGCGCTCCCCCTGCTGGGCGCGGACCCCGCGCTCGCCGAGGACCGCCGGGTCACCACGCTGATGCCGCCGTGGGACACCGCGCTGGTCCGTCAGCAGGCCGGTCGGCCTCCCACGGACGCCCAACTCGCCACGCTGGAACGCGAAGTGGCCGTGTACCGGGGCGTCCTGGCCGACGGCGGACTCGTCGCCCTCGGCACCGATCAGCCGCTCGTGCCGGTCGGACTGCATCTGCACCTCGCCCTGCGGGCGCTGCACCGCGGCGGGCTCTCCCCGGCCGAGACCCTGCGCACCGCCACCCTGCTGCCCGCCCGGGTGTTCGGCGCGGACGCCGATCTCGGCACGCTGGAGGAGGGCAAGCTCGCCGACCTCACGGTCGTGGACGGTGATCCCTTCACCGACTTCGACACCCTGGTCCGCACGGTGGCGGTGCTGCGCGGGGGTGTGCCCTTCGAGCAGGCGGACCTCGTGGGCGCCTTCGACTCCGTGCGGCGCTCGGGCAGCTCCTCCGGGGGACCCTCCGGAGCGTCGTCCGACGCGGAATGGCTCGCGGTGAGCCGGCAGCTCCGGCGTGAAGGGTGCTGCGATCCGGGGGCAGCGCTGTGAGAGATGCGCGGGGATGCGTCTCCGACGCCTGGAGGCTCACGGGGCCCGGGATCTGACTTGTCCGATTCCTGCGGGGCGCGCACTCTGGCTGTGAGGCACCTCACCGCGCGAATAGAGCAAGAATGGCCACTTTTGATCAAAGGAACGGTCACAGCGGGTGGTCATCCGATGTCGCGACGGTCACCCTCGGTCTGGACGGCGTGGTCACAGGGTGGAGCGAAGGCGCTCGACGACTCCTGGGCCACCCCGCCCCGGAGGTCGTGGGGCGCGCCGCGACCGAGCTGCTCCTCGGCGAGGGAGCGCCCGAGGCCACCGGGCTCTCCCTCGCCGGCTCCCAGGAATGGAGGGGCACGGCGGCACTCCGGCATCGGGACGGCCACCGCGTCGAAACGACCCTGCACGCCCAGCCGGCGCTGGACGCCGACGGCAGGACCCGGTCCTTCGTCGTGACCCTCTCCCCGCACCCCGACCGGACCATGGTGCAGTGGGCCTTCGACCAGTCCTCCGTCGCCCTCTCGACCCACACCACGGCGTCCGGCGCGTGGGAGCGGAACGCCGTCGCGCACGGCGCAGGAGAGCGCGCCGCGGAGACGGCCGCTGAGCGCCGGCCACCCTCCCTCGCCGACGAGGGTTTCCTGCGGTGCGTGCGCCAGGTCGCCGAAGAGGGCGTCCCGCTGCGCTACGAGTGCCTGGCACCGGAACCGTCCTGCGCCCCCGGTGCCACCGCACCCGTCCCCCTCACCGCCACCCACCACCGCGCCTGGGTCATCGAGCTCTGGCCCGTCCGCGACCCCGCCACCGGTGAGGTCGTCGGGGTGGGCACCGCCGCGTTCGACAGCAGTGACCAGCACGCGGCCCGGCAGCGGCTCGCCCTGCTCCAGGAGGCCGGCGCCCGCATCGGCACCACCCTGAACGTCACCCGCACCGCCCAGGAGCTCGCCGACCTCGCCGTGCCCCGCCTCGCCGACTTCGTCAGCGTGGACCTGCTCGACTCGGTGCTGCGCGGCGAGGAGCCGGTACCGGGGCCGGTCGACGCGGCCGTGGTGCTGCGCAGGGTCGCCCATCAGTCCACCGCCGCGGGGCAGGACGTGCCGGAGGCCGCCATCGACCTCGGCGGCATGGACACCTACCCGCCCTTCTCCCCGCCCGCCCGCTGCCTGGCCGACGGCAAACCGGTGCTCAGCGGCGCGGACGACCCCGACTTCGCCGCCTGGATCGCCGGGCACGAGACGCGCACCGCCCGGGTGGCGGAGTTCGGCTTCCACTCCGTCATGGCCACGCCGCTGCGCGCCCGGGGCATCACCCTCGGAGTCGCGGTCTTCACCCGGGGCAAAGGCTCCCCGCCCTTCGAACCGGACGACCTGGTCCTCGCCGAGGAACTCGCCGGCCGGACGGCGGTCGGCGTCGACAACGCCCGCCGCTACACCCGCGAGCGCACCAACGCCCTCACGCTCCAGCGCAGCCTCCTGCCCCGGGACCTGCCCCGACAGGCAGCCGTCGAGGTGGCGTACCGCTATCTGCCCGCCGGGACCGGCGCGGGCGTCGGCGGCGACTGGTTCGACGTGGTGCCGCTGTCCGGCACCCGCGTGGCCCTGGTCGTCGGGGACGTGGTCGGCCACGGCATCCACGCCTCCGCCACCATGGGCCGGCTGCGCACCGCCGTCCGCACCCTCGCCGACGTCGACCTGCCACCGGACGAACTCCTCACCCACCTCGACGACCTGGTCACCCATCTCGCCACCGACCGGGAGGACATCGACCCGGACGAGCCCTACCTCGTCAGCGGCGAGATCGGCGCGACCTGTCTGTACGCCGTCTACGACCCCGTGTCCCGCGTGTGCACCTTCGCCAGCGCCGGTCACGTCCCGCCCGTCGTCCTGCGCCCCGACGGCACGGCCCGGGTGGTCGAACTGACCCCCGGCCCGCTGCTCGGCGTCGGCGGTCTGCCCTTCGAGTGCACCGAGCTGGAGCTGCCCGAGGGCAGTCTGCTGGCCTTCTGCACCGACGGCCTGCTCGAGGCGCGGGACCGCGACGTCGGCCTGGGGCTCGACCGGCTCTGCGAGGCCCTGGCCGGGCCCGTCTCCTCGCTGGAGGCCACCTGCGACACCATCCTCAGGGCCCTGCTGCCCGCGAGCCCCTCCGACGACGTGGCCCTGCTCCTCGCCCGCACCCGCGCCCTGCACGCCGACCAGGTCGCCGCCTGGTCGCTGCCTTCCGACCCGTCGATCGTCGCCGACGCCCGCGCCCAGGCCACCCGCCAGCTCACCGCGTGGGGCCTGGAGGAGGCGGCGTTCGTCACCGAGCTGGTGGTGAGCGAGCTGGTCACCAACGCCATCCGCTACGGGGCCGTACCGATCGGCCTGCGGCTCATCCGCGACCGGACCCTGATCTGCGAGGTCTCCGACGCCAGCAACACCGCCCCGCACCTGCGCCGCGCCCGCACCTACGACGAGGGCGGGCGCGGCCTGCACATGGTCGCCCAGCTCACCCAGGGCTGGGGCACCCGCCAGGGCCCGCAGGGCAAGACCATCTGGGCCGAACAATCCCTCCCGGCCGGCTGACCATGGCAGAGCGACCCGGTATCGACGACTCCGCCCGTGGCACACACACGCTCGGGCTCCTCTACCCGCCCGCCGGCCGTCAGCGCGAGTACACCACCATGCAGCTCGCCTTCGTCGGCGGGGTGGCCGAGGCGGCCGCCGAGCACGGCTACGACCTGCTGCTCGCGCCCGCCGGCGGCCACGGCGACCCCTCCTTCCCGCGGATGGTCGACGACCGGCGGGTGGACGGCGTCATCGTCATGGAGATCCGCCGCGAGGACGACCGCGTCGAGTACCTGGCCGAGGCGGGCTTCCCCTTCGTGGCCATCGGCCGCAACCACCGGGCCGACGTGGCCGGCTGGGTCGACCTCGACTTCGCCGGACTGGCAGGGGGGTGCGTCCAGCACCTCGCCGACCTCGGCCACCGCAGGATCGCCTTCGTCAACCGGTCCGAACAGCTCTTCAACAGCGGTTACGGCTTCGCCCGGCTCGGGGACGAGGGCTACACCGAGATGATGAAGAAACTCCTGCTCACCCCGCACGCCTACCTGTGCGGCGACGACCTCGCCTCGGGGGAGGAGGTCGTGGAGCGCATCCTGAACGACGACCCGGCGACCACGTCGCTGGTCACCATGAACGAGGCGGCCCTGGAGGGCGTCTACCGCGGACTCACCCGCAACGGCCGCAGCGTGCCGCGCGACTTCTCCGTCGTCGGCGTGGCGGCGAGCCCCTGGGCCGAACAGGTGAACCCGCCCCTCACCGCCGCCGAGATACCCGCCAAGGAGATGAGCCGGGTCGCCGTCGACCTGATGATGCGACGGCTGCGCTCACCGGACTCGCCTCCCCGGCACGTCCTGCTGAAGCCGCTGATCACCCTGCGCGGAAGCACGGGACGCTGCCAGTCGGTGCCGGGCTCGGAACCCGAGTCCGAACTGCCTGATTTCCCCGATATCGACCTGGATTTCTGATACGTCGGTCTCTGTGCCCGATCATCGAACCTCTGGGAGCAGACCATGTCGTACCCCGTCGACCGCCGTGGTTTCCTCCGTGTCTCCGGCGTGGCGGCGGCCACCGCCGCCCTCGGTCTGACCTCGTGCAGCTCGGACACGTCGGGTCCGGTCACCCTGCGCTGGTGGGACTACTTCACCCTGGACAACTTCCAGCCCGGGATGAACCGCCTGATCAAGGACATCGAGGCCGGCGTCCCGGACGTGCGGATCGAGCGGCGCAGCTTCCCGTTCGCCGAGCTGGACCGGCAGATCACCCTCGGCGCGATCTCCGGCGACCTGCCCGACCTCGCCATCGTCGACAACGTGGCCATGAACACCCTCGGCGGCAGCCGGCTGCTCGCCGACCTCACCGCCAGAGTGGAGCAATGGGGCCAGGCCGACCAGTACTACAAAGGTCCCTGGGAAGGCTGCCAGGTCGGCGGAAAGACCCTCGGCATCCCCAACAACAGCAACTGCCTCGCCCTGTACTGCAACACCCGCATGCTCAAGGCCGCCGGTGTCGAACCCCCCACCACCTGGGACGAACTGGCCTCCGCCGCCCAGAAGCTGACCAGCGGCGACCGGTACGGACTGGCACTGAGCGCGATCAAGACCGAGGAGGGCGTCTTCCAGTTCCTGCCGTTCCTGTGGCAGGCGGGCGGCGACCTGGACACCTTCAGCACGTACGGTGCCACCGCGCTCACCTTCCTCGACGAGCTGATCGCCAAGGGCTCCCTGTCCGAACAGTGCGTGGGCTGGACCCAGCAGGACGTCAACACCCGCTTCCTCAACCAGCGTGCCGCGATGCAGATCAACGGCCCCTGGCAGATCCCCACCCTCAAGAAGGCCGACTTCGAATGGAACGTCGTCGCCCTGCCCCGCGACAAGGAGGCCGCCACCTGCCTGGGCGGGGAGAACTGGGTCGTGATGGCGAACAGCGAGCACGTGGACAAGGCGTGGGAGGTCCTGGAGTACACACAGCGCCCCTCCGTCCTGGTGCCCTACCTGGTGTCCTTCGGTGAACTGCCCGCCCGCAAGGACCTCGCCGACCGGGGGAGCTGGGCCTCCGACCCGGCCCTGCGGCTCTTCCTCAGCCAACTGCCCCTCGCCCGGCCACGCCAGTACGGCGCCCACTACGCCGAGGCCTCGCAGGCCGTCGCGGAGGCCGAGCAGGCCGTGCTCACCGGGTCCGCGTCCCCGTCCGCCGCGGCCAGGACCGCGGCCCGAAAGATCGACAAGGCGCTGGGCGAGCGATGAGACAGCCCCTCTCGCTCTCCGCGCGCCGCCGCCGCGCCGGCTACCTGTTCTGCCTGCCGGGCCTGGCTTTCCTCGCCCTCTTCCTGGCCTACCCGCTGCTCTACACCGTATGGACCTCCGTCCACGACGTCGACCTGGGCCAACTCCTTGGCGGGGCCGCACGGTTCAACGGCCTGGACAACTACCGGATGGTGGCCGACGACCCCGCCTTCTGGCACTCCGTACGCCTCTCCCTGGTCTTCACGCTGGGCTCGCTGCTGCTCCAGTTCACGATCGGCTTCGCCCTGGCCCTGCTCTTCGCCCGCCCCTTCCCCCTGGGCGGCCTCCTGCGCTCCCTCCTGCTGGTCGCCTGGCTGCTGCCCCCGGTGGTCAGCGGCACCCTCTTCCGCTGGATGCTGGACGCGGAGTCCGGCGCCTACAACGCCCTGTTGCGCAGAGCCGACCTGTCCCACGACTGGCTCACCGACCCGTCCACCTCGCTGGCGGGAGTGATCTTCGCCAACGTCTGGGTCGGCGTGCCCTTCAACATGCTGCTGCTCCTGGTCGGACTGCACACCATCGACCCCGAGCTCCACGAGGCCGCCGCCATCGACGGAGCGAGCGCCTGGCAACGCTTCCGCCACATCACCCTCCCGCTGATGCGGCCCGTCTCGGTGACCGTCCTGCTGCTCGGCCTCCTCTACACCTTCAAGGTCTTCGACCTCGTCTTCGTGATGACCGGCGGCGGCCCCGTCGACGCCACCCGCGTGCTCTCCCTCTACGTCTACGAGGTCTTCTTCACGTTCTTCCGGTTCGGCCAGGGCGCCGCCGCCGGTCTGCTGCTGCTCGTCGTGCCCCTGCTGGCGGGCGCCTGGTACGTGCGACGGCTGCGGCGCGAGGACGAGGCGCCGGCGGGAGGTGCCCCGTGAGACCACCGCGGCACCCCTGGCTGCTGACCGCCGTCGCCACGCTGATCACCGGCGCCTTCCTGCTCCCGGTGTACTGGATGGTGAAGACCAGCCTCACCCGGCCGGACCGCATCGAGACCCCCGACCCGCAGTGGGCGCCCACCCCCCTCACCGGCGAGAACTACGCGACGGCCCTGGGGTACGAGGGACTGACCCGGGCCCTGCTCAACAGCCTCGTCATCTCCTGCGGGGTGGTCGCCCTCACCCTGCTGCTCGGCGTCCCGCTCGCCTACGCGCTCGCCCGGATCCGGATGCGCGGCTCGGGCGCGATGGTGCTCGCCCTCCTCGTCGCCCAGCTCCCGCCCGCCATCGTGCTGGCGGCGCCGCTGTTCATCCTCGAACGGCGGGCCGGTCTCACCGACACCTACCTGGGCCTCATCGCCGCCGACACCACGCTCACGCTGCCCTTCACGGTGATCGTGCTGCGTCCCGTCATGCGCGGTGTCGCTCCTGAACTGGAGGAGGCGGCCCTGGTCGACGGCTGCGGACTGCCCGGCGTGCTGCTGCGGGTCGTGCTCCCGCTGATGGTGCCCGGTGTGGTCGCGGCGGCCGGGCTGTCCTTCCTGATCGGCTGGGGCGAGTTCCTGTTCGGGCTCACGCTCGCCGAAGGGCCCGGCGTCCAGCCCGTCACCGTCCTGCTGAACGCCTTCATCGGGCAGCACGGGACGTCGTGGGGCGCCCTGATGGCCACCGCCACCCTCATCAGCATCCCGGTGGTCTGCGTCTTCGCCGTCTTCCAGCGCTTCATCGTCGGCGGGCTCACCGCGGGCAGTGTGAGGGGCTGAACGCCATGCATCCCCGTGACCGCACGCCCTGGGTGGCACCGCCCCCACCCCTGATCCCGGCCCTGCTCGACCCCCTGGTTGGTGCGTCCGTCGCCGCGGCCGGCGAGGACGGCGTGACCCTCGACGTACACACCACCACCGGACGTACGGGCACGCTCCGCCTGCGTCCCGCGACGGCCAACTCCCTCAGGATCACACTGCGGTTGGACGGCGTACCCACCACACCCAGGGTCTCCGTCGTCACCGCGCCGACGGGCTCCGGCTGTCTGGTCGAGCGGTCACCGGACACGCTCACCCTCCGGCTCGACGCCCTGCGCCTGGACATCCGACTCGCCCCCCTGACCCTGGAACTGACCGACTGTCACCTACGCCAGGCCACCGACGTCAGCGACCCCGGCGACCGCACCACCGTCCTGCCCCTCGGCGTCACCGAACTCACCGACGGCCGACTCGCCTACCACGACAGCTGGTTCACCGAGCCCGACGAGCACTTCTACGGCCTCGGCGAGCGCTTCAACGGCCCCGATCTGCGCGGCCGGCGCGTGGACTGCTGGGTCGAGGACGCCCAGGGCTCCACCGGCACCCGCTCCTACAAGGCGGTCCCGTTCCTGCTCTCCAGCCGGGGCTACGCCGTCCTCGTGGACACCACCACCGCGGCCTCCTTCGACCTCGCCCACAGCAACACCGGAGCCTGGTCGCTCATCGTCCCCGACGAGGAACTCGACTACTACCTGATCGCCGGGACCCCCGCCGAGTGCCTGCGCGCCTACCGCGATCTGACCGGCCCCGCCCTGCTGCCCCCGCGGTGGGCCCTCGGCCCCTGGATCTCCGGCGGATTCCGCCGGGACAACGCCGACGGGGTACGCGAGCGGGCCCGCCGCATCCGCGAACTCGGCTTCCCCTGCGACGTGTTGCACATCGACACCTACTGGCAGCGCACCGGTTGCTGGTCGGACATGGAGTGGGACACCGAAGCCTTCCCCGACCCGCGCGGCCTGCTGACCGAGCTGGCCGGACAGGGCTTCCACGTCTCGCTCTGGACGAACCCGTACCTCAGCGTCGACAGCCCGTACTTCACCGAGCTCGACCGCAACGGCTGGTTCCTGCACGACACTTCGGGCCGCACCTGGATCGGACAGGTCTGGGGCGGCGCCCACCCGGACTCCGCCGTCCTCGACCTGACGCACCCCGGGGTCGCCGACTGGTTGCGGGGCCGGGTCCGCCGGGTGCTGGCCACCGGGGTGTCGGTCCTGAAGACCGACTTCGGCGAGGCGGTCCCCGTGGCGGCGGTGGCGTACAACGGCATGAGGGGCGACCGGCTGCACAACCTCTACCCCCTTCTCTTCAACGACCTGGTCGCCGAGGTCACCCGCGAGGTCGCCGGCCATGGCCTGACCTGGGGCCGCTCCACCTGGACCGGCGGCCAGCGGCACGGCGCCAAGTGGACCGGTGACCCCAACGCGAGCTGGCAGGACCTGGCCTCCACCCTGCGCGCGGGCCTCTCGCTCTCCTTCTCCGGTCACCCCTTCTGGAGCCACGACATCGGCGGCTTCCACGGCACACCGGACCCCGAACTCTTCGCCCGCTGGGCCCAGTTCGGACTGCTGTCACCCCTGAGCCGGTTCCACGGCATGACCTCCCGGCTGCCCTGGGACTTCGGCGCGGAGGCGTACGCGGCCGTCCTGCACGCGGCCCGGCTGCGCACGAGCCTGCTGCCGTACCTCCACTCGGCAGCCGCCGACGCGGTCCGCACCGGTGAGCCGCTCGCTCGGCCCATGGCCCTGGACCACCCCGACCGCCCGGACGCCCATGCGGCCGACCTCCAGTACCTGCTGGGCCCGGATCTGCTGGTCGCCCCGCTGTACGCGCCGGGAGGACGCAGACAGGTGTGGTTCCCGCCGGGGGAGTGGCTGCCGTACGCGGGCTCCGGCGGGCCGATCACCGGCCCCGCCTGGCGCCGGGTCCGCATCCCCCTCACCGCCGCCCCCCTCTGGCTGCGAGCCGGGGCGCACGTTCTGTGAGCGGCTCGTCGCACACTGCCCGCCGACTGTTTGGGGTGCCTCATAGGTGGGACCCTGGGACGGGAGAGGTATCCGCCGAGGGGACTCGGGAGGGCCCGATGGGACGTGACGTGCCGGCCCTGGTGTTCACGCGGGAGGACCGCAGACGGTACCGGGACAAGATGCACACCTGCCTCGACGTCCTCGCGCAGATGCTGCGCGAGTCGGGTTTCGAGAGCGAGCGGCCGCAGGTCGGGCTGGAGATCGAGCTCAACCTGGTGGGCGACGACGGGCTCCCGGCGATGCGGAACACCGAGGTGCTCCAGGCGATCGCCGACCCCGCCTGGTCGACCGAGCTGGGTCGCTTCAACCTGGAGATCAACATCCCGCCCCGCCGCCTCCTGTCCGGCGGCCCCGGCTCCTGGGAGCAGGAGATCCGCGACGCCCTCAACCACGCCGAGGAGCGCGCCTCGGCGGTCGGCGCGCACCTCATCATGGTGGGCATCCTGCCGACGCTGGGCGAGACGGACGTCGGCGAGACCGCCCTGTCCGGCGATCCGCGCTACCGGCTGCTCAACGAGCAGATCTTCGCGGCCCGCGGCGAGGACCTGCGCATCCGGGTGGACGGCGTGGAGCGCCTGGCGATGTACGCCGACGCCATCACCCCCGAGGCCGCCTGCACCAGCACCCAGTTCCATCTCCAGGTCGCGCCCAAGGAGTTCGCGGACTACTGGAACGCCGCCCAGGCCGTCGCCGGCGTCCAGATCGCCCTCGCTGCCAACTCGCCGTTCCTCTTCGGCAGGGAGCTGTGGCGCGAGACCCGCATCCCCCTGTTCGAGCAGGCCACCGACACCCGGCCCCAGGAGATCAAGGCACAGGGGGTACGGCCCCGGGTGTGGTTCGGGGAGCGGTGGATCACCAGCGTCTTCGACCTGTTCGAGGAGAACGTGCGCTATTTCCCCGCGCTCCTGCCGATCTGCGACGAGGAGGACCCGCAGGCGGCCCTGGACGGCGGCGGGGTCCCGGAACTCGGCGAACTGACCCTGCACAACGGCACGATCTACCGCTGGAACCGCCCGATTTACGCCGTCACCGACAGCGGCCCGCACCTGCGCATCGAGAACCGGGTCCTGCCCGCCGGGCCCACGGTCGCCGACATCATCGCCAACGGCGCCTTCTACTACGGCCTGACCCGTGCCCTCGTCGACGAGGACCGGCCGGTGTGGACGCGGATGTCCTTCTCGGTCGCCGAGGAGAACCTGCACACCGCCGCCCGTGACGGCATCGACGCCCGCCTGTACTGGCCTGGAGTGGGCGAAGTGCCGGTCACGGAACTGGTGTTGCGGCGACTGCTGCCCCTCGCCCACCGGGGCCTGGAGCTGGCCGGCATGGACGCGGAGTGGCGGGAACCGCTGCTCGGTGTCATCGAGCAGCGGTGTGTCACCTCCCGTAACGGCGCCCTGTGGCAGGCGGAGACGGTCCACCACTTGGAGAAGGCGGGCTGTGACCGCCAGGAGGCGCTGCGGCGGATGACGATGACGTACATGGACTACATGCACCTCAACGCACCAGCGCACACCTGGCCCGTGGACTGATCACCGCCATTTCTCCGCAGGCGTCAGCGGCACGGGAGCGGGCCGCTCCACCGACGTCGACAGCTCGATCCGCCGCCCCTCGGCGGACGAACGCAGCAGTGCCGTCATCGTCTCCAGTACGTGCAGGGCGAGTTCACCGCCGGCCCGCGGTGCCCGCCGCCCGTCGGCGGCGACGAAGTCGAGCAGGCCGACGCCCCGGGTGGCACCTGCGTATCCGGCCGAGGGCGCGAGCGTGCGCCACTGGGCCGCGCCGAGTTCGAGGAGCCGTACCTCGCCGTCGAAGTGGTTCGGGTCCGGAACCGTGAGGGTGCCCTTCTCACCGTGGACCTCGATCGGCGCGGCGGTGGTGGCGACACCGTCGAAGCTCGTCGTGAGCGTCGTCAGGGCCCCGCCCTCGTGTTCGAGGATTCCGGAGACATGGCTGTCCACCTCGACCGGTATCCGCTCGCCCGCGCGCGGGCCGGACCCGATGACCCGCTCGGCGCGGAGCCGACTGGACGCCCCGGTCACCGCACGTACCGGGCCCAGCAGATGCACCAGGGAGGACAGGTAGTAGGGGCCCATGTCCAGCAGGGGGCCGCCACCGGCCGTGTAGTAGAAGTCCGGGTGGGGATGCCACCGTTCGTGCCCCGGGGTGACCATGGCGGCCGAGGCGAACAGCGGACGGCCCACCGCCCCGGCCTCCACCGCCGCCCGTGCCGTCTGGACGCCGGTGCCCAGGACCGTGTCCGGCGCACACCCCACACCGACCGCCGCCTTGTCCGCCGCCTCCAGCACGGCACGTGCGTCGGCGAGTTCGGCGGCCAGGGGTTTCTCGCCGTAGACGTTCTTGCCGTGACCGATGGCACCCAGGGCGATCTCGGCGTGCGCCGCCGGGATCGTGAGGTTCAGCACCGTGTCGACGTCCGGGCTGCTCAGCAGTTCCCCGACGGACAGCGCCTGAACGCCCGGCAGTTCGGCGGCGACGGCCTGCGACCGGGAGGCGTCCAGGTCGGCGACGGCGGTGACGCGCACGGCGGAGCGGCCGACGAGCGTGTCCAGGTAGGCGCGGGAGATGACACCGAGCCCTACGACGCCGATGCGGTGCGCGTCGCCCACAGCATGCCCCTTTCTATGACGGTACGGACAGCGGGGTGTTCCAGGACGTCGAGGCTGTGTCCGGGAGTCGTCACCACGACCCGTCCGGCACCCCACAGGCGGGTCCAGACCGCCGGTGAGGTGACCGGTCGGTGCCAGGGCTGCCACGGCCGGGCGGGGTGGGTGGTGGTGGCGAGGACGTCGATCAGGTCGTCGTGGAGCACCCAGTACTGCTCGGTCTCGAGCTCGAAGTCCTCGATGCCCGCCGTGACCGGGTGTTCACGGCCGAGATCGGTGACGGCGACGGTGTGCGGCAGGAAGTTGTCCTCCTCGCCGCCCTTCCGCTCGCAGGGTTCCTTGCCCGGATGGGTCGCGAACTGGCCGCCCACCAGATGGAGATAGTCGCAGGAGGCGCGGAACGAGTCGGCGATCCCGCCGTGCCAGCCGGTGAAGCCGGTACCGGCGACGACGGCCGCGCTCAGTCCCGCCACCTGCTCGGCGGTGATCTCGGACATGGTCACACACTGCACGACGAGGTCGGTGGCGGCCATCACGGCGGTGTCGGCGTAGACGTCGGTCGACTCCTCGATCCGGACGTCGTATCCGTTGCTCTCCAGAAAGGGCAGGAACAGCTCCGTGGCCTTGACCGGCTGGTGTCCTTCCCAGCCGCCTCGGACCACCAGCGCTTTCTTCCGTGTCATCTTGTTCCTTCGCGGGGCAGGACAGAGTTCCTGGGAGAGATCCCCCAGGTGTGGGGGAGGGAATCCCGGTTCCGGCACCCGATCCCGGGGTGCGGCGCGCGGAACCGTCCGCCCGTCAGCCGACGTCGGCCACCGAGAACACTCCCGGGCCGCTGACCCCGTACAGCACGTCGCCCACCAGCAACGGCGGCACCGCACTCGGCGACAGCTCCTCGAAGGAGCGGTCGGCCGTGTCGAAGGACGGGGCCGTGCGGCCGATCTCCTTGCCGGTCCTCGGGTCGAGGGCCAGGACGCTGGTGTCCGGCATCGTGACGTACAACCGGCCCGCGTGGTAGGCCGGTTCGCTGAAGACCCGCAGGTCCCGCGAGCTGGACCACAGCGGCTTGCCCCGCTTCACGTCGAGGGCGAGCAGGGTCTCGTTGCCGTAGTCGAAGATGTACATGGTGTCGCCCTGCACCAGCGGCGGCGCCTCGGGTTCGACGCTCCAGGGAAAGTCGATCCGGCGGGTCTTCCCGCTGCCGAGATCCTGGACGAAGAAGGCGGCGGACACTCCCGAGTCGTCCTCCCAGCGCGCGTAGTACGCCGTGCCGTCGTGGACCGTCGCCAGCCACAGGTCGCCCTTCGGCGCGTCGACACTGCCCAGGGTCCTGCCGGTGCGGGCGTCGAGGCGGGCGATGCCGCCCTCACCGCCGCGCAGATCGGCGTAGAGCGTGTTTCCGGGGCCCTCGTAGAACGGGCTCGGCGAGGCGGAGGTCAGCTCGCGCCGCCACAACTCCTTGCCCGTGCGCGGCTCGTAGGCCGCGTAGCGTGCCGTGTTCGAGACGCCCAGCTCGTCCAGGCGGACGACCAGCACCCCGCCCAGGTACGCGAACTCGCCGAGCGGCCCCTTCAGCCGCCACAGCAGCTCGCCGGACTTCCCGTCGTAGGCGTCGACACCCTGCGAGCGGTCCGCGCTGTACACGAACGCCACGCCGTCACGGACGACGGGCTCGCGCGTCGAGAAAGTGCTGACCTGCTTGCGGCTCATGGACTTCGTCCACTCGACGTTTCCCGTCGCCGGGTTCAGCCGCATCAGGGCGACCTGCCCGGAGGCGCAGAAGACACCGAGCGCGTCCGGAGTGCAGGACGGTTCGATGCCCATCTGCTGGTCCTTGCCGTCCGACCCCAACGCGTTGTGCCACGGCCGCCAGCCCGCCGGCGTCGTCCCGCCGGGCGTCGTCCGCGGAGCGAGGGCGTCGAACTCGTCGACCGTGCTCGCCGGCTCCTCGCCCACCACGGCGACCGCGGCCGCCCCCGCCCCGCAGAGGAGTGCCACGGCGGCGACGGCGGCCCACAGTCGCCTTCCGCCGCGCCCGCGCCGGCGGCGGACCGGCCCGGCGTCGCCGAGCGGCGAGGTCACCACGTCCGTCACCGGCAGCTGCGGGGGCGGGGACACCTCGTGGGCCGGTTGCTCGTCGGGCAGTTCCTCCGGGAGCGCCGCCAGCATCGCCAGGACCTCGCCGGACGTCGGCCGGTCCGCCGGTTCCTTCGCCAGACAGCGCGCCACCAACGGGCGCAGCGGGGCGGGCAGTTCACCGAGCCGGGGCTCACCGTGCACGGTGTTGTACGCGGCCAGGTAGGCGTTCTCCGCCTCGAAGGGGCTGTGCCCGGTGGCCGCGTACACGAGCACCGCGCCCAGCGAGAAGACGTCCACCGCGGAGCCGACCTCGTGCGGGCGGCTGAACTGCTCCGGTGCCATGAAGGGCGGCGAGCCCATCACCATGCCGGTCTGGGTGCGGACGTCGCTGTCGGCCGCGCGCGAGATGCCGAAGTCGATGACGCGTACGGCGCCGTCGTCGCCCTCGGTGTCCAGGAGCAGCACGTTGCTCGGCTTGAGGTCCCGGTGCACGACCTGCGCGCGGTGGATCTCCCGCAGTGCCTCGGCGAGTTCGGTGCCGAGACGGCGCAGTGCGGGCCACTCCAGCGGTCCCGACTCGTCGACCAGCTCCGCGAGGGTACGGCCCGGGACGAACGCGGTGGCCATCCACGGCCGTACCGCCTCCGGGTCCGCGTCCACGACCGGCGCGGTGAACGCTCCGCTGACCCGGCGGGCGGCGGCGATCTCCTGCCGGAACCTGGCACGGAACTCGGGGTTGTCGGCGTACCGCGCGTGCACGACCTTCACGGCGACGGCCCGCCCCGAGGCCGACCGGCCGAGATAGACGACACCCATGCCGCCGGTCCCGATCCGCGATTCGATCCGGTATCCACCGACGGACTCCGGATCGTTCTCGCGCAGGGTCACCGTGTCTCCTTCACCGCTGCTGGCCAGGACGGCTGCGGTCCGGACTCCTCTGACAGGGACCCCTCACTCTAGAGGGATGCCGGTCCGCGGGGGACGCCGATCCCGGCCTCGCCGTCCGGCCGGACGGCGCGGCAACACGGTTCTCAGGGGGAACGCAAGGGGTCAATCCCGGCACGTGGCCCTATTCTGTGGAGGCATGAAGGGGGCTCGGGGCGGGAGTGCGTGCGGTGAAGTACCGGAATCCGAGGGGTCGTTCGGTCCGTTTGTCGTCGCCGGACAGCCGATGTACCTGAGAGCGGCGCACGTCGAGCTTCCCGAGGAGAATCCCGACCCGACCGTGCTGCCCACCATCACGCTGCTGGGGCGCGGCTGGGCTCCCGCCGCCGAGGCCGGGGAACTGCCCGTGCCCCCCGGTCAGTTGCTCGCGGGCCAGTACCGGCTGATCCGGCCGCTCGGCTACGGCGGGATGGGCGAGGTCTACCTCGCGCTCGACACCAAGGTCGACAACCGCGAGGTCGCCATCAAGATGCTGCACCCCGATCAGGCGGCGTCCGCGGCGGGTGCCCTGGCCCGGGAGCGGCGGGCCCTGGTCGACCTCGGCCACGACGACATCATCCGCGTCTTCAACTACGGCCATCACCCGGGGGTCGGCGACTTCCTCGTCCTCCAGTACGTGGACGGGCTCACGCTGGAGGAGGTGCGGGCGCGGGCGAAGCTGAACCCGGGGGAGTTCGGCGACCAGCGCTTCCACGAGTTCGTGCTCGCCTACGGTGTGCGGATCCTGTCCGCCCTGGCGTATCTGCACTCCGGGCGGCCCGGCAAGGTCTACGGCGACCTGAAGCCGGACAACGTCATGCACGACGGCACCACGACGAAGATCATCGACGTGGGCAGCGTGCGTCCGGCCGGGGCTCCGGGGATGACCACCCCCGGTTTCAGCGCCCCGACCGTGCGCCCGAACGGCGAGTCCGGACAACAGGACGACCTCTTCAGCCTGGGCGAAACCCTGCGCCGCCTGAGCGGACTCGGCACGTCGGCGGAGGACCTGGGGCGCCTGGGGGATCTTGGGACGTTGGGGGCGGGGGAGGGGGTTGGCCGGCCTACCGGGGTGGAAAGCGGAGGGGCCGCGGGGGCAGATGCCGAGGCGGCGCGGGCCGCCGGGGGCGCCCTGTCCGCCGCCGAACAGGCACGGGTTGCCCAGGAGGCCCTGACCGCGGACGAGACGCCGGTCGACCGGGAGGCTCTGGCCGGTGGGGAGAGGCCGGGTGCTGCCCCGATTTCGGCCGCCGAGGGGGCAGTGAACGTCGGCGAGGCATCGGAGGCGGCTCCGGCGCCGGGGAGCGCCCAGTTGTCCGGCGGTGGGGAGGCGCCGGACGTCGGCCGGGTGGAGGGTGTCGGCCGGGGCGCCCGCTCCGAAGGCGCCGGGGCCGGAGGGGGTGAGTCCGGTGGCGGGGTTCTGCCGGGGGCCGGGGAGCCGCCCGGGAAGGAGCCGTGGCGGCCCGGCGACGCCACCGCCCCCGTCCCCCGCGGTCTCGGTCTGCTCTCGCTCGCCCGTGTGCTGCACCGAGCCACGCTGAGCCACCCGGACGCGCGGTTCGCCGACGCGCGGGAGATGGAGCAGCAACTGCGAGGCGTCTTCCGGGAGTTGAGGTCCTTGCGGACCGGGGCCGAGACCTTCGAGCCCTCGCCGCTCTTCCTCCAGTCGCCGTACGCCCTCGACGGCGCCCTCGGCTCCGCGCCACCCCTCGCGCACTGGGCCGAACCCGACGCGCCGTCCCCGTTCGCCCCGCCCTCGCCCGTCGAGGTCGCCCAGCGCCTGCCCGTGCCGCGCCCCGATCCCCACGACGAGCACCACGCCGAACTGAGCAGGCTCGCCGACGCCGCCCCGGAGGCCCTGCTCCAGCACATCGGTGACTGGCGGGACTCCACGGAGGTCCATCTCCTGCGCTGTCGGCTGCGGTTGCGCAACCCGGCCGACGGACCGGAAGCCGCCGAACGGGAACTGCGGGCGGCCGAGGCGCGGATCGGCCCCCGACACGCCCCCTACGACTGGCGGCTGAACTGGCACCACGGGCTCCTCGCCCTGGCCCGCGACCAAGTCGCCGCGGCCCGGCGGCACTTCGACCGGGTGTACGCGGCGATCCCCGGCGAGTACGCGCCCAAGCTGGCCCTCGGACACTGCGCGGAACGCCTCGGACTCCGGCACGAGGCCCTGACCTTCTACGAGGCGGTCCGGCTGCGCAACCCGTCCCTGGGCAGCGCGGCCTTCGGCGCCGCACGGGCCCGGCTCGCGCTGGACGGCGAACGGGCACGCGAGGAGGCCGTACACGAACTGGACGCCGTACCGCAGCACTCGCGGCACCGGACCGCCGCACGCACCGCGGCCGTGCGGATCGGCATCGAGTACGTCCGCAGGGCCGGCCACGACGACGAGGTGCCGCAGCGGCTCCACGAGGTGCTGGGGCGCCTCGCCCTGCTCTTCCACGCGCACGGCCTGACCGACGAGGAGGCCAGGGTCCGGATGACCGTCGAGGTCTGGGAGGCCGTACAGGGCGTCCTCGCCCGCGGCGCCCTCGACGCGGCGGGACTCGCGGCCCTGTCCGCCGGCGCGGACCCCCGGCTCGGCCTCCCGCCCGACGAGCACGGCCTGCGCGAGGACCTGTCCCGCCGCTACGTCACCCTCGCCCACCAGGCCGCCCGCTCCGCCGCCCCCGAGGACGCGGCCGTGGCCGAGATCCTCCTGGACCGCGCCTACGAGGTCCGCCCGCTCGCCTTCCGACACCACAGGGACAGCCCATGGCTCGGCAAGAGAGTCGCCGACTGGCTCCGGACGGTCGCTTACGCACCGTCACACAGGACACCCTCCGCCTCACGCGGGCAGTCGCCGCCGTAACGGCCGAACTCCTTCGCCGTGTGCACCGCTACGCCTGGCCCTCCGGCGGCGGCCACCGCAACCGCGCCTACCTGCGGGACCGGCTCGTCGCGCTGCCGCTGCTCACCGTGGTGGCCTTCGGGGCGCTCGGCTGGGCCTACGCGGGCGTGCGCGGCGACTCCGCGTACATCCGCGACCGCGCGGCGCCCGCCCTGGTCGACCTCGCGGACGCCCGGGCCTCGCTGCTCATCGCGCAGGGCGAGGCCGAGCGGAACCTCGCCGAGGGACGGGCGGCCGAGCTCAGCGGGCTCAGCGAGCGGTACCGGACCCGGATCGCCCGCGCCACGCAGAGCCTGAACCAGGTCACCCGCAGCGGGGCCCTCACCGTCGCCGAGGAGCAGGAACTGCGGGTCGTGTCCGCCCTGGTGGTCGACTACACCGGCTGGATCGGCCAGGCCCAGGGCCACGCAACCGACCCGGTGCTGCGCGACGCCGGACTCAGCTACGCGCGCAGCATGCTGTGCTCGCAGGCCGCCGCGGCGACCGGCAAGGATCCCTATCCGGACTGTCCGGCCGCGACCGGTTCCGCCGCGACCTCGATCGTCGACCGAGTGACCGGCATGGAGGGGAGGCTGCGCGCACGCCTCGCCGACCGGGCCGCCTGGGGCGCGGACACGATCGCCGCCACGGTGATCGCCGTCCTCGCCCTCGTCCTGCTCGCCACCGGGCTGTGGCGGACGGTGTCCTTCCTCCGCCACCGCTTCCGGATCCGGCTGAGCATCCCCCTCGCGGTCGCCGCCCTGCCGCTGCTCGCCGTACCGTTCCTGACCGTCGACGCCCTGCTCGCCCTGCACGCCCAGCACGAGACCCTCCCCGTCACGGGCGCGCTGGCCGAGCGGACCTCGCCGGAGACGGAGACGGTCGCCGAGGAGAGGCCCTTCGCCGGACCGGAGCCGCAGGCCATTGAGACGCTCGGGGCGAGGATCGACGAGGGCCTGGCGGACGGGCGGCTGGTCCTCCTCGACGGCATCGCCCCGTTCGTGTTCCCCGCGGGCCTCGTCGGTGCTGCCGTGATCGCCGGCACGCTGCACGCCTACCGCCGCGAGTACCTCGTCGTCACCCGACCGGGAGCCGTCGTATGAGCCGTGTCCTGCGCTTCCTTCTCGTGGCGTGTCTGCTCGCCCTCGTCCCCGGCTGCGGGTCGGACACCCGGGACCCGCTGGTCGTCCTCGGCCCCTGGACCGGCGAGGAGGGCAAGGCCTTCGAAACCGTCCTCGACCATCTGGACGACGGGACCGGGCGGACGTACACCTACGAGGGCACCCGCTCACTGCGCGAGACGCTCGTCTCACAACTGGAGGCCGACGACCCGCCGGACGTTGCGGTCCTCAACAGCATCGGAGAGCTCATCGAGTACGCCCGCCGCGACAAGCTGAAGCCGCTCGCCCCGGAGACCTCCCAGCGTGCCTTCGCGCCCTGGGTGCCCGATCTGATCGTGGACAACAAGGCGCGCGCGTTCTGGGTGCCGCTGAAGGCCGACCTCAAGAGCCTGGTGTGGAGCAAACGGGACGCGCCCGACGACCGGCCCACCTGGTGCGTGGGGCTCGCCTCCCAGGCCACCTCCGGCTGGCCCGGCACCGACTGGATCGAGGACCTCGTGCTCCACCAGGCGGGCCCCACCCTCTACGACGAGTGGGCCAGGGGCCGCCTCGACTGGCGGGACCCGGCGGTCGAGCGCGCCTGGACCACCTGGGCGAAGCTGCTCGGCAAGCGCTCCCCGGCGTCGGTGGAACGGTCCCTGACCACGTCGTTCGAGGGCGTGCCGGGAGCCGGTGGGCAGCCCCGCGGCCTGCTCGACTCACCCGGATTCGCCTGCACGCACGAGCACCAGAGCGCCTTCATCCGGTACGTCTACGCGGGCGACGACGTGAAGGTGGAGCCGTCGGCCCGGTATCTGGACGGACCGCCCGCATACCAGGACGTCTTCGAGGTCGCCGGTGACATGGCCGCCGTCTTCAGCGACGACCCGGACGCCCAGCAACTCGTGGAGCGGCTGTCCGGCCCGGCCGGACGGGAGCTCTGGTGGGAGAAGGCGGATCCCGCGGTACGGCCCCTGTTCCCGGCCACGGCCGGGCTGTCGCCGCCGGACTCCGCGACGCCGGTCGAGCGGAAGATCGACTCCCTGCTCACCTCCGGCGCCCGCACCCTGTGCTTCGACGCCTCCGACGTGATGCCGCCCGAACTCCGGGACGCCTTCCACCGGGCGGTCCTGGAATTCTTCCGCGAACCCACCCAGCGGCAACTCGACTCGCTGCTCCAGCAGTTGGAGACCGTGCGCATCGAGGTGAACAGGGACTCCGGTACCGATCCCTCGTTCCGGCCGCCGCAGCACATCTGCGAGTGAGCGGTCCGCGCCCGCCCCGTCCCCGTCCGTGTCGTGGCGCGGTGCCTGTTCGGCGGCCCGGCCTGACATGGTGGTGTCATGTGCTGGAGTGCGACAGCGGATCTCGTGGCGGGCGCGGCCATCGCGTCGGTCGGGGCGGCCTGTGTGATCAGGACCCGCCGCGCCCAGGACCTGCCCCTCGCCGCGCTCCCCCTGCTGCTCGGCGTCCACCAACTGGTCGAGGCCCAGATCTGGCACATGGGCGGTGGGACCGGCGCGGCCACCGTCACCTGGGCCGTTATCGCCCTGCCCGTGCTCGCCGTGTGGGTGCCGGTGGGGGTGTGGTGCGCCGCCTCACGCCGGGCGGCACGCCGCCGGGTGACGGCGCTCGTGGCGGTGGGAGCGCTGACCGCCGCCTTCCTCGCCCACGGTCTCGCCACCCGGCCCGTCCGGGCCGAGATCCGCGGCCACACCATGGCCTATGTCATCGGACTGCCCCGGGCGGAACTGCTCGTCGCGGGCTACCTGATCGCCACCGTCGGCGCGCTGCTGCTCTCCGGCGACCGGTGGCTCACCGGGCTCGGAGTCCTGGCCGGGGCGGGCGCCCTGGTGTGCTGGCTGCTGTGGCGGCTGGAGTTCGTGTCGACCTGGTGCGCGCTGGCGGCGGTCTGCTCGCTGGTCCTGTACGGATGGGTGAGCAGGCGTCCCGCCCCGAGGTCGGCTCTCCCGGCGGACACCTACCGTTCGTAGCCGTGCCGTTGTCGTCGAGCGCGGGACGTCGCGCGAGGAAGCCCGGCTCGGCGACGGCGGCGAGAACACGCCGGGGGCGTTGACCACCCGAGCGTGCGCCCGTCGGCACGGTGTCGTGTCGACGGGCGCACGCGGTGCGACCGCGTCAGCGGGGCCGGTACGCCCTCGGCAGCGGCATGCCGCGCTCGGCCATGATCTGCCGTACGCGGTTCGGGTAGTCGGTGATGACGCCGTCGACGCCCATGTCCATGAGCGCCTCCACGGTGGCCGGGTCGTCGCAGGTCCACGGGACGACCTTCAGGCCCCGGGCGTGGGCCTCCCTCACCATCGTCCGGTCGGCGTAGAAGCGGAAGCCGGGGTCGCCGACCTCGCCGCTCTGTGGGAAGCCGTAGTTGGGGGAGAGGGTTGTGACACCGGGGATCGTGGCGGCCGCCCTGACGAAGTCGCCGCCGTAGTCGTCGGCGTCGATCCCGCCGAGCCACGGGGACGCGCCGGGCTTGCCGACCTGGAGGAAGTCGTAGTTGGTGAGCGCGACGAGGGGCCACTTGGGCGCCAGTTCGTGCATCACCTTCAGCGCGCCCCAGTCGAAGGACTGGATGGTGACCTGGTTCTCGATGCCCGAGCGGTGGATCTCCTCGTGGACCCGGCGCACGAACAGCTCACGCGGCGCGGTCTGTTCGGGCGCCCCCGCCTCGACCTTCGTCTCGATGTTGAGCCTGACCCGCTTGGCGCGGTAGCTCTTCACCAGGTTCAGCACGTCCTTCAGCTCGACCATCCGGAAGCCCTTGACCACCTCCTGCTCGGGGAAGCCGGGCATTTGCCGGTAACCGCAGTCCAGGGTCCTGATCTGAGCCAGCGTCAGATCCTTGATGTACTTGCCGACATACGGGTACATCGGGTCGTCGGCCGTCACCGGCCCCGTGTCACGGCACTTGACCGCGCTGATCTGCCGGTCGTGGTTGACGACGACCCTGCGATCCCTGGTGACATGGGTGTCCAGCTCCAGCGTGGACACCCCGAGGCGCATCGCCTTGCCGAAGCCCTCTAGGGACTCCTCGGTGGTCATGCCGATACCGCCACGGTGCGCCTGGAGGTCGAAGCGGTGCTTCCGCCACGGGGGTTGGTGGCCGTCGTACGCCGTCGCGGGGGTGGCTGCCGACAGGGCGAGCACCAGCGCCAGGCCGGCGAGGACATGTCTTGCGGACATCGACACCTCACTCGTGTGGGTCGGGACGCCCACAGACGCTAGTGAGGTCGCGGACCTGTTCAACCCCCCGGACGTGATCCCGCCGTGAATGTCCGAGGAACGCCGTCCCCGTCGGCCCGTACGGCATCCGGTACGCGGAGGTGTCACGGCGCGGCGACTCCGTACGGCATCCGGTACGCGGAGGTGTCACGGCCCGGCGACTCCGCACGGCATCCGATACGCGGATGGGTACCGGCCCCGGCGACCCCGCACGCCGAGGCCACCGGGCCGTCGTCAGGGCGTGGGGATGCCCGCGGGGCGGGCCGGGCGGCCTAGGCGGACCGGGACACCGGGGGAGTACAGGACGCTGACCGGGGCGCCGGTGGGGGCGGGCAGGCCGGCGGCGGTGACCAGGTCCTGCTCGCAGGTGAGCAGCTCGGCGCGGTAGAGGGGCCAGCGAGGATGGTCGTTGGGCAGGTAGGCCAACGGCTCGGGGCCGCCGAAGAAGGCGTTGTGCATGCCCCAGCGGGCAGTCAGGAAGTGCTCCAGGGCGGTCGGCTCCCCGATGCGTTCGCCGGTCCGGACCGTGATGACACTGCGGGCACCCCGCGGCCCGGGCCAGCGGCGTGAGCTGGTGTAGGTGACGGTGTCGCCGGCGGTGCGGACACTCATCCGGGACCAGAGGTACGGCAGCCGGAAGCCGACGCGCCCCATCACCACCGGGATCAGCCTGGAGGCGTCCATCGAGCGGAACACCACCCCGCGCCGCCCGTGCTCGTCCACCGAGTACAGGCGCACGTTGGTTTCCGGGAAGGTCCCGAGGTACGGCACACCCGGCAGCCCCAGCCAGCCGACCCGGTGCATCCGGAACGCGACGAGCCCGACGTACGTGAGCCCGTCGTGGGTGTCGGGGACCGTGCCGCGAGGCAACAGCCCTGCCACGACCGCCGGTTCGACGGCCCAGTGGACGAAGGCGAGGTCGAGCCACTGTTGGGTGAGGAGCGGGACCCGTATGAGGGCGGGGGCGTCCGGGGTGACGGGAGAGAGGTTCGGCACGGGGTCCAGAGTGGCAGACACCGGGTCGTGTCAGGCCGGCGGCGGTGTTCCGCGGTGGCAGGCGCCCCTCCCCGCTGAGCCGGGACGAAGGACGGCGTCTGCCGAGCCGTGCGGCCCGGCAGACGCCGTCTCGTCCCGTCGGTGTCAGTTGCGGCGACCGGCCGGATCCTGCACCGCCCTGTCCCGCTCGCCGCCGGAGACGGGTGCAGGGGCGGCGGGTGTCTCCTTCGCCCGGTCCGCGTGCCCCGGCCACCAGGCCGCGTGGCCGATCAGGGCGGTGAGGCTGGGCGTGAAGAACATCGCCATGACGAAGGCGGCGACGGCGATGCCGAAGGAGACGGCGAAGCCCATCTCCGTGAGCAGGGCGTTGCCCGCCAGCATCATCGTGGCGAAGGTCGCCGCCAGGATGAAGCCCGCCGCGGCCACCGTGGGACCGGCGTGCCGCAGCGCCATACCGGCTGCCTCACGCGGTTCGCGGCCCTCGCGAGCCTCCTCCCTCAGCCGGGCGATCATGAGGATGTTGTAGTCGGTGCCGATGGCGACCACGAAGAGATACATGATCACCGGGAGCATGAACATCAGGCCCGAGTGACCCTGCCCGTCCTGGAAGATCCAGACCGTGGCACCGAGTGTGGCGCCGAAGCCGAGACCCACCGACGCCATCAGGTACAAGGGGGCGACCACACTGCGCAGCAGCAGCCCCAGGATGAGCATGATCAGCGCGGCGGCGACGGGGAAGACCGTCCGGTAGTCGTGGTTGACCGCCGTGTCGATGTCCTTGTAGATCGAGGACATGCCGCCGACCAGGGCCTCGGTGCCGTCCGGGGCGTCGGCGTGTGCGACCTCGCGGACCCGGCCCACCGTCTCGATGGCCTTGTCCGTCGACGCCTCGTACTTCAGGGTGACGGTGAAGTCGATGGTGGTGCCGTCCTTGTTCAACTGCGACAGACGGGCGTTCGCCACGCCGTCCACGGCACCGAGCTTCTTCACGTACCCGTCGAACACCTTCGTGTCGATCGGCTTGCCGTCGGTGCTGGACAGGTAGACGTCGGTCGGCGCGGCGGCGCCCGCCGAGTACGCCTTCTGCATCTCGTCCTGGACGACCATCGACTCCTTGGTCTTGGGCATGGAGCCGGACGCCAGGTCGAACGTGGCGTTGAAGCCGAACGTCCCGAGCGACAGCACGACCAGGACGAGTCCGGAGAGCGCGGCGGTGAGCGCCGGACGGTTCCGCACTCCGCGGCCCAGGGCGGCGAACCGGGCGTTCTCCGGCTCGCGCTGCCAGGACTTGGACGGCCAGAAGATCTTCGGGCCGATCAGCGAGACGACGGCCGGGATCAGGGTCAGGCCCGCGATCAGGGTGACGGTGACCGCGATCGCGAGGGCCGGGCCCATCTGCTTGAGGAAGCCCAGCGTCGACAGGACCAGCGCGAGGAACGCGATGATGACCGCTCCGGCGGCGGAGGCGATGGCCTCACCGACCCGGTCGACCGCGTTGATCATGGCCTGCTTGGGTTCGTCGCCCAGGCGCAGGCGTTCGCGGTAGCGGAACATCAGGAACAGGAAGTAGTCCGTGCCCACGCCGAAGAGCACGACGATCAGGATCGACGAGATCGAGCTGTTGGCCTGGAGGCCGAACAGCTTGGTGGCGTAGGCGATCAGCCCGTTGGCGATGGCCGAGACCAGCCCGATCGTGATCAGGGGCAGGAAGGCCAGGATCGGCGCCCGGAAGATGATCAGCAGCGTCACCAGGATGATGACGAAGGTGCCGATGCCGATCAGTGCCTCGCCGCGCTTGGACGAGTCCTGTTGGTCGAGGGCCTGGGCGGCGGAACCGCCGAGCTTGACGTCCAGGTCGGTGCCCTTGGCGAGTTTCTTGACGTCGTCGCGCAACACCTTGGCCGCGTCGGCCTGTTCGGGCTGGCCGGCCTTCTTGCTGTCCATCTGGACCAGGGTCAGGGCGTATTTGCCGTCCGAGGACGGCTGGCCGGGGACGACCTTCTGGACCTGGTCGATCTTCTTCTTGCCTAGCTCGGTGGTGATCCGGGCGACGTCCTTCTGGTCGGCGGCGGTCAGCTTGCCGCCGTCGGTGCGCTGGTACAGCGCGATCGCGGACGGCGTGAAGGCGCTGGGGAACGCCTTCTGCTGTACTTCCGCCGCTTTGATGGACTCGTAACTCTTGGGGAGGAAACTGCTCTCGTCGCTGTTCGAGGGCAGGCTCGGAGCGCTGGCCACGATCGCCACAGCGGCGATCAACCACGCAACGATCGTCCAGACGGGATGTCGGACGACAGCGTTGCCAATACTTCGGAACATGCGGAAGGTCCTCCTGGGAAGGAAGATCACCGCAGCCCGGGGAGCGGACCCTGGCATCGGCGACCCCCGGCGGTCCCTCTGGGTCCCCCCGTCGGACCGGCCGGAATGGTTGTCTTGAGCTCTCATCCTAGAGATCACGGATCAAGATCGCTTGACCGGGAGTCAGTACGCCCGGCCGACAGGCGGACCCTGCCACCGGGAACACCTGGTCCGCCGGAGTCCGGCCCGGATCAGGCCGGCGCCGTGAGGGCCGCCTCGGCGTCGTAGCCGTAGATCCAGCCGTTGCCCACCAACGGGTCGGCGTGGGCGAGAGCCGCGTCGCGGGCCGCTGCCCGGGGCCGTCGGGCAGGTGGTTGACCTCCCGGCGGGCGCGGCCGGCGCGCTGGTGGTGAACACCGTCCCAACTTCCTGTGTGCGAACAGAGTTCGCCGGTGACAGGGGGCAGGCGGATCGGGTAACCTTCAAGTAAAGCAATGGTCAAGTGGACTGGGAGGCGACGTTGTTCGACCTGCGTACGGAGGCCGAGATGAGGCTCCATTCGGACAGGGTGGCGAGGGAGCTCGCCCTGAAGAAGCGGTGCGAGGAGGGCGGCGAGGAGCAGGCGGTTGCTGATGCGACCGTCGCCGGCGAAGAGGAGCGGGGCGCCTGAGCCGCTCGCGGGGTGCCGGTCGCCGGGCATCCTGCTGTGCTTCCCCTCACCCCGACCCCTGCGTATTTACTAGGACGTCCTAGTATTTTCTCAGCCCGCGTTCTTCGACGTGTCCTGGGAAGGCTCCGCCATGAGCGATCTGCATCGCCCTGTCCACCCCGTCCGCCTGGTCACGGCCTCGGCGCTGTTCGACGGGCACGACGCCTCGATCAACATCATGCGGCGGATCTTCCAGTCGCAGGGCGCCGAGGTCATCCACCTCGGCCACAACCGTTCCGTGCGGGAGGTCGTGGACGCGGCTCTCGAGGAGGACGCGCACGGCGTGGCGGTCTCGTCCTACCAGGGCGGACACGTGGAGTACTTCGAGTACCTGGTGGCCTCGCTCCGCAAGCAGGGCGCGGAGCACATCCGGGTGGTGGGCGGCGGTGGCGGAGTGATCGTGCCCGAGGAGATCGCCCGGCTCCGGGAGAGCGGGGTGACGATCTTCTCGCCCGAGGACGGTCAGCGACTGGGTCTCGCCGGGATGGTGAACACGGTCGTCAAGGACTGCGACTTCGACCTCTGGGACGCCAAGCCGGCCGACCTCACCGCGGTCCTGACCGGTGACCGGTTCGCGCTCGCCCGCGCTCTCACCGGTGCCGAACTCGGCAAGCTGCCCGAGGAGTTCCGGCGTGAGCTGGGGGCGGCGGCGGCCGCGCGCAACGTGCCGGTGCTCGGCATCACCGGCACCGGCGGCTCCGGGAAGTCGTCGCTCACCGACGAGCTGGTGCGCCGGTTCAGGGTCGACCAGCGGGACTCCCTGCGCATCGCCGTGATCGCGGTCGACCCGACCCGGCGGCGGGGAGGCGGAGCGCTGCTCGGCGACCGCATCCGGATGAACTCCCTCGACGGCGAGAGGGTGTTCTTCCGCAGCCTCGCCACCCGCGGCAGCCGCGAGCTGCCCGAGCACCTCTCCGACGTGATCGACGTCGTGAAGGCCGCCGGATTCGACCTGGTGATCGTGGAGACGCCGGGCATCGGCCAGGGCGACGCGGCGATCGTGCCGTTCGTCGACGCCTCCCTGTATGTGATGACACCCGAGTTCGGCGCGGCCTCGCAGCTCGAGAAGATCGACATGCTCGACTTCGCCGACGTCGTGGCGATCAACAAGTTCGAGCGGCGCGGCGCCAAGGACGCTCTGCGGGACGTGGGCCGCCAACTGGTCCGCAACCGCGAGGCGTTCGGCCAGCGGCCCGAGGACATGCCGGTCTACGGCACCTCCGCGGCCACCTTCAACGACGACGGGGTCACCGCGCTCTACCAGCACCTGAAGAGCACCCTGGTGGACAAGGGTCTGCCGCTGAACGAGGGGTCGCTGGCCCCGGTGGACGTACGCCACTCCTCCGGCATCCGCCAGGTGGTCCCCGCCGACCGGGTGCGCTACCTCGCCGAGATCACCGATGCCGTCCGCGGCTACCACGCCGAGACGCTGCGACTGGCCGAGCAGGCGCGGCGGGTGCAGCGGCTGGAGCTCGTCGAGGGCGAGCTCGCCGATGCCGGCCTGGACGCCGAGGACGTGCGGTCCCTGCTGGCCGAGGCGCGTCGGCAGCTGCCGTACGAGATCACGGAACAGATCACCAACTGGCCCGCCGTGATCGTCTCCTACTCCGGCGACGAGCAGGTCGTGAAGGTCCGTGACCGGGAGATCCGCACCAAGCTGACCCGCGAGTCCCTGTCGGGCAACAAGATCCCCCGCGTCGCCCTGCCCCGCTTCACCGACCACGGCGAACTGGTCCGGTTCTGGCGCAACGAGAACCTGCCCGGCCACTTCCCCTTCACCGCCGGGGTGTTCCCCTTCAAGCGCGACGGCGAGGACCCGGCGCGGATGTTCGCCGGCGAGGGCGACCCGTTCCGCACCAACCGGCGCTTCAAGCTCCTCTCGGAGGGCCAGCCGGCGACCCGACTGTCCACCGCGTTCGACTCTGTCACCCTCTACGGCCGCGACCCCGACGAGCGCCCCGACATCTACGGCAAGGTCGGCACCTCGGGCGTCTCGGTCGCCACCCTGGAGGACATGAAGGCGCTCTACGACGGCTTCGACCTCGTGGCGCCCACGACCTCCGTCTCCATGACGATCAACGGGCCCGCACCCGCCGTCCTGGCGTTCTTCCTCAACACCGCGATCGACCAGCAGACCGAGCGGTTCCGCGCCGAGGAGGGCCGTGACCCCTCACCGGAGGAGGCGGCCGAACTGCGCGCGCACGCGCTGGCCAACGTGCGCGGCACCGTGCAGGCCGACATCCTCAAGGAGGACCAGGGCCAGAACACCTGCCTGTTCTCGACCGAGTTCAGCCTGCGGATGATGGCCGACATCCAGGAGTGGTTCATCGCGCACAAGGTCCGCAACTTCTACTCGGTGTCCATCTCCGGCTACCACATCGCCGAAGCCGGCGCGAACCCCATCAGCCAGCTCGCCTTCACCCTGGCCAACGGCTTCACCTACGTCGAGGCCTATCTCGCCCGGGGCATGAGCGTCGACGACTTCGCCCCCAACCTGTCGTTCTTCTTCTCCAACGGCATGGACCCCGAGTACTCGGTCCTCGGCCGGGTCGCCCGCCGCATCTGGGCGGTGGCGATGAAGGAGAAGTACGGCGCGGGGGAGCGCAGCCAGAAGCTGAAGTACCACGTCCAGACCTCCGGACGCTCCCTGCACGCGCAGGAGATGGACTTCAACGACATCCGCACCACGCTCCAGGCGCTGATCGCCATCTACGACAACTGCAACAGCCTGCACACCAACGCCTACGACGAGGCCGTCACCACCCCCACCGAGGAGTCCGTGCGCCGGGCCCTGGCCATCCAGCTGATCATCAACCGGGAATGGGGCCTGGCGATGAACGAGAACCCGCTCCAGGGGTCGTTCATCATCGACGAACTCACCGACCTGGTCGAGGAGGCCGTGCTCCAGGAGTTCGAGCGGATCAGCGAACGCGGCGGTGTGCTCGGCGCGATGGAGACCGGCTACCAGCGCGGCCGTATCCAGGACGAGTCGATGCTCTACGAGCAGCGCAAGCACGACGGCTCTCTGCCCCTGATCGGCGTCAACACCTTCCGCAACCCGCACGCCGACACCGCCGAGCCCGGCGTCGTCGAACTCGCCCGCGCGACCGAGGAGGAGAAGCAGTCCCAGCTCGCACGGGTACGGGACTTCCACGCCCGCCATCACGAGGAGGCACGGGCCGCCCTGGACGCCCTCAAGGGGGCGGCGGTACGCGGCGAGAACGTGTTCGCGGTGCTGATGGACGCCACCCGGGTCTGCTCCCTCCAGCAGATCACCGAGGCCTTCTTCGAGGTCGGCGGCCAGTACCGGCGCAACGTCTGACCGTCCGAGGGCGCCGACAGGCCGCCTGTGCCCGGAGCAGCGCTGTGAGCCGGCCGGGACGCCGACGGACGTCGTGCTCGGGCCCTGCGTCCGCCGGGCCCGAGCACCACGCGTCGGCCGTCGACGCCGAGCTCGCGGACGGGGTCACTGAGGGCGTCCCGGCCGCCCCGGCGACGCGTGCGGGCCGGAGAGGCCGACGCCGGCCCGGTGAGTCACCTTCCGTACCGCTCGGGCCGGCCGAAGCCGCCCTCAGCCCCCGACCGTGGCAAGGATGAGCGTCTCGAGTTGCTCCTCGGTACGGTCCAGGGGCTCGGTGCTGCGCTTGGCGCGGCACATCGCCACGGTCCCTTCCACGGCGGCGACGATGAGCGTCGCGAGGTGGGCCGCCCGCTCGGCCTCGGCCCCGTGCTCGCGCAGGGAGGCGGCCAGCAGGCCCTCCCACTCGGTGAAGACGTCGGCGGCGGCCGCCAGGGCCGCCGGAGTCTCCTCGGTGGCGGGCTCCTCGATGGACACCGCGAGGACGGGGCAGCCGGCCCGGAAGTCGCTGTCCACGACGATCTTGCGCCACAGGGCGAGAAAGGCGCGCAGGCCCGCGACCGGCCCGGCCCGCAGTTCCCTGCGCAGACCGCGCGCGACCCACTCACCGGTGTAGCGGACCGCCTCCGTGGCCAACTGCTGCTTGCCCTCGGGGAAGTAGTGGTACGTCGAGCCGAGCGGCGCCCGGGCGTGCTTGGCCATCTCGCGGATGCTGGTCGCGTTCAGGCCGCGCCGACTGATCATGTCGGCGGCTCCGGCGACGATCCGCTCGCGCGCCGACGGGCTGGGCTTGGTCACGTACGCGGTCCCTTCCGACCTCACTGGCTATAACGGCCGTCATAGTCTACCGTGATCGCCGTCTATAACGACTGTCATAATCCACGCGCCGAACCGACCCCAGCGAGGTATGCCGTGCCGATGATCCGCCTCACCGCCCCTGCCGGAGCCCTGACCGGACAAGGGCGGCGCACTGTCCAGAAGGACCTGGCCGCGGTGCTGCTCCGCTGGGAGGGCGCCCCCGACACCGCCTTCTTCCGCGCCCAGGCGTGGAGCTACCTCCTCGAACTGCCGGAGGGCGCCCAGACCACCGCCGAGGACGAGGCGCCGCGCTTCCTCGTCGAGGTCACCGTCCCGCAGGGCGCCCTCTCCGAGCGCCGCAGGGCGGGCCTGGTCGAGGAGGCGACGAGGACCGTCCTGGCCGCCGCCGGACTCCCCCCGGACGAGGCCCCGCGGGTGTGGGTCCTGGTGCACGAGCAGCCCGACGGCACCTGGGGCGCGGGCGGTTCCGTCGTCCGCCACGCCGACCTCGTGGCCCTCGCCGAGCAGGGGAGGAGCGATGAGTGAGCTGACCTACGTCGCCAGGCGCACGGTCGAGTGGCGCGAGGTGCCCGACCCGAGGCTCCGGTCGGACCGGGAGGCGATCGTCGCACCCGTGGCCGCCACCCCCTGCGACGTCGACTCCGCCATCCTCGCCGGACACGGCTTCGTCGAACCACCCTTCGCCCTCGGACACGAGTGCGTCGCCCGGGTCGTGGAGACCGGCGACGCCGTCACCGCAGCAGCCCCCGGGGACCTGGTGGTGGTGCCCTGGTCCATCAACTGCGGTGCGTGCGACCGCTGTCGGGCGGGACTGACTGCGCACTGCGAGGCGGTGCCCCACATGGCGATGTACGGCGCCCCTCTCGGCGGCGACTGGGGCGGCCTCTTCTCCGACCTGGTCCGGGTGCCGTACGCCGACGCCATGCTCGTCCCGCTGCCCGGCGGCCTCGACCCGGTCGCCATGGCCTCGGCCAGTGACAACTGGTCCCTGGCCTGGCGCCTGGTCGCGCCCCATCTCAAGGCCCGCCCCGGCGCCCGGGTCCTGGTCGTCGCCCGCGGCAGCATCGGCCTGTACGTGTGCGACATCGCCCGCGCGCTCGGCGCCTCCGAGGTGCTCTACGTCGACCCCGACGCCGAACACCGGGCACTGGCTGGGGAGTTCGGTGCCGCGACCGCCCAGACCCTGGAGCCGGCCCCGCAGCGCTACGACATCGCCGTCGAGGCCACCGGGCGGGTCGACCAGCTCGCCCTCGCCGTCAAGTGCCTTGGTCCGGAAGGGATCTGCGAGAGCGCCGGCAACCACTTCCGGCCCGGCGAACTGCCGTTGCTCGACATGTACCTCACCGGTGTCACCCTGCGCGTCGCCCGCGACAACGTCCGCGCCCACCTCCCCGAAGCCCTCCACCTCGCCGCCTCCGGCAAGGTGGCCCCCGAGAAGGTCGTCTCCCACGTCATCGACTGGGAGGACCTGCCGGCCGCGCTGCCCGAGAAGCACACCAAGCCGGTCTTCGTACGGGCCGACGTCTGACCCCGCCTACTCCGCCCTCTCCCGGGGCCGAGGCGGGGGCGGGGGACGGGTGGACGACCGCACGCCGAGCGCCTCCTGGCCGCCCTCGGCCGGTGCCCGGTGGTGCCGGAATCCCGGGACGAACAGGAGGAGGGCGAGCGCCGCCACGACGGTCAGGACGCCGCCGCCCGTCACGGTCCACGTCACGCCGAGGGCGGCGCCGACCGTGCCGTGCAGGAGATCGCCGAGCCGTGGCCCGCCGACGGCCACCACCGTGTCGATCCCCTGGAGCCTGCCGCGCATCCCGTCGGGGACGGCCGTCTGCAGCACGGTCCTGCGGAAGACGCCCAGCGCGAGGAGCGCACCGCCGGCCGGCAGCAGCCACGCCACCGCGGCCGGCAGCGAGCGGGCCGACCCGAACCCCGTCACGGCCAGGCCCCACACCGCGGCCGACACCGCCACCGCCACACCGTGACGGCGGACGCGCGTGAAGGCCCCGGAGAACAACCCCGCCAGCACACCACCGGCCGAGACGGCGGCGTACAGCACCCCGATGTCCGACGGGTGGAAGGTCTCCGCCGCCAGCTGCGGGAAGAGTGCCGTGGGCAGTCCGAGGGACAGGGCCGCGAAGTCGGTGAGATAGACCGTCAGCAATATCTGACGCCGCGTCACGAGCCGTACGCCGTCCGCGATCTGCCGCGGTACCGGCTCCCGTCGGCGCTCACCGTCGCCGGGAGCGGGAAGAGCCGGCAGCCGCCACACCGCCCAGATCGTCGCGCAGACGGCGACGGCGTCCGCCAGATACAGCGTCCGGCTCCCGACGGCCGGCAGTAGAGCCCCGGCCAGCAGCGGCCCGGCGATCCCGGCCGACAGCAGGACCACCGACTGCAAGGCGTTGGCGGCGGGCAGCAGTCCCGGCCGCACCAGACGCGGTGTCACGGCCCTGCCCACCGTGGAGTTGGCGCCGAACAGCGCCTGCTGGACACCCACCAGCACGAGCAGCACGGCCACCGACCGCAGATCCGCCCACGCCTGCGCCCACAGCAGCAAGGACGTCACCCCGATGCCGACCGTGGTCGTCAGCAGCACCCGCCGCCGGTCCCGTACGTCGGCGAGCGCACCGCCCCACAGCGCCGCCGCGGCCATCGGGGCGAGGCCCACCAGACCGGCCAGCCCCACACAGGCCGACGAACCGGAGAACTCGTAGATCTGCAACGGCACGACGACCGCGGTGAGTTGGGACCCGAGAGCGGTCACTATCCCCGCCGCCCACAACCGTCTGAACGCACCCTCCCGCAGTGGCCCCACGTCGACCAGCAGCCGTTTCCCTCGCACCATGGAGCGATGCTGCGGGCTCCCCCTGGGGCAAGGTCAACCGAGGTGGGCGAGCACCTGGGCGGCCAGTTCCCGCGGGGTCGACCCGCCGTCGAGGAACACCGTGTCGCCGGGCAGGGTGTCGACCGCGGCCGTGCACGTCTCGATGCGGGCCTTGCACCACGCCCGCACCCGTTCCTCCCTGGCAGGGTCGTCGGGGAAGAAGCTCCGTGCGTCGATCCGCCGTGCCAGTACCTCCGGCGCGACCTTGAGGAAGAAGTGGTGGACGACGACGTCCGCGTCCTTCAGAGCACCGAAGATCTCGCCCAGGTAGCCCGGGTTCACCAGCGTCATCGGGACCAGCAGCGGGCGCCGGTACTCCTCGACCAGTCCGACGGCCAGACCGGCGACCTGCCGTCGCCACAGCCGCAGGTCCTGGAAGTCGCCGGTCGGCACGTCCACGATCTCCCGCAGCACGTAGCCGACCATCTCCGGGTCGAGGACCAGCGCCTCGGGCCACCGCGGGCCCAGTTCCTCCACGAGCGTGGTCTTCCCGCTGCCGAAAGCCCCGTTGATCCACACGATCACAGCCGTTCCCCCGGTTTCCTCGCGAACCCCGTGTCCGTCGGATCATGCCCGACAGCGCGCCGCCGCGCTCAGCCCCGCGGTGCCGCGGTGCTCCCCCTCACCACCAGGCGCGTCGGGACGAGATCGGTGCCGGGCTGTCCGCCCTCGCCCTCGCGGATCCGCTGAAGCACCTTCTGGACACAGCGATGCCCCACCTCCGCGAAGTCCTGGTGGACGGTGGTGAGCGGCGGCACGAAGAACGCCGCGTCGGGAATGTCGTCGAAACCGACCACACTGACGTCGTACGGCACGGACAGCCCGCGCTCGTGGAAGGCGCGCAGCAGCCCCAGCGCCATCTGGTCGTTGGCCGCGAACACGGCCGTGCAGTCCGGCGGTTCGGCGAGCACGAGCCCGGCCGCGTACCCGGACTCGGCCGACCAGTCCCCGTACAGCGCGGGCGGCACCGGCCGCCCGGCCTCCCGGAGCACCTCGCGCCAGGCCTGGGTCCGGCGCTGCCCCGCGAAGGACGCCTGCGGACCGGTCACGTGCCACACGGTCCGATGGCCTAGGTCGAGCAGATGCCGTACGGCCTGCCGGGCGCCGTCCGCCTGGTCGGTGTCGACCACGCTGTAGCGGTCACCGGCGTCGGAGTCCACCACGACGACATGCACCCCGGGCGGCAGCTGCACCGTCCCGGTGTCGAGGAGATGGATCTCCATGATGACGATGACCGCGTCGACGGCCAGCTCGCCCATACGGGTGAAGGCGCCCAGGACGTTGTCCTGCGTGGGGACGTCGATGGGGATCAGGGTGATCGCGTAGCCCTCTGCCGCCGCGTGCGTGGCGATCGCCTCCACCGTCCGGCTGTTGCCGGTGGAGGAGAGGCTGAACAGGATCACGCCGATGGTGTTGAACTGGCCGTACCGCAGGGCCCGCGCGGCACTGTTGGGCCGGTACCCCAGTTCCCGCATCGCCGCCAGGACCTGCTCGCGCGTCGAACTGATCACCCCGGGGTGGCCGTTGGAGACCCGTGAGACGGTCTGCGAGGAGACGCCCGCGAGCTTGGCGACGTCCGCCATGGACACGCGCTGCTTTCGCCGGCCTCCGGGGACACCGGAACCTCCCCGCTCCACCACTGCTGCCTCCTCCGTCCGCACACGAATGTTTCGCATGTCGCACCGGATGTTACGTGTGGCAAACCTTGACCGTCGCCGAGGTGGATGCCACGATTCCGGCGCCGTCATGTTTACGTAAACATGCTGTCGTTCCGAAAGGGTTTGGTCGATGCGCAAGACCCCCGTCAGCACCCGTCGCGCCCCGAGGCTGCGTGCCTCGCTCGTCGCCGTCGCGATCGCCGCGATCAGCGGCGCCACCCTCACCGGCAGCCCCGCCTCCGCCGCCGCGCCGACCACCGACACGACCCAGTTCAAGGGCGTCAACTGGGCCGACCCGCGCGACAACTTCGCCGACGACGAGCTCCAGCTCTCGGGCCTGTCGACCTCCGACACCTACGCGCAGACGTACACCAAGGCGAGCCGGATCATCTCGGCGTTCCGCGCCAACCTCGGCGCCAACACCGTCCGGCTGCCGATCAACCCGTACACCGTCAACGGCCCCTACTGGAAGTCGTACAAGGGCGTCATAGACGCCGCCACGGCCCACGGCTTCAAGGTCATCGTGTCCTACTGGGAGGGCACCGGTGACCGCAAGGACGGCTACATCGACGACGAGGCCACCTACTGGCCGATGTGGAACACCGTCGTCAAGGCCTACAAGGGCAACTCCCGGGTCTACTTCGAGCCGATGAACGAGCCGCACGGCTACACCGACACCCAGTGGGCCGACATCGCCGCGAAGTGGCTGGACACCTACAGGTCGGTGCCGCGCAACCGGGTCTTCGTCAGCGGCGCCGGCTACAACGACCACGTCACCTCGGTGTGCGCCGACCCGCGCCTGAAGGGCACCTACCTGTCGCTGCACCACTACGGCTTCTGGAAGTCGTACGCCACCTACGACGAGTGGGTGGCCGACCTGAAGGTGCGCATCGGCGACTGCGCGAACCGGACCGTGGCGGACGAGTTCGGCGCCCCGATGACGACCGGTCTGAACTACAACGTGAAGACCCCCGACGACAACTTCGTCAACTTCATCCAGGCGGTCACCGACACCTTCCGCGAGCTGAAGATGGGCTCGGTGTACTGGCCGGGCCTGCGCACCGACGACATCTACTCGGTGCAGAAGCTCGTCGGCCCCGCCGCTCGCCCGTGGCTGGAGACCACCAACCAGTCCGGCGCCGACCGCCTCGCGTGGGCCTGGGGACGCGGCAAGCCGGTCCAGGGCTGACCCTCCCATCCCGGCCGACCGCGGTGCCTTCCGGTACCGCGGTCGGCCGGTGTCCGGACTTGGCCGACTCGCGCCCTACCCACGCCCTCCTGAACTGCCCAGACTCCTGGACAGGGACACCGGGGGGAGGCCACCGTGGCCAGGCGTGGACGGGGTACGGCCGCTCGCAGAAGGCGGGCGCGGAGGATCAGGTGGAGCATGGGAGGCGGCGCGTCGGCGCTGGTCCTCCTGGTGGTGTGCTGGACGAGCGTGTGGCCGTATCTGTTGGGTTTCCTGCTGGTCGGTGTCGGCGGGGCGGTCGGATGGCGGCTGTGGCGGACGGACCGGCTGCTGCGCGGCCGGGACCGCCGTTGGCGCGAGGAGGACGCGGTGGCGGCGGGCCGGCGGACCCTCGCCGAGGTGGACGTCATGACGGGCACCGAGTTCGAGGAACTGATCGCGGGCCTGTGCCGGCGGGACGGGTGCACCGAGGTCCGTCGGGTGGGCGGCGCGGGCGACAACGGCGCCGACGTCCTCGGACGGCTGCCGGACGGCCGGACCATGGTCGTCCAGTGCAAGCGGTACGCACCGAGTAGGGCCATCCCGAACCGCGAACTGCGTGATCTGCTGGGCGCCCGGGTGCACTTCCGCGCCGACGTGGCCGTCTTCGTGACGACCTCCCGCTTCACCGGCCCCTCCGTGAAGTTCGCGCTGGAGCACGACATCCTCGCCGTGCACCGCGACCTCCTCGGCCTGTGGAACGACGGAGCCTCCCTCACGTCGCTGGCCGGCGTGAACGGTCGCGGCCAGGGCGACGCCCGGCACCGGACCCGCTGGAAGCAGGCGTACGGCGGCTGACCACCCCCAGGGAGACGCAGGTCACATCTGAACCTGTCACAAACGTCCGGGCCGTTCAGTCATAGGTGTGTAGCCAACGACAACGGCAGAAGGAGCACACCATGGAAGCCCGACTCAATGTCTTCACCAGCCCGCTGGCCGGCAAACTGCTCAAGCACTTCGCCGCCGCGGGCAAGGTGGTCACGGACTCGGGACTGCCGATGACGACCCAGGAACTGGTGAAGATCCGCGCCAGCCAGATCAACGGCTGCGGGTTCTGCCTCGACATGCACACCAAGGAGGCCGCCGCCGCGGGCGAGACCGCGCAGCGCCTCCACATGGTGGCCGCGTGGCGTGAGGCCAAGGTCTTCACCGATGCCGAGCGGGCCGCGCTGGAGCTGGCGGAACAGGGCACCCGCCTCGCCGACGGGTCCGGCGTCCCGGACGAGGTCTGGGAGAACGCGGCCAAGCACTACGACGAGGAGCAACTCCTCGCCCTGGTCTCCTTGATCGCCGTCATCAACGCCTTCAACCGGCTGAACGTCATGACCCAGCAGCCGGCCGGCGACTACGTGGTCGGCCAGTTCGGCTGAGCCTGACGACCGGGTGACCGGCCCGGGGGCTGCAGACCCCGGATCCGGTCCCTTCCGTGACCACCCGGGTCACACCTCACGGTGCTCGATCCCCAGCAGACTCGCCGCGGCCCCGAAGTCGGCGCCGTGGTGACCCACCGCCAGCGACCAGTGGTGCCCGACCCCCGTCGCGCTCCACGCGTCCACCCACTCGCCGGGATCCCGGCCGAAGTCGACCCTGCTGGTGGTGTTCCCGATCTCCAGCAGCGGACCCGGCACGACGGTGCCCTCCGACGTGATGAACGACAGGCTGCCGTCGGCGTCCTGGCCCAGCCCGAGCAGGGTCACCGGACCGTGCCGGACGTCGAACTCGACGCTGACACCCCAGCCGCGCTTGCCGTGATAGACGCCGAGGCCGCGCAGCAGCGGATCGCGGGCGCTCAGGGCGAGATGGGCGGGACCGTCGTGGCCCATCTCCACCACCCCGTCCTCGAAGTTCAGCGCCTGGATCTCGGTGAAGGAGCCCCCGGCCCCGACGCTCTGCGAGGCCAACTGGGCGAGACTGGTGCGCAGTTCGAACTCTCCGGCCGCGGGCACGCCCCGGGCGGTGAGCAGCGAGGCGCCCAGGATCATGCCGGCGCCCAGCCGCTCGTGCTGCTCGCCGTCGAGTCCCCGGTGGTAGTACGCGAGGGTGTCGAGACCGAAGTCCTCCACCAGCCGGTCGAGAGCCACCGACACGGTCGCGCCCCACGCGAAGTCCTCGTCGACCACGCTGTCGTCGACGGTGAAGATCCGCCGGGCCAGCTCCACCCGCTCCCGGGTCTCGGCCTGAGTCACCTTCTCCACCCGGTGCCGCAGATCGTCGAACTCCAGCACCTCGACGTGCGAGCCGAACGTCGCCGACAGCAGCGTCGGATCGGTCTGCACGTCGAGCATCCCCGGATACACGTGCCCCATGAGTCCGTGCCGGGCGTGCCGGAGCGCGGCCCGCACGTGCGCGGCCCGCACCCACCGCTCGACGCGCCGCCACGCCGACTCCTGGCGCAGCCACCCCGACACCGACCGGAAGGGGATACCGGCCCGGCGGAACACGTTCCCGACCTCCGGCACGGAGCACTGCGAGCAGTACGCCAGCCAATCGCCCGTGTCGAAGGAGGCGTGGTCCATCCGCTGGGACGGCTGGAGGTCGACGACCAGCACCGGTGTGTTCGTGCGCTGCGCGATCGGCAGCACCATCGACGAGGTCAGATAGGTCGTCAGGAAGAGCACGATCAGATCGCAGTCCACCTGCCGGAGCCGCTCGGCGGCGGCCGCGCCCTCCTGCGCGTCCGAGACGAACCCGGCGTCCGTCACCTCCGCGTCCAACCGCCCCAGCCGCTCGGCGACATACGCGGCCGACTCCTTCAACTGGGGCAGCAGCCCCGGGAACTGCGGCCAGTACGTGCCGAGTCCGCCGGACACCATCCCGATCCGCGGCCGGCGCCGGGTCACGGGCGGCAGCAACTCGCCCAGCACGGCTTCCCGTTCACCGGCGTACGTCGTGATGGATTCGGTCGTCGCCATGGTCGGCGCTCCTTCGGGATTCGGTTCAGGTCTGCGCGACCTTGAGGTCCGCCGGAGCGGTGGCGGCCGGGGACACGCGGGGAACGAGGACGCGGACGATGTACAGGCCCGCCAGCGCCGACAGGGCCATGCAGCCGGTGATCACCCACAGCAACAGGCTGGGGCTCCGGTCGAGCAGGGCGGGCGTGACGAACGCGACGCCCGCGAAGACCCCGCGCGAGACGGCGTAGGTGATCCCCTGCGTGGTGCCGCGGGTGTCCGCGGGCAGTGTGAGCTGCGACCACACCTTGTAGTTGGCCTCGCCGGCGAAGGGATAGGACAGCTGGTAGAGGACGTAGAAGACCAGGAAGCCGACGATGGCGCCCAGGGTGAGCGTGCCGATCGCGAAGGCCGCGATCTGCACCACCGTGGCGATGTAGAACATCCGGTCCCGCCGTGGGCCGTCGGCGATCCGCACGAAGGCGAGCGTCAGCAGCAGGCCGATCGGGAGACAGGCCAGGTTGATGCCGGTGGCCACGCTCTGCGAGGCACCGCTGACGGTGACCAGCAGATACGTCGTGAACTGGCCCATGGTGTTGGCGCCCAGGCCCCAGGTGACGTAGAAGGCGAAGGTCGCGAGCATGGGCACCAGGGCGGCACGGGTCCAGACGTTCCTCAGCGCGACGCCCTGCTGCTCGGCCGGCTTCTCCGCCGAGACCGGGTCCTGCTCCGGATCCGGCCCGGTGGCCAGTTCGAGCCGGGAGCGCAGATGCCAGGTGAGCAGGGCGGCGACCGCCAGATGGCCGGTGATGAGACGGGCCCCGAGCATGCCCGTGTCCGACAGGGCGAAGCCGACGAAGACCACGACGATGATGCCCAGCATCCACATGACCTGCGTGAACGCGATGAGCCGTCCTCGGGCGTGGTCGGGGGCGGCGTCCGAGACCACGGCCAGGGACGTCGGCAGGTCGGCGCCGGCCGCGAGACCGGCGAGCAGGACACCCACCAGAAGGGTGATGTCGTCGGGGGCGAGCGTGATGATGATCGCCCCGACGGCGTAACAGAGGATGTCGAGGTTGTAGAGACGGCGTCGGCCGAAGACATCGGCGAGACGCCCGCCGACCAGGGAACCGACGGCGATGCAGATGGTGACGATCGCGCTGATCGCACCGGCCATCCAGACGCCCATGTCGTAGGCGTCGCGGTAGATGGCCAGGTTGACGCCGATGCTCACGATGAGGGCGGCATCGAGGTAGGACGCCATGCCGGAGAGGGTCGCGACCTTCCACAGGCGCTTCTCGATGGGCGGTTCCGGCTGGTTCGGGGCAGGCGAGGTTCGGGCCATGATGCGGCTCCGTCTGGGGAGAGTGGGTCCGAGCGGAGGGGGGACGTCGCTGTTCTCGGCCGATGTCCAGCGACTATAGGAGCGTAAAAACGTTCCAACAAGACGTCATGCGGCCATCCGTGGAAACGACCTGACGGCCCCGCAGCTCTGGTGAGCGCCCCGGGGGTGTCCTACGGTGAGGCTGACGTAAAACGTTTTTGATCCGTGAGAGTGTCCGGGCCGTACTCGGAAGGACCCATCCGTGATCTCTCCAGCCCTGCAACGGCTGTTCGACGACCCGCCCCGGGACTTCGGCCCCACCCCGCTGTGGTGGTGGTCCGGCGCGAAGGTCACCCGTGACCGTCTGGCCTGGCAGCTCCGCCGGTTCGCGGACGGCGGCGTCCACAACCTCGTGGTGATCAACCTGGCCCCGGCCGGCCCCACCTTCGGCGCCCGGACCGACGACCCGGTGTGGTTCGGCGAGGAGTGGTGGGCCCGCTTCACGGACGCCTGCGAGATCGCCGGCGACCTGGGCACGCGCCTGTGGTTCTACGACCAGATCGGCTTCTCCGGCGCCAACGTCCAGGGGAGCATCACCCGCCGCCACCCCGAGGCGGCGGGCCGCGCCCTGCGCTCGCGCCGGGCGGTGGTCTCGCGCGGCACGGTCCCCCTGCGGGGCACGGAGACACTGCTGGGGGCGTACGACAGCACGGGCGCACGCCTGCCGGTCACCGGCCCGGAGCGCGTCGAGGCCCCCGACGGCACTGAGGTGCGCCTGGTCCTCGCCGTGCCCACGGCGTTCGACTATCTGAACACCGCGTCCGTCGGACTCCTGTTCGACGCCATCCATCGCGAGTACGACCGCCGGGTCCCCGAGTACCTGGGCAACGTCATCGCGGGCAGCTTCCAGGACGAACTGCCCGCCACCAACTCCTGGACCAGCCGCTTCCCCGAGGAGTTCCGCACCCGGCGCGGCTACGACCTCCTCGACCACCTGCCCGCCCTCTTCACGGGGGACGACTCCGACCGGGCACAGCGGATCCGCGCCGACTACTACGCCGTACGCGGCGAGCTCACCGAAGAGGCCCTGTTCCGTCCCCTCGCCGCCTGGCACGAGGAGCGCGGTCTGCTGCTGGGCTGCGACCAGGCCCACCCCGCCCGCTCCGGCTTCCCGGCCCAGTCCACGCAGCTCTACACGGACTACTTCCGCACCCACCGCTGGTACAGCGCCGCCGGAAGCGACCACCACGGCGACGCCAAGGTCCACTCCTCCATGGCCCACCTCTACGGCCACGAGCGCGTCTGGATCGAGTCGTTCCACTCCTCCGGCTGGGGCGGCACCCTGGAGGAGACCTACGACTGGCTGCTGCCGTTCCTGCGCAGCGGGGCCAACCTCTACAACCCGCACGCCAGTTACTTCGGCACCGCGGGCGGCTGGTTCGAGTGGGCGCCGCCGTCCACGGACTGGCGCCAGCCCTACTGGCGGCAGTACCCCGCCTTCTCCCGAGCCGTCGCCCGGATCTGCTCGATCCTGTCCTGGGGCACCTACAGCGCCGACGTCGCGGTCCTGCACCCCACCGCCACCATGCAGGCCCTCCTTCCCCTGGACGCACCCGTCCAGCACTTCGGCGACGGCCGGCTCGGCGCGGCCCACGCCGACGTCGACGAGACCCAGCGCGACTACCTGGAGCTGTGCGGCACCAACAACTGGCTCCAGCCCGCCGTCGGTTCCCTCGACCGCCACCGCGTCTCCTTCGACGTCATCGACGACGCCTCCGTCCAGGGCGCCAAGGCCGGCGACGGTGCCCTGCGCGTCAGGGACCTGGCGTACACCGCGGTCCTGCTGCCCTCCGCGAGCGTCCTGGAGCACGAGACGGCCCGCCGGCTGACAGAGCTCCTCGACGCCGGAGGCCGGGTCGTGGTCGTGGGCCGACCGCCGACGCGGGCGGCCGGGACCGCCGGTGACGACTCCCTCGTGGCCGCGCTGCTGGACCATCCCCGCCTGGAGCGGGTGGCCGACGCCGAGGCCGGGGCGGCGGCGGTGGCCGACACCGCCGGATACGCGACGGGGGAGGTGCCGCTGCTGGTCAGGAGGAAGGGCGACGCCGCGGTCGCGCTGGTCACCGGGGCGTTCCCCGACGCCCGTACGCATCCGCCGGCGGGCCGCCACGAGATCGACCCCGCGCGCTACGCCCGCACCTCCACCGTCACCGTGCGGGCCACGGTCGCCGAGGCCGAGATCTGGAACCCGGCGACCGGCAGCCGCCGCCCGGGACGCGTCACCGTCACCGACGGCGTCTCGACCATCGAGGTGCCACTGGAGGGCGCCCCCGCCGCCCTCGTCGTATGGCGCGAAGGCCCGCCCACGGACACCGTGCCCCCGTCCCCGACGGGGCCGACGGAGTCCGTCGACCTGTCGTCCGGCTGGGAGGGCCGCCTCGCTCCCACCATGGACAACACCTGGGGCGATCTGGCCCTGCCCGCCGGTGCCTCCCTGTGCGAACCGCAGATCTGGACCATGCGATGGACCGAGACCGGCGACTCCTGGGAGCCCGCGCGGGCGACCTACGGCAACCGCGTCCGCGTCCTGCCCCCCGTGCCCTTCGCCCAGGCGCCGGAACCTCTGGACAGTGCCGCGGTCGAGCAAGTGCTGTCGGGAGAAGCGGAGTTGGCGCCTGCGGAATGGAGCGTCTCGCTGTACTCGTCGAGTCGTGGCATTCCGGACCCCGACGGTCTGCTCGGCAACAAGGGCCTGGTGCCCGAGGAGTTCGTGCGGGTCCCGGTGCCCGTGAGCGGGACGGTCGCCCGGGTCAGGGCCGTCGTGGAGACCGGCCACCGCGGGCCCGCCGACCTCCACGTCGGAGCGGCGGCGGTCAAACGCGTGTGGTGGAACGGCCACCGGCTGGAGACGGGGGGCGGCTATCTGGCGTCGGCCCGAGTGGCGGTCGAACGGGCCCGCAACGTGGTGGAGTACGAGCTGTCCGACGCCCAGGACCGGCCGCAGACCATCTCGAGCGCCCCGGACACCCCGTTGGGCAGCTACTTCTGCCTGTCCCGCCCGGACGGGTTCGCGCCGCGCCCGCTGTTCATGCGCCTGCCCGACGGTGTACGACCGGACGGCAGTGTGAGCTACCGCGGCCGGATCGGCGTCCCTGCCCGGGGAGCGGCGGCGGTCCTCGTCGTGGGTGCCGCGGTCGGCGTGACCGTCCTGCTCGACGGAGCCGTCGTGGCACGGCAGGAGAAGGTCGAGTACTACGAGTCCGACTGGGGCGCGGTACCGATGTTCTTCCGGCACGAACTGACGCTGGACGGCGGCGATCACGTCCTCGATCTGGTGGCCGACAGCACCGACACGCGGGACGGGGTCTACGTCGACCTCGTGGCGGACTCGAACGCCCTGGTCAGCGGCCCCGGTTGGAAAGTCCGGACGGGGGAGTGGCAGGGCGTGACCGTCGAACACGAGGGCCGCTGGGGGGAGTTGCAGCACTGCGGCGCCGCGGTACGCCCGCACCCGCTGCCCGAGGCCGAGTGGCTGGCCGGTGCCCCGGTGCTCGGCTCCGCCGTACTGCCCCTGCGGTCCACCGACGACCTCCGGGAGGCCGAGCAGCGCTTCCGGTTCACCGTGCCGGCGGGAACCGTGTCACTCGACCTGCCCTTGGAGCTTCCCGCGCGGGTGAGCATCGACGGTGGCCCTGAACTGGACCTCGACGGACATGAGTTGCAGCTGGATCAGCCGCTGGACAAGGCTGCCGAGTGTGAAGTCGTCACCGCTCCCACGGCCGTTCTGCGCGGCGGCTCGGCCTGGCGGGGACCGGTACGGGTGCGCACGGTACCGGCGCCCCTGCCGCTCGGCGAGTGGGGCGAGCTGGGGCTGGGCGGCTGGAGCGGCGGTGTGACCTACGCGCGGACGCTGACGGTGCCGGCCGGGCCGGACCCGGTGCTGGACCTGGGGCGGGTGCGCGGCAGTGTCGAGGTGCGCGTCGACGGGGAACCCGTCGGGGAGGCGTTCTGCGCGCCGTACCGCGTCGCACTGCACGGCACCGCCGGGCGTACCGTCCGCCTCGAAGTGACCGTCCACAACACCCTGGCCCCCTACCTCGCCGAGGCCACGCCGACCGCCTGGGCCTTCCCCACCCAGCTCCCCTCGGGACTGCTGGGACCGGTCACGCTAGAAAGGCGCGTCTGAGGAAGCCCGCGTGGAGTCCCGCACGACCAGTCCCGGTGCGAACACCCTTGCCTCGTGGGCGTGTTCCGCGCGGGCCTCCACCTCGTCCAGGAGCATCTCGACGGCTGCCCGGCCGAGTTCCTCGACCGGCTGGCGGACCGTCGTCAGGGTCGTGCCCACGATGCTGGCGATGTCCAGGTCGCCGTACCCGACCACCTGCACGTCCTCCGGGATCTTCACCCCGCGCTCGCCCAGCGCCCGGCACAGGCCCGCCGCGAGGAAGTCGTTGGTGCAGAACACCCCGTCGGGCAGCTCGTCGAGGCCGTGCGCGATCCCGCTGCCGTACGCGACCGTCATCTCCTCGGCGACGACCTGGCCCAGGCGGGCCTCCCGCCGCGTGCGCACGGCCTGGCGGGCGCCCTGGTAGCGGTCGGCGCACTGGCGGATCGTGCGCTCGCCGTTCACGACCAGGATGTCGCGGGCCCCGCTGTCCAGGAGGTGCTGCACGGCGATGCGGCCGCCGGCGATGTCGTCCACGGAGACCGAGCAGCCCTCCTGGGCGGGCATCGCGCGGTCCGCCAGCACCAGCGGGATACCGCGCTCGCGCAGCCGCGACAGCCGGGTCGGGTCGGCGCTGAGCGGGACCACCACCGCGCCGACCGCCCGCTGTTCGACGAGCATGGTGAAGTAGCCCTGCTCCCGCTCCGGCGCGTCCCCGCTGTCGCACAGGACGAGGGAGTAGCCGTGCTCGTACGCCGCGTCCGCGGCACCGCGCGCGATGCGCGAGTAGAAGGAGTTGGCCACGTCCGGCAGCACCAGACCGATCGAGGACGAGTGCCCGGTGCGCAGACCGGCGGCTCCCGGATGGGGGACGTAGTCGAGTGCTGCGACCGCGTCGCGCACGCGTGCCGCGGTGCGTGCGTTGACCCGCTCGGGCCGGTTCAGGACGTTGGAGACCGTGGACACCGAGACCCCGGCGGCGGCCGCGACGTCCTGGATACGGGCGGGGCGAACCGGAATGACGTCCACCCCCTCGCTGTTGCAGCCGTACGACCAGGAAGGACGCAGTCCTCGGACGCTCTTCCGGATGGGCGACGCAAGTCTACCCCGGCCGCGAATAAAACGTTTTCCGCATCGGGGGCCTGTGGAGTCCTGCCAGTGGCGCTCGCGTGTTGCGGGGCGGACAGTGGTGCGGCGGTGTGGACTTCGGCCGGGCCGCATCGAAAATCCGGCGAACCCGCACACCGTTCACCGGTCGGCCACGCGGAAACTGAACCGTAGTCATGGCGGCGCCGACGCAGGGCTTTTTGATGGCGGAGTGTCCGTCTTGGGAACCGCACGGCGATGAAGACGCGGCAACCGCTCCAGCAAATCCTGTGAAGAAACAGGGGGATCGGGTGACCGTGTTGCGACGCCGGTGAAGCCGGGAACGGTGACCTGCCCTCGGCCACGTCCGGCTGACTGGCCGTGTCCATGTCCGGCGTGCTTCCATCCGGTGTCCCCCCCTCCTTGAGGATTGCTCATGCGAAAGGAACCGCGCGCCATGAACGTCGCCACCCACATCGAGGCAGCCGAGCTCGACGACGCCGCCCTGGACACCGTCTCCGGTGGTGTCGCCGCCGCGACCACTGCCGGTCTGCACCTCCAGGTGGCGCACCTCGAGGTCTGCGCCGACGCCGGTGCCTCCGTCTCCGCCGAGGGTGTCGCGCTCGGCGTCAACGCCCACGTCGGCGTGAACTGACCGCACACCTGGCGCGGGCCCCGGATCGGACGATCCGGGGCCCGTCGCCGTCTGCGGCTCCTCGGGGCAGACGGTGACGCCGGCGGCCCACGCGGTGCCATGCTGGCAGTGTCGGAGCGTTTCAGGAGGCCCTCATGTACGAGCAGCCGTCCCTTCTCGCCGCGCTGGTGTCCGCCCTGCGGACCGGGGCTATCGACGTCGTCGATCTCACCTCGCCGTTGTCCTCGTCCACACCGGTGATCCAACTGCCGCCGGAGTTCGGCCAGACGGCGATCTTCGAGCTGGAGGAGATCAGCCGGTACGACGACCGCGGACCGGCCTGGTACTGGAACAACTTCCGCAGCGGGGAGCACACCGGCACCCACTTCGACGCCCCGAACCACTGGGTGACCGGAAAGGACCTCGCCGACGTGGCGTCCGTCCCGCCGCGGCGACTGATCGCCCCCGCCGCTGTCCTGGACTTCACCGCGGAGGCGGCCAAGGACCCCGACTTCCTCGTGGAGGTGGACCACGTGAAGACCTGGGAGGAGCACAACGGCCCGCTGCCGGACGGGGGTTGGCTTCTCCTGCGTACCGGCTGGGACGCCCGCGCGTACTCCCAGAAGGCCTTCCTGAACGCCGACGAGAACGGCCCGCACACTCCCGGTCTGTCCCCGGAGTGCGCCCGCTGGGTGGCCGAGGAGTCGCCCGTGATCGGCCTCGGCGTGGAGACGGTCGGCACGGACGCCGGGCGCGGGCACTCCTTCGAGCCGGCCTTCCCCTGCCACTCCTACCTGATGGGCAGCGACAAGTACGGCCTGACGCAGCTCCGGAACCTCGACGCGCTGCCCGCCACGGGCAGCGTCGTCGTCGCGGGGCCGCTGCCCATCGTCGGGGGCTCCGGCTCACCCGCGCGCGTGCTGGCACTGGTGGAGCGGTCATGAAGGTCGCCGAGGCCGTCGGACGGGCCCTGCACACGGTCGGGGTCGAGCAGGTCTTCGGCGTCGTCGGATCAGGGAACTTCCACCTGACCAACGCCCTGATCGCGGCCGGCGCCCGCTTCGTCGCCGCACGCCACGAGGGCGGCGCGGCGACGATGGCCGACGCCTACGCGCGCGTGAGCGGCACGGTGGCCGCCGTCAGCGTCCACCAGGGGCCCGGGCTCACCAACGCGATGACGGGCATCGCCGAGGCGGCCAAGAGCCGCACACCACTCGTGGTGCTCGCGGCCGAGGTCACCCGGCCGACCTCCAACTTCTCCGTCGACCAGGACGCGCTGGGCACGGCGGTGGGCGCGGTGCCGATGCGGATCACCTCGGCCGGGGACGCCGTGGAACAGGCGGTCACGGCGGTGCGGCGGGCCCTGCACGAGCGGCGCACGGTGCTCCTCAACCTCCCTCTGGAAGTGCAGGCGTCGGACGTCCCCGACGATGTCCTCGCCCAGGTGACACCCCTGCCGCGCCGACCGGCGGTCGAACCGGCCGCGTCCGAAGTGGCGGCCCTCACGCGGGTGTTGGAGCAGGCGCGACGACCCGTCTTCGTGGCCGGCCGCGGCTCGCGCTCGCCGGCCGCCCGGGACGCCCTCGAAGCCCTCGCCGAACGCTGCGGCGCGCTGCTGGCGACCTCGGCCGTGGCGCGCGGTCTGTTCCACGACAACCCCTGGTCGCTCGACGTGTCCGGAGGCTTCGCGTCACCCCTGGCGGCCGAACTCATCGGTGGCGCCGACGTGATCGTCGGCTGGGGCTGCGCGCTGAACATGTGGACCATGCGGCACGGCGCCCTCATCGGCGCCGACACGACCGTGGTCCAGGTCGACGACGACCCCTCGGCACTCGGCGCGCACCGACAGCTGCACCTCGGGGTCACCGGTGACGTCGAACGCACCGCGCGGCACGTCCTGGCGGCCTCCGGCGGGAAACGGCAGGGCCTGCGGACCCCCGACATCGCCGAGGCCGTCGCCGCGCGCGTGCGCTGGCGTGACCTGCCCTACGAGGACACGAGCACCCGCGACCGGATCGACCCGCGCACCCTCAGCATCGCCCTCGACGACATCCTCCCCGCACAGCGGGTGATCGGCGTCGACTCCGGCAACTTCATGGGCCACCCGAGCATGTTCCTGTCGGTGCCCGACCAGGACGGATTCTGCTTCACCCAGGCCTACCAGTCGATCGGCCTCGGCCTCGCCACCGCGATCGGCGCGGCCCTGGCCCGCCCGGACCGGCTGCCGGTGGCCGCGCTCGGTGACGGGGGCGCGCTGATGGGCGCCGCCGACCTGGACACCGTACGGCGGCTCGGGCTCCCCATGGTCGTCGTGGTGTACAACGACGACGGCTACGGGGCGGAGGTGCACCACTTCGGGCCCGACGGGCATCCGCTCGACACGGTCGTGTTCCCGCCGACCGACATCGCGGCCGTGGCCCGCGGCTACGGCTTCGAGGCGGTGACCGTGCGGACACGGGCGGACCTGAAGGCCGTGGCGGACTGGGTCGCCGGTCCACGCTCCGCCCCGCTGCTGATCGACGCCAAGGTGGTGCGGGACCGCGGGGCGTGGTGGCTGGAGGAGGCGTTCCGGGGGCACTGAGCGGGAGTGACCGGGAGGCCGGGGGCCGCCGTGCCGTGCCGGGCCCGGCGGAAAACGGGAGGCCGAGTGCCCCCTCGTCGTGTCAGCCTGGCGGACCGGACGACCCAGGGAGCACCGATGAGCACAGGACCTCGCCTCACCCCGCTGCTGGACCAGTTCGACTGGTCCTGCGAGCGCCTGGCCGGCCGGCTCGCCGGCCCGGTCATGGACAGCGGCGACGGCTCGCGGACCCCGGTCGGGGCGATGACCGACGAGGAGTACCTCTGGGAGCCGGTGCCGGACTGCTGGTCGGTCCGGCGGCGGACGGACGGACCCGGGGCGCGGGCGGCCTTCCTGACCGGGACCGGTGACTGGGGCCGGGACGCGGCGCCCCACCCGCATCCCGTGCCGCCGCCGTTCACGACCCTCGCGTGGCGCCTGAGCCATCTCAGCGAGATGCTCCTCCTGCGCGCCGACCACACCACGGGCACCCACTCCCTCACCCGCGACGACCACCGCGTCAGCGGCACCGCCGCCGACGCGATCGCCGCCTTCGATACGGCCGCCGACGCCTGGCGCACAGTGCTGCGCGACACCGACGACAGCGATCTCGACACCGTGGGCCGGTGCACCTACCCGCACGGGAGCGACCCCGAGGAGCCCTTCCTGGACATCGTGTGGTGGGTCAACCAGGAAGTCCTGCACCACGGCGCCGAGATCGCCCTGCTGCGCGACCTGTACCGGGAACGCCGGCCCTGACCTGCCGGTTGGATCAGACCGCGGGCGCCGGATAGGTCGGGTACTCCACCCCGGTCACGTGCTGTACGACCCGGACCACCTGGCACGAGTAGCCGAACTCGTTGTCGTACCAGAGGTAGAGGATCGCGTTGTCGCCGTCGACCTTGGTGGCGCCGGCGTCGACGATCGAGGAGTGGCGCGAGCCGATGAAGTCGCTGGAGACCGCGTCGGGGGCCGTGGTGAAGTCGATCTGACGCTTGAGCGGTGAGGTCAGCGAGACGTCCCGCAGGTGGTCGAGGACCTCCTCGCGGGTGGTCTCCCGGCCCAGGCGCAGGCTCAGGATCGCGATGGAGACGTCCGGCACCGGCACCCGGATCGAGCTGCCGGTGATCGGCGCCTTGAGCTCGGGCAGCGCCTTGGCGACGGCGGAGGCGGCGCCCGTCTCCGTGATCACCATGTTGAGCGGCGCGGAACGGCCCCGGCGGTCGGCCTTGTGGTAGTTGTCCAGCAGGTTCTGGTCGTTGGTGAACGAGTGGACCGTCTCCACGTGGCCGCGCAGCACGCCGTACTCGTCGGCCATCGCCTTCAGCGGCGGCACGATCGCGTTGGTGGTGCAGGACGCGCAGGACAGGATCTGCTCGTCCGGCTTGATCGTGTCGTGGTTGACGCCGTGCACGATGTTGGGGACGTCGCCCTTGCCCGGCGCGGTCAGCACGACCTTGTCGATGCCGGGGCGCAGGTGCTGGGAGAGGCCCTCGCGGTCCCGCCACTTGCCGGTGTTGTCGATGAGGATGGCGTTCTTGATGCCGTACGCCGTGTAGTCGACCTCGGAGGGGTCGTTCGCGTAGATCACCTTGATCGTGTTGCCGTTGGCGATGATCGCGCTCTCGGCCTCGTCCACGGTGATCGTGCCCTGGAACTGGCCGTGGATGGAGTCCCGGCGCAGCAGCGAGGCCCGCTTGACGATGTCCTGCTCGCCGCCGCCCCGCACGACGATCGCGCGCAGCCTGAGGCCGTTGCCGGAACCGGCCTTCTCGATCAGCAGCCGGGCCACCAGGCGGCCGATGCGGCCGAAGCCGTAGAGGACGACGTCCCGCGGCTCACGGCGGTCGATCTTGTTGCCGCCGGTCGCGCCGGACACGGCCTCGGCGGTGAACTCGGCGACCGAAAGGCCGCGGCCGTCGCCCTTGTAGATCTCGGCGAGACGGCCGATGTCGATCTGCGAGGGGCCGAGGTCCAGCGCGGTGAGGGCCTGGACGAACGGCAGGGTGTCGGTGACGGAGAGCTCCTCGCCCGCGATCTGCCGGGCGAACCGATGGGTCTTGAGGATGCTGACCACCGACTTGTTCACCAGGGAACGGCTGTGCAGGAGAACCGTTACATCACGCTCCCGGTGCAGCCTCCCGATCATCGGGATCATCGATTCCGCGATCTCCTCGCGGTTCTTCCAGTCGGTGAACGAGTCGTCCTTGACAGTCACAGAATTCTCTTTCGAGCTAGGCGGCGCTCATATGCTAACCCCCTGATGTTTTGATCGATCGTCGGGGTGGCACAGCTCACTGATCCAGCAGCCGGGGCGGTGTGGCGTCCGGGACCGGTCGCAGCAGAGCGGGGTGCGCGTCGGCCACCCGTTCCTTCGTGAACGCGGCCACGATCGGGCGCGCGAGCAGGGGATCGGCCGGGAGCGTGTGCGCGGCGAACCAGCGGGCGGGCGCAGGGTCGGGGGAGGGCTCGACGAACTCCGCGCCCGCGTAGTCGTCCAGCGGCGGGTCGTAGATGTAGCCGCAGACCAGGTCGTGCCGCACCAGCCGCTGCACCAGGGCGTCGCGGTCGTGGACCAGGAGCGGCACCCGGAACAGCGGGAGGGGGCCGTCGTGCGCCGTGCGGTCGCGCAGCGCCGGAGACGCCCACGGTGTACCCGCCAGCAGGGCGACCCCGGCCCGGCGCCGGGCCAGGTCCTCGTCGAGCCGGGCCATCCGCAGCCCGAGCTGACCGCGGACCAGCGCACCGTGCCGGGAACGGTAGCCGTGCAGATCGACGCGGACCCAGCGCTCGTAGGCGGTCAGGCTCGGGGCCTCCCTGGCGGAGGCGGCGAGCCGCGGCGCGTGCAGGGCCATCCGGAACGCGTCGCGCTCCATCAGCCCGAGGCGCTCCATGGTCCGCCACACCGGGCGCACCAGACGGAACGAGCGGACGGCGGACCGGGCCAGCGGGCGCAGGGTCGTCGTCAGGTCCTCGCGCAGCCGGCCCGGGGTCAGGAGGTCGTCCCGCAGCAGCTCCAGCTCCCTGCGGGTGCGCGCGTCCTCGACGGCGAGGAAGCCGCCCGCCATGCCCGCCACATGCTTCGACAGACTGAACGCCGCCGCCTTGCCGAAGGTCCCGACCGGCTGCCCGTCCACATGGCTGCCGATCGCGTGCGCGGCGTCCTCGAACAACGGGATCCCCAACTGCGCGCAGCGGCGCCGCAGTTCGAGGACCCGGTCGGGCACGCCGTACAGGTTGGTGGTCAGGACCGCGTCCACCTCGCGCCAGGCCGACTCCGGCACGGCGGCCGGGTCGATGTTGCCGTCCCACACGGACACCGGGGCCATCACGGGGCGCAGCCCGGCCGCGAGGACCACGAAGAGGATCACGTCGTCGTTCACCGGCGACATCAGCACCCTCGCGCCCGGCCGGCACCAGCGCCGGAGCGCCAGGTACAGGGCCAGCCGGGCCGAGGGCGTGTAGACGCACTCGCGTCCCAGTCGCCGGGTCATCGTCGCGGCCAGCCGCGAGCCGTACGGCATCGGCACCCCTTGTGTCGACGGGCCGGGGAACGGCCGTGGAAGAGGACATGCGTCGGCTCCCCCGCGGGAACCGGGATGACGGGTCCGCGTCAGCTCGCCAGCGGTCCCGCGCTGCCGGAGTCGGAGCGGTGCCCTGACGTGCGCAGGGTGCCGACGGTCTTCAGGAGGCGGTCGGCGGGCTCGCGCAGGGCCGGGTGGGCGTTGACCGTGTTGCGCAGGCCGCGCACCGGCCGGCGCCACAGACGGTGTGCCGTCGCGACCGGATGGGGTCGGGTGGCGAATCCTTCCGCCACGCGCAGCTCACGGGTCTTGAGCCAGTCCTTCCACTCCTTGTCGCCGCGCCCCATGTCCATGAGCCGGGCCCCGCGCCGGCCCGCGGCCTCGGCCATCCGCAGGTGCATGATCAAGCCGGGGGAGTAGTAGCGCAGTTCGGGGTCGTACGCGGTGAACCAGGGGGCGAACACCGTGCGCGAGGTCGGTCCGAAGTGGGCGGCCACCGGCCGGTCACCGGCGTACACCACCGAGAGGACCCCGGTGAAGTGCTCCTCGCGGACCTGGAAGAGATCCTCCACCAGGTCCACGATCCACGGCCGCGCGAACCGGTCCATCCGGCCCGTCCTGCGGTACTGGGCCGACTTCCACCGCATCAGCGTGCGCAGCGGCCCCGGGTCGCGCTCGTCGAACACGAACCGCAGCTCACCCAGGTCGCGGGCCAGCCGGCGCTCCTTCTTGAGGGTCGTCTTGGCGATCCCCGGGTACGCGCCGCGCAGCCACTCCGGGTAACTGTCGCTGCCGACCTTGAGATCGATCACCGGGGAGGCGAACGTGCCCGTGACGTAGGGGGCGAAGGGCTTCTGCTCCTCGACGAGGTGGTCGAACTCGAACACCGAGAGCCGGCACGCCTTCAGCAGCGCCCGGGTGTCCCAGGTGACCCCGGGGCGGTGCACGAGGCCCTGGCAGTCGGACAGTCCGAGGCCGATGGCCCGGCCGACCCCGAACGAGCCGCGTTCGTAGGGGAGGAAGCCCACGGCCTCGCCGCGCTGGTGCAGGACCGCCACCCGGGCGCCGCCGCGGTGCCTGTCGATCCCGGCCGCGAACTCCGGTGCCAGGAACGGGTTGGCGTAGTCGGGCGACTCGTCCATCGCCCGGTGCCAGGCCTTGCGGAGCGAGGTGTCGAGTTCTCCGGGTCTGTGGATCGTTATGTCCGTGTCGCTGCTCATGGATCGCATGGGCGATCGCTCCCCCCAATTCCCCCCACGACGCGGCGTCCGCGTCCCGCCGATCGAAGTGCCGGCAAGGATCAAACGTCGCCAAACAGTACGCATGCTGTCAAGGGTGCCTGCCGTAACGGAAGAGTGCGGATCGGACGCCCCTGGTTCCCGCCGCCGGTCACGGGAGCAGCCGCCGTTCCTTGGCGACGGCGACCGCGCCCGCCCGGGTGTCGACGCCCAACTTGCCGTAGATCCGCCCCAGATGGGTCTTGACCGTCGCCTCGCTGATGAACAGGGCCCGGGCGATCTCCCGGTTGCCGAGGCCACGGGCGAGTTGCGCGAGGATCTCGTGCTCGCGCGCGGACAGGGCGGGGCGCGGGCTGCGCAGCCGGGTCAGCAGCCGGTCGGCCACCGGGGCGGACAGCGTGCTGCGGCCCGACGCCGCGTCACGGATGGCCGAGAACAGCTCGTCGGGCTGTTCCGCCTTGAGCAGATAGCCGGTGGCGCCCGCCTCGATGGCGCGGGTGATGTCGGCGTCGGTGTCGAACATGGTCAGCACCAGCACCCGTGGGCTCCGCTCGCCCCGCGCGGTGAGCTGCCGGGTGGCGGTCACCCCGTCCATGCCACCGTCGAGTTGAAGATCCATCAGGACGACGTCGGGATGCAGATGGGCCGCCATCGCGAGCGCCTCCTCGCCGGTCGCGGCCTCCCCGACCACATCGATGCCGACCGCACTGGAGAGCAGGGCCCGCAGCCCGGCACGTACGACGGCATGGTCGTCGCAGAGCAGCAGCCGGACGGGGGAGGTGGGCGGCGGTGTGCTCACGGGGCGGGCTCCTTGAGGGCGAGGGGGACGGCGGCCGACACGACGGTGCCGTCTCCCGGGGAGGGTTCCGCGCGGTCGTCGCGGAGCGGCAGCCGGACGGGGGAGGTGGGCGGCGGCGTGCTCACAGTGCGGGCTCCTTGACGGCGAGGGGGACGGCGGCCGACACGACGGTGCCGTCTCCCGGGGCGGACTCCACGGTGAGCGTGCCGCCGGCCTGGCGGGCCCGGATCCGCATGGCGGGGAGCCCGTGCCCCCGCGTCGACGACTTCGGTTGCCGGGCCCCGGCCTGCTCGAAGCCCCGCCCGTTGTCGGCGACGTCCAGCGAGACCTGGTCGTCGAGCCACGTCAGCGTGAGCGCGGCCCGGGTCGCCGCCGCGTGCTCCCGTACGTTGGCCAGCGCACCCTGGGCGATCCGCAGCAGCGCCGCCGCGACCCGTTCCGGCAGCGGGCCCGGTTCCCCGTCCAGCCGGAACTCCACGGTCAGCCCCGGGCCGCTCTCCCGCCGGGCGAGTTCGTCGAGGGCCTCGGCGAGGGAACGCTCCGCGAGGTCGGCCGGGGCCAGGTCGTGCACGAAACGGCGGGCCTCGGTGAGGCCGCGCGAGGTGATCTCCGCCGCCGCCCGCACATGCTCCCGGGCCGCACCCCGATCGGTGTCCCACACCCGCTCGGCGGCCTGGAGCAGCATTCGCTGACTGGACAGCTCCTGCGCGAGGGTGTCGTGGATCTCCGCGGACAGCCGCTGCCGCTCGGCCAGGACCCCGGCCCGCCGCTCGGTGGCGGCGAGTTCGTGCCGGGTGCGCACCAGGTCCTCGATCAGCACGCGCTGGCGGGCCCCCTGCCGTTGCAGATGCACGAGCACGGCGGTGGCGACCGCGGCGACGGCCGGCGGGGCCACGACCATGTTGGGGTTGAGCGGCCCCTCTGCCACCCGTATCTCCGAGAGCACGACCAGCGCGGTGAGCACGGCCGCCGCCGGCACCGCGATCCTCGGCGGCAGCGCGTGCAGTCCGGCGAACAGCAGGGGCATCACACACCAGGTGGCACTCGGCGCGAGCACCAGCAGCACGACCCATACGGCGGTGACCGAGCCCAGCCAGAGCAGGTGACGGCGCGTGGGCGGCAGCCCCGGCCGGGGCGGCGGGGCCAGCAGGTGACCGAGGACGTACAGCAGACAGAAGAGGGCGAACAGCGCCACCACCCACCCGCTGCGCGCCCCGCCCTGGTCGCGGCTCAGGAAGCGGACGAACGACGAGCCCAGCAGTATGAAGAACGCGCCGTGAACGATCGCGCCCAGCCAGCGCTCGTCCGGATCGGTGTGGTTCATGCTCCGTGTCTAACGTGCCGGTCGCGCCACCGCATCAACCGATCGGCTGACATGACGGTCGCCCGAACCTCCCCCGGGAAGGAGCCTGTCGACCGAGCCGGACCTCCGGCCGCCGCACCGAGGCTTGGCACCAGAGCGACGATCTCCGAGAGGCCTCCCGATGCCCGCCAAGAACCTCACCGCCAACCGCGCCGCCCTCGGCCACCGTGTCGGCTACGCCCTGCGCCACCCCGACCGCGTGCCCCGCCACGTGGCCCGTGCCGCCCGTGACCTGTGGCTGCGCCGCCGCCACCCGGACCACGTCTCCTACTACCGCGCCGTGATGCGCTCGGACACCCGCGCCGACCCGGACGCGGCCGTGGGCAGCCGCAACCGCGAGCGCTGGCTGGCGCTCGGGGCGATGCAGTTCGACTACCTGCTCGGCCACGGTCTGCGGCCCGAGCACCGCATGCTGGAGATCGGCTGCGGCAACCTGCGCGGCGGCTGGCGCTTCATCCGCCACCTGGAGCCCGGTCACTACTACGGGATCGACATCTCGCCCGACATCCTCTTCGCCGCGCAGGACACCGTCGTCGAGATGTCCCTCCAGAAGCGGCTGCCGAACCTGACCCCGGTCCGCGACCTGACGCTGCGCTTCCTGCCGGACGCGCACTTCGACGTCGTCCACGCGCACAGCGTCTTCTCGCACTCGCCGCTGCCGGTGATAGACGAGTGCCTGGCCCATGTCGGCCGGGTGCTCGCCCCGGGCGGCTGGTTCGACTTCACCTTCGACCGCACCGAGGGTGAGGAGCACCATGTGCTCCGGGAGGACTTCTACTACCGCGTGGAGACGCTCACGGCCCTGGCCGAGAAGCACGGGCTGCGAGCCCGCTTCATGGAGGACTGGGAGGCACTTCCGCACGGTCAGTCCAAGATCCGGGTCACGCACGGGTCCGCGAGCCGGTGAGACGGGTGTCGGTGAGTCGGTTTGTCGGTGAGTCGGTGAGTCGGTGAGTCGGTGAGCCGGTGGAAATTGCCTGTCGCCGCAGCCGGTGAGGGCACAGACTCGTCCCATGGCTGACATGGGGGCTTTCAGGGACGCGGTCACGGCGTGGGCGGCCGGAGGCCCCGGCGACCCGGCACGCGAGCTGGCGGCGCGGCTGTCCGTCCGGGCCGTCGTCCTGCTCGAAGGACCGAGCGACGTGGCGGCGGTCGACGCGCTGGCCGCGAGCCGGGGCCGGGACCTGGCCGCCGAGGGTCTCTGCGTCCTGGCGATGGGCGGGGCGATGAGCGTCGGCCGTTTCGCCGGGCTGCTCGGGCCGTCCGGCCTCGGTCTGCGCCTGACGGGACTGTGCGACGAGCGGGAACAGCCGTTCTACGCCCGGGGCTGGGAGCGGGCCGGCGCGGCTCCGGACGGGTACTTCGTCTGCGCGGCGGACCTGGAGGACGAGCTCATCCGCGCGCTGGGTGTGCCACGGGTGAAGGAACTGGTGCGCGAGGAGGGCGACCTGCGGCCCCTCCAGACCTTCCTGTCCCAGCCCGCCCAGCGGGGCCGCACCGCGGAGCAGCAGTTGCGGCGGTTCCTCGGCACGAAGAAGGGCCGCAAGATCCACTACGGCCGCGTCCTGGTCGAGGCCCTCACGCCCGACCGCGTACCCGCCCCGCTGGACGACCTGTTCGCCGCCCTGTGACCGGCGCTGTCCGGCACGCCCTGAGCGCGCCGGACGGCAGGTCCGGGGGCGAGTAGGCGCTCACCTCGCTTGATCAGGCAGGTGAACGAGCGGTGTGCGTGGCGTGTTCACCGATATCACCGCCCGGGGTCTTGTTAGGACAATCGCCGGGGATCTAGGGTCGACCCCGGGGAGCAAGCGCTTTCCCCGCACGTCAGCGTCCCCTTGCCGGACGTCCGAGGAGGACCGTATGTCCCGTCCAGCCCGCCGCCGCGCAGCCGTGGTCGGCACCGGCGCCATCGTCAGCGGAAGCCATCTGTCCGCGCTCAGGGCCCACGCCGAGCGCACGGAACTGGTCGCCGCCGTCGACGTGGACGAGGGCAGGCTCGACGCCTTCCGCGAGCTCGCGGGCGACGAGGTCGCCGGGTACACCTCGATGGCCGCGATGCTGGACGCCGTACGCCCCGACCTGGTCCTCATCGGCACCCCGCCTTCGCTGCACCGGGAGCAGACGGTGGCCGCCCTCAAGGCGGGTGCCTGGGTGCTGTGCGAGAAGCCGCTGACGCTGTCCCTCGCCGAGTACGACGAGATCGCCGCGGCCGAGGAGGCCTCCGGCGCCTACGCCTCCGTGGTCTTCCAGCACCGCTACGGCTCCGGCGCCGTCCACGCGCGCGAGCTCATCACGAGCGGCGAGCTGGGCGCCCCCCGGGTCGCGCACTGCCAGACCACCTGGCACCGGGACGCCGCCTACTACGCCGTACCGTGGCGCGGCACCTGGGCCAGTGAGGGCGGCGGCCCGACCGTGGGCCACGGCATCCACCAGTACGACCTCCTCCTGCACCTGCTCGGCCCCTGGGCGGAGATCCGCGCCATGGCCGCCCGGCTGGTCCACGACACGGAGAGCGAGGACGTCTCCACGGCCCTCGTCCGGTTCGAGAACGGCGCCCTCGCCACCGTCGTCAACAGCGTGCTGTCGCCCGACGAGGTGAGCCGCATCCGCGTCGACTGCGCCGACGCGACCGTCGAACTCACCCATCTGTACGGCCACCGCAACGAGGACTGGACCTACACCCCCGCCCCCCATGTGGCCGCCGACCGCGTCGACGCCTGGCGCACGCCGGCCGCCGACGTGCCCAGTTCGCACACGGCCCAGCTCGGAGCGCTCCTCGACGCGTACGACAACGGTGTCAGGCCTCCCGGCAGTGGTGCCGACGCGCGGGCCACCCTCGAGTTCGCGGCCGCGCTCTACAAGTCCGCCTTCACGGGGCGGCCCGTGCTCGCGGGCGAGATCGCGCCGGGCGACCCCTTCTACCCGGCCATGCACGGCGACCACCCCCACTGGGCCCCCAAGGAGCGCGCATGAGCATCCGCGTCAGCCACGTCCACGGCGAGCACATCGCCGTCGAGGCGGCGAACGGCACGGAGATCCTCCGCTACGTCTACCGCCCCGACCCCGAGGCCTTCGAGGCCCAAAAACCCTACGCCCACCCGGTGCGCACCCTCGGCGGCCGCACGGTGACCGGCTACCGGCCCAACGACCACCGCTGGCACAAGGGCCTCCAGATGACCGCGAGCCATCTGTCGGGGCAGAACTTCTGGGGCGGCAACTGCTACGTCCACGGGCAGGGCTACCTCCCCCTGCCGGAGCGCGTCGGCTCCATGCGGCACGACGGCTTCCCCGCGTTCACGGTCTCCGAGGCCCGGCTGGACGTCACCGAGGCGCTGACCTGGGTGGAGAACGGCGGCGAGGAGTGGGCCCGAGAGGAGCGCGGACTCGCCGTCCACTCCGTCGACGAGGCCACCGGCTCCTGGGCGCTGGACTGGTCCATCCGGCTCACCAACCTGCGGGCCGAGCCGCTCGCCTTCGGTTCCCCCACCACCGCCGGCCGTGACATGGCCGGCTACACCGGACTCCAGTGGCGCGGCCCCCGCGACTTCACCGGGGGCGCGGTCTTCGCCCCGGACACCGACGGCGACGCGGACAAGCTCATGGGCAGCCAGAGCCCCTGGCTCGCCTTCACCACCGAGCACGACGACGTGGACGCCCACTCCACGCTGGTCTTCGCGCACGCTCCCGAGAACCTCGATCCGCGGACCGCGGTCCACGAGTCGCACTGGTTCGTGCGCTCCCGGCCCTTCCCGACGGTCGCCTTCTCGTGGGCGTTCTTCGAGGAGTTCGAGCTGCCGCCGGGGGAGTCCTTCGCGTACCGCTACCGGCTGGTCGTGGCGGACGGCGCCTGGGACGAGGAACGTGTCTCCACGTGTCTGGAAGGCCTGTCCTGGTGAAGCCCGACCTTCCCCGCCCCCTGCCGGGCGCCGTGGGCCTGTCCCACCTGAGCGCCTACGACTGGGAGGCCGCCGACGGCGTCTGCGGCGGCAGCCCGCACCTGCACCTGGTGTGCACCGAGGCGTACGTCGTCACCGGCGGCCGGGGCGCCGTGCAGACGCTGAGCCCGGACGGCTACCGCGAGATCCCCCTGGAGCCCGGCTCGATCGCCTGGTTCACACCCGGCACCGTGCACCGCATGGTCCAGGGCGGCGATCTGCGCATCACCGTGCTGATGCAGAACAGTGGTCTGCCCGAGGCCGGGGACGCCGTCTTCACCTTCCCGCCGGAGGTGCTCGCCGACCCCGAGCGGTACGCCGCCGCTGCCCAACTCCCGCCCGGGACCGGCCCGGAGACGGCCGCCGCCGCCCGGCGCCGCAGGGACCTCGCCGTCGAGGGCTACCTCGTGCTGCGCGAGGCCCTGGCCGACGGCGACAACGGCCCCTACCTGGAGTTCCAGCGGACCGCCGCCCGTCTGGTGCAGGACAAGGTGCCCGACTGGCGTGAACTGTGGCGGGCCGGAGCCCTCGCCACCGCCGAGCGCACCGGCGCCCAGCTGGACGCGCTGGCCGCCGACGAGCCGTCGTATCTCGACCAGGCGACCGCCTACGAGGCCGCACCGACCCGGCTCGGCGGCTTCGGGATGTGCGGCAGACGCGACGAGTACAACCTGCCGGGGACGACGCTGCCGTACCGCGGCGAGTAACACCGTTCGCCGTGGGGGGAGTTCGAGGGGGGCCGTAGAAAGTCCGAGGAAGGGATGAGGTGACCTCGGCATGCCCGGACACAGGACAAAGGGGTTCTGCGCCTCGGCCGTCGCACTCGCGCTCTGCGCGCTGGCGGCCGGTTGCGGGAGCTCCGGCGAGACGGTCGGCGGCGGCAAGGTCGTGCTCCGCTACACGTGGTGGGGCAACCCCGACCGCGCGGAGCGCACCGAACAGGCCGTCGCCCTGTTCGAGAAACAGCACCCGAACATATCCGTCCAGACGTCGTTCTCGGGTTACGACGCCTACAAGCAGAAGCTGGCCGTCCAGGCCTCGGGCGGCGACGCACCCGACGTGATGCAGCTCGACTACCGCCAGATCGACCAGTACGCCTCCGGTGGGGTCCTGCTCGACCTGGCGAAGCAGAAGACGGTCCTGCGCACCTCCGAGATCGACCCCGGGCTGCTCGCCACCGGCCGCGTGGACGACACCCAGTACGCGATCCCGCAGGGCCGGGGCACCGAGACCGTCGTGTACGACGTCAAAGCCTGGAAGGACTCCGGGGTGCCGCTCCCGCGCGCGGGCTGGACATGGTCCCAGTGGGCCGCGTCCGTAAGGGAGTTGGCGGAGAAGACCGGGAAACCCGGCGCCACCGACCCCGGTCAGAGCGAGGACGCCTTCGAGGTCTGGCTGCGCGGACAGGGCAAGGAGCTCTACACGAAGAGCGGCGGACTGGGATTCACCGCCGACGACCTCACCAAGTGGTGGACTTTCACAGACCAGTTGAGGCGCGAGGGGGCGGTCTCCCCGGCCGAGCAGACCACCCAGCTCGACGGTTCCGTGGAGAACACCCCGCTGGGCCGCGGCAAGGCGGTCTCCGACACCAACTGGGACGCCCCGTCGAGCGGTTACCTCGCGCTCGTCCCGACGGGGATCGCCCTGGCCCCCATGCCGTCCGGCTCCGACGGCAGGCCGGGGCAGTACTTCAAGCCGTCGATGTTCCTCGGCGTCTCCGCCCACACCGGCCACGCCGAGGAGGCGGCCCGGCTCGTCGACTTCCTCCTCAACGACCGGGGCGCGGCGAAGATCCTCGGCGCCACCCGGGGCATCCCCGTCAACGAGACCATCCGCGAGGAGACCACCCCGCTCCTGAAGGACTTCGACAAGACGGTGGCCGACTACCAGGCCTCCCTGGAAGGGAAGTTGAAGGATCCGCCGCAGGCCCCGCCCTCCGGCGACAACGCCCTCCAGACCACCTTCCAGCGCGACTACGACCAGGTGTCCTACGAGCGCATGACGCCCCGCGAGGCGGCCGAGGACTACGTCACGGAGGCGAAGGCGGAGCTGAGGTCATGACCACCACCACGATCCCCACGGCCGGGAAACCCGCCACCGCCACCGCTCCGAGGAGCCGCCCCAAGCGCGAACGCGAGGGCGCCGCCTGGGTGTTCCTCTCCCCGTGGGTCCTCGGCGCGAGCGTCCTGACCCTGCTGCCGATGGCCGTCTCGCTGTACCTGTCCTTCACCGACTACAACCTCTTCGACCCGCCCCACTGGGTCGGCCTGCGCAACTACACGCAGATGTTCACCGAGGACCCGCGCTACTGGCGCTCGGTCCTCACGACCGTGACGTACGTCGTCATAGCCGTGCCCCTGCAACTCGCGCTGGCCCTGGCCGTCGCGCTCGCCCTGAAGTCCATGAAGCGCGGCAAGGCCTTCTACCGGTCCGCGTTCTACGCCCCCTCGCTGCTCGGCGCCTCCATGTCGATCGCGCTCGTCTGGCGGGCCGTCTTCAACGACGGCGGCACCGTGGACAACCTGCTGGGCACCGGCGGCTGGGTCAACGAACCCGGCTGGGCGCTGCTGGCCGTCGCACTGCTGACGGTGTGGCAGTTCGGGGCGCCGATGGTCATCTTCCTCGCCGGACTCCAGCAGATCCCGGCCGAGCTGTACGAGGCGGCCGCCGTCGACGGGGCCGGCCGGTGGCGGCAGTTCCGGTCCGTCACCGTGCCCATGCTGTCCCCGGTGCTCTTCTTCAACCTGGTCCTCCAGACCATCCAGGCCTTCCAGGTCTTCACGCCCGCCTTCGCGGTGAGCGCGGGCAAGGGCGGCCCCGCCGACTCGACGCTCGTCTACACGATGTACCTCTACGACCGCGGCTTCGTCGCCTCCCACATGGGTTACGCCTCCGCGATGGCCTGGGTCCTGCTGCTGGTCATCGGCGTCGTCACGGCGGTGCTGTTCCGCACCTCGCGCTCCTGGGTCTTCTACGCGTCCGAGGGGGACCGATGACCACAACCGCCTTTGTCCGCAAACCCGTTCGCCGGGGACGGGTCGCCCTGCACCTGGGCTGTCTGGCCGCCCTGCTCGTGATGCTCTACCCGCTGGCCTGGCTGCTGGCCACCTCGCTCAAGCCCGCCGACGAGGTCATCGCCAGCCTCGGCCTCCTCCCGAGTCACCTGGAGTGGTCCAACTACGAGACCGCCTTCGAGGGCGTCAACGACGTCTCCGTCTGGCGGCTGCTGTCCAACTCCCTGCTGATCGCGGGCGGCGCGGTCCTCGGCAACGTCATCAGCTGCTCGCTCGCCGCCTACGCCTTCGCGCGGCTGCGCTTCCGCTTCCGCGGGCCGCTGTTCGCCTTCATGATCGCCACGATCATGCTGCCGCACCACGCGATCCTGATCCCGCAGTACATCATCTTCAACCAGCTCGGCCTGGTGAACACCTACTGGCCGCTGATCCTGCCCAAGTTCCTCGCCACGGAGGCCTTCTTCGTCTTCCTCATCGTCCAGTTCATGCGCGGTCTGCCACGTGAACTGGAGGAGGCCGCCCGCATCGACGGCTGCGGGCCCTTCCGCAGCTTCTTCCGGATCGTGCTGCCGCTGACCAGGCCCGCGCTGATCACCACGGCGATCTTCACCTTCATCTGGACCTGGAACGACTTCTTCACCCAGCTCATCTACCTCTTCGACCCGGACAAGTTCACGCTCACCCTCGCCCTGCGCTCGTTCGTGGACGCCTCGAGCCAGTCGGCGTTCGGCCCGATGTTCGCGATGTCGGTGATCGCGCTGCTGCCGATCGTGCTGTTCTTCCTCGCCTTCCAGCGGTTCCTGGTGGAGGGCATGGCCAGTTCGGGACTCAAGGGATGAGCGGGACGGGTGCCCGTGAACCCGGGGAGGTCTTCGGCCCCCGGATGACCCTGTTCGCCGACATGCTGAGCGTCGGCCTGGCAACGGCCGTGGTGTGCCTGCCCGTTGTCACGATCCCGGCCGCCCTGTCGACCGCCTGTGCGGTACTGCGCGGCGCGGGGGAGGGCCGGCCCGCCACCGCGGGACGGTACGTCGCGGTCCTGCGGCGACGGCTGCGGGCCGGTGACCTGGCGGCGGGAGTTGTCGCCCTGGCGGGTGCGCTGCTGTTCCTGGCGGATCTCGCGCTGGCCGGCGCCGGGCTGCCGGGGGCGCCGCTGTTCGCGGTGGTGGCTGCCGGGATCGGGGCTGCCGCCCTGGTGGTGGGCCTGCGGGCCTGCGCCCGCCCCGAGTCGCTCAACGACTGGCCGGCAGCGGTCCGGGAGGGCACCCGGGAGGCCGTGCGGGACGTCGGCGGCAGCGCCCTGGTGCTGCTCGCCGTGGCCACGGCGGCCCTGTGCGCCTGGATGCTGGTGCCGCTGGCCTTCCTGGTGCCCGGGCCGCTGGCGCTGGCGCTGACCGCCGTTCATGTCCGACGGACCGTCAATTCGCCCAGTTGACGGGACCGTTGAGGCTCCTCTGCCCGCCGGGTCAGCGGACCGCCTCGAACGACCGCAGGCGCAGCGAGTTGCCGACCACGAACACCGACGAGAACGCCATCGCCGCCCCCGCGAGCATCGGGTTGAGCAGTCCGGCCGCCGCCAGCGGCAGCGCGGCCACGTTGTAGGCGAAGGCCCAGAAGAGGTTGGACCGGATCGTCCCGAGCGTGCGGCGGGCGAGGCGAATGGCGTCCGCCGCCGCCCGCAGGTCGCCGCTGACCAGGGTCAGGTCACCGGCCTCGATCGCGGCGTCCGTGCCGGTGCCCATGGCGAGGCCCAGGTCGGCCTGGGCCAGCGCGGCCGCGTCGTTGACCCCGTCGCCGACCATCGCGACGGAACGGCCCTGCGCCTGGAGCCGCTTCACGACATCGACCTTGTCCTGCGGGAGGACCTCGGCGATGACGTGCTCCGGGGCGACACCGACCTCACGGGCGACGGCCTCGGCCACGGCTCGATTGTCACCGGTCAGCAGGATCGGGGTGAGCCCCAACCCCCGCAGCCGGGTGATCGCCTCACGGCTGGTGTCCTTTACCGCGTCGGCCACTTCGAGCACGGCCCGCGCCTCACCGTCCCAGGCGACCGCGATCACCGTCCGCCCGGACGACTCGGCCGTGGCCTTCATGAGCCGAAGCTCCTCGGGCAGCTCCATCGCCCAGTCGGCGAGCAACCGCTCACGTCCGACGAGGACGGCGTGTGTGTCGACGATGCCCTGGACACCGAGACCCGGAACGTTCGCGAAGTCCTCGGGCGTGGGCAGTGAGCCCAGCTTCTCCAGCGCCCCGTCGGCGACCGCGCGGGCCACCGGGTGCTCCGACGCGTGCTCCAGGGCGCCCGCCAGCCGCAGGACCTCGGCCTCGTCGGTGCCGTAGGACGTGTGCACGGCCAGCAGCGTCATCCTGCCGGTGGTGACGGTGCCGGTCTTGTCGAGGACGACGGTGTCGACCGCGCGCGTGGACTCCAGGACCTCGGGTCCCTTGATGAGGATGCCGAGTTGGGCACCGCGCCCGGTCCCGACCAGTAGCGCGGTCGGCGTGGCCAGGCCCAGGGCGCACGGGCAGGCGATGATCAGCACGGCGACGGCGGCGGTGAACGCGGCGGCCGTGCCGGCGCCGTTGCCGAGCCAGAAGCCCAGGGTGCCGAGCGCGAGCGCGATCACCACCGGTACGAACACCCCGGAGATCCGGTCCGCGAGCCGCTGGGCGGCCGCCTTGCCGTTCTGGGCGTCCTCGACCAGCTTGGCCATCCTGGCGAGTCGGGTGTCCGCGCCGACCCGGGTCGCCTCCACGACGAGCCGTCCGCCCACGTTGAGGGTGGCGCCGGTGACGGAGTCGCCGGGGGCGACCTCCCCCGGTACGGACTCACCGGTGAGCATCGAGGCGTCCACCGCGGAGGATCCCTCCACGACGGTCCCGTCGGTGGCGATCTTCTCACCGGGACGGACGACGAAGCGGTCGCCCACCTGCAACTCCCCGACGGGCGCGGTCTGTTCACGGCCGTCCGGGCGCAGCACGGTGACGTCCTTCGCGCCCAGCTCCAGCAGCGCCTTCAGGGCCGCGCCCGCCCTGCGCTTGGAGCGGGCCTCGAAGTACCTGCCGGCCAGGATGAACGCGGTGACCCCGGCCGCGGCCTCCAGGTACAGGTTCCCGGTGCCGTCACCGCGGGCGATCGTCAGCTCGAAGGGGTGTTTCATGCCCGGAGTGCCCGCGGTCCCGAAGAACAGCGCCCACAGCGACCAGCCGAAGGCGGCCGTCGTACCGATCGAGATCAGCGTGTCCATGGTGGCCGCGCCGTGCCGGGCGTTGGTGAAGGCCGCTTTGTGGAACGGCCATCCGGCGTACGTCACCACGGGCGCCGCCAGTGTCAGCGACAGCCACTGCCAGTACTCGAACTGCAGCGCCGGGACCATCGCCATCGCGATGACGGGCACCGCCAGCACCACCGCGGTCACCAACCGCTCGCGCAGGGAACGCAGTTCGCCGGACACCTCGTCGTCGGGGGCCGACGGTTCGGGTGGTGCCGGTTCCTGGGCCGTGTACCCGGTCTTCTCGACGGTCGCTATCAGGTCCTGGACCGAGACGTCCGCGGTGTGGGTGACCCGGGCCTTCTCGGTGGCGTAGTTGACGGTGGCGGTGACGCCGTCCATCCGGTTGAGCTTCTTCTCGATGCGCGCCGCGCACGAGGCACAGGTCATGCCGCCGATGGCGAGCTCGGTCTCGGCCGCTGCGGTGGTGGTCATCGCTGCTCCTCGTGGATACGGGGCGGGGGTATTCTGTGACGCGTCTCCTGTATACCCCCAGAGGGTATCTGGAGCAAGCCGAGGGGCGACTTGACTTCATACCCCCTGGGGGTATCGTGAAGCGCATCGGGAACCCCTGTCGAGCCGGAGGAGCCGGTCATGCACGCTGGACTGAAGATCACCGCGTTCGCCGCCGCACTGGCCGCGACGTTCGGTACCGCCTACGGCGTGGGCCAAGGCATAGGCCCCGTCGCCGACGACGAGCCGCCCGCCCGCCACGACGCGCACGCGGGCGGGGACTCCGTACAGTCGGGGGCCTCAGGGCACCCGGGGCACTCGGAGCACGAGTCGCCCCCGGCCGGCGGGCTCCAGATCTCCGAGAACGGCTACACGCTCGATCTGCGCACCCCCCGCCTCGCGGCCGGACGCACCGCTGAGCTCCGCTTCGCCGTCCGGGGCGACGACGGTCGCGCCGTCACGGCCTTCCGTCGGGAGCACGACAAGGAACTCCACCTGATCGTCGCCTCCCGCGACCTGAACACCTACCGCCATCTGCACCCCACCCGGGCCGCCGACGGCACCTGGAGCATCCCCGTGGCCCTGCCCCGGGCGGGCGGCTACCGGGTCTTCGCCGACTTCACACCCGACAAGAAGGGCGCCGAGAACCTCACCCTCGGCGCGGACCTGGCCGTGTCGGGCACCTACGCACCCCGGGACCTTCCGGCCCCGAACACCACGGCCACCGCCGACGGCTACGAGGTGAAGCTCGGCGGAGCACTGCGCCCCGGCGCCGCCCGCGAACTGAAACTGACGGTGTCCCGGGACGGCAGGCCCGTCACCGACCTCCAGCCCTACCTCGGCGCCTACGGCCATCTGGTCGCCCTGCGCTCCGGTGACCTCGCCTACCTCCACGTCCACCCGAACGGCGAGCCCGGCACCACCGCCGCCGGTCCGGACATCTCCTTCACGGCGACGGCGCCCAGCAGCGGCACGTACCGGCTCTTCCTCGACTTCAAGCACCGGGGCGAGGTGCACACCGCCGCGTTCACGGTCCGGGCGGGAGGAGCGGTTGCCGCGCCCGCGCAGGAGGTTCCCCACGAGTCCTCCGGCGAGCACGGCCACTGACCTCAGCCGATGCGGGCCCCCGCGCCCCCGACCCGGACCCGGGGGTCGCCCGCGCTCAGGGTCACCGTGAGCTCGCCGGGGCGGCCCAGGTCCTCACCCTGGCGCAGGGTGAGGACGGCGTCCTCGGGGACCAGACCGAGCTCCCGGGCGTACGCGCCGAACGCGGCGGCCGCGGCACCGGTCGCGGGGTCCTCGACGACACCACCGACCGGGAACGGGTCACGGACGTGGAACACGGTGCTCGACTCACGCCACACCAACTGGACCGTGGTCAGGTCCAGCCGGTGCATCAGGGCTTCGAGGCGCGCGAAGTCGTACGCCAGCTCCGCGAGGCGCGCGCGGGTCGCCGCCGCCAGCACGAGATGGCGGGCACCGGCGAACGCGATCCGGGGCGGGAACGCCGGGTCGAGATCGGTGGCCGGCCAGTCCAGGGCGGCCAGCGCCTCGGTGAGGTCGGCGTCGGAGATCTCCTCGACGTGCGGCTCGACGCTGGTGAGCGTGGCCCTGAGCGTCCCGCCCTCCTCGGCCACCGACACCGGCACGGTCCCGGCGGGTGTGGCGAGCACCAGCTCTCCCGGGCCGATCCGCTCGGCCAGCGCGAGGGCGGTCGCGACGGTGGCGTGCCCGCAGAACGGCACCTCGGCCTTGGGACTGAAGTAACGGATGCTGAACGTCCGCCCCTCCGGTCCCTTGAGCCCCTCGGGCGGCGCGGTCAGGAACGCGGACTCCGAGTACCCGAGCTCGGCGGCGATGGCCAGCATGTCGCCGTCGTCCAGAGTGGAGGCGTCCAGCACGACGCCGGCGGGGTTTCCGCCCTCGGGACTGCTGGAGAAGGCGGTGTAGCGCAGGATCTCGGGGCGCGGCGCGTTCGTCGTCATGCTGACGGCAACAGGGGACGGCTCCACGCCTATTCCGGCCGGCTCCTCAGCCGAGGGCCCGGTCCAGGTTGAAGGCCGCGCTGATCAGGGCGAGGTGGGTGAACGCCTGCGGGAAGTTCCCCTGCTGCTCGCCGGTGTTGCTGATCTCCTCGGCGTACAGGCCCAGGTGGTTGGCGTAGGTGAGCATCTTCTCGAAGGCCAGGCGCGCCTCGTCGATCCGGCCGGCGTGCACCATGGCCTCGACGTACCAGAACGAGCAGATCGAGAAGGTGCCCTCGTCGCCGCGGAGTCCGTCGGGGCTCGCCGCCGGGTCGTAGCGGTAGACGAGGGAGTCCGACACCAGCTCCTCGGTCAGCGCGTCGAGCGTGGACAGCCACTTGGGGTCGGTCGGCGCGATGAACTTGGTCAGCGGCATCATCAGCACGGCGGCGTCCAGCACATCGTCGTCCTCGTGCTGGACGAACGCCTGCCGGGACTCCGACCAGCCCCGGTCCATGATCCGTCGGTAGATGGTGTCCCGGCACTCCCGCCAGCGGTTCAGGTCGGCGGGCAGACCGCGCCGGTTGGCCATGCGGATCGCCCGCTCGATCGCCACCCAGCACATCAGACGCGAGTACAGGAAGTTCTTGCGGCCGCCGCGGGTCTCCCAGATGCCCTCGTCGGGCTGGTCCCAGTGCTCGCACACCCACTCCACCAGCGTGCACACGTCGTCCCACTGGCCGCTGGAGATCGGCTTGGCCCACTTGTCGTAGAGGTAGATCGAGTCGATCAGGGCGCCGTAGATGTCGAGTTGGAGCTGGTCGGCGGCGGCGTTGCCGACCCGGACCGGCGCGGAGCCCCGATGTCCTTCCAGATGACCGAGTTCTCGCTCCGTCAGATCGGTGCGGCCGTCGATGCCGTACATGATCTGGAGCGGCCCGGAGTGGCCGTGGCCGTCCGGACTGACGTGCCGGATCAGGAAGTCCATGAACTGCTCGGCCTCGCTGGTGAATCCGAGCCGCAGCAGCGCGTACACACAGAAGGCGGCGTCCCGCACCCACACGTACCGGTAGTCCCAGTTGCGCTCGCCGCCGAGCTGTTCGGGCAGGCTCGTGGTCGGCGCGGCCACGATGGCGCCGGTGGGCGCGTAGGTGAGCAGCTTGAGGGTGAGGGCGGAGCGGTGCACCATCTCCCGCCAGCGGCCACGGTACTTGGAGGCGGACAGCCAGTGCCGCCAGTAGGCGACCGTGCTGTTGAACTGTTCCTCGGCCTCGGTGCGCGCGCACCGGCGCGGGGTCACCTCACCGCCGACCTGGTCCAGGGCGAACACCGCCGACTCGCCCTCGGAGAGCTTGAAGTCGGCGCGTACGTCCGGGCCCTCGGTCTCCAGCGGCACGGTCGCGGTCAGGCCCAGCGACAGCTTCGGGGACTCGAAGACCGCGACGTCCCCGACCATGCGGAGGGTGTGCGGCTGGGCGCCGTAGTCGAAGCGCGGCGCCACGCGCGTGCGGAACGGGATCGAACCGCGGACACACACCACGCGCCGGATCAGCCGGTGCCGCTCGGCCTCCACCGTGTCGCCGTCGACCGGCATGAAGTCCTGGACCTCACCCACGCCGTCCTCGGTGTAGAAGCGGGTGATCAGGACGTTGGTGTCCGGGAAGTAGAACTGCTTGGTCCGCGCCGGCACGGTCGCCGCCAGCTCGAAGCGGCCCCCGCGCTCCCCGTCCAGGATCGACGCGAACACGCTCGGCGCGTCGAAGGACGGACAGCAGTACCAGTCGATGGTGCCGTCGGTCCCGACCAGCGCCACACTGCGCAGGTCGCCGATCAGACCGTGCTCGGCGATCGGCAGGTAGCCCGTGTGGTCCCCAGGTGATCCGCTCATCGCAGCCTCCTGCGGATCAGCCTAAGCAGGATCGGCCACGGGTGTCAGGGGAACGGCCCTCACACCGTGAGGACCCGCAACCCCGCCTCCTCGAACCGCCGGACCGTCTCGGGGGCCGCCGCCGAGTCCGTGACCAGGGTGCCGACCTGCTCGGCGGCGCAGATCCGGGCGAACGCCCGCTGCCCCAGCTTGCTGGAGTCGGCGGCCACGACGACCCGCTCGGCCCGCTCGCACAGCAGCCGGTTGATCGCGGCCTCCGCCTCGTCGTGGGCGGCGGCCCCGTGCGTGACGTCGAAGGCGACGACACCGAGCACCGCCACATCGAGGGTGACCTGACCGAGCACCCCGTCCGCGAGCGGCCCGACGAGCTCGTACGACTGCGGGCGCGCGACCCCGCCCGTCAGCACGATCTTGAACTGGGGGCGTACGGCCAGCTCGTTGGCGATGTTGAGCGCGTTCGTGACGATCGTCAGCGCGGGGGAGCCGTCGGCGAGGTCTCCCCGCACGGCGAGCGCCCTCGCGACCTCGGTGGTGGTCGTGCCGCCGGTCAGTCCCACGGCCTCGCCGGGCGCGATCAGGTCCCCGACCGCCTTCGCGATGCGCTGTTTCTCGGAGGCGTGGCGGGCCGTCTTGTACCGCAGCGGCAGCTCGTACGACACCCCGTGCACGACCGCCCCGCCCCGGGTGCGCACCAGCATCTGCTGCTCGGCGAGCTGGTCGAAGTCACGGCGGATCGTCGCGGCCGAGACCTCCAGCTCGACGGCCGCCTCCTCGACGTCCAGCCGGCCCCGCTCGACGAGCAGCTCCAGCAGCGCCTTCCACCGGGCGTCCCGCGACATCCGCACCCTCCGTCCCTCGCCTTCCCGGCGACCTTAACGCACCCTTCCTGGGCACGGATGCTTGAATGTGCTCGAAAAGAGGCTATATCTTGCAAGAACAAGCACAGCGAGCGAGGGGTAGGGCATGACCCATGTCGAGGACGAGCTGACCAGCCAGCCGGAGTGCTGGGAACGGGCGGAGGCGGAGGCCGTACGCCACTTTGGCGCCCTTCCGGCGCGCGGCGAGCGGGTGGCGATCATCGGGTGCGGCACGTCGTACTTCATGGCCCAGGCGGCCGCCGTGCTCAGGGAGAGCGCGGGGCAGGGCGAGACGGACGCCTTCGCCGCGTCGGAGTTCCCGCGCGGCCGCTCGTACGACCGTGTCGTCGCCCTCACCCGCTCCGGTACGACCACCGAAGTCCTCGACCTCCTCGGGCAGTTGAAGGGGCGTACCCGCACCACGGCCCTCACCGCCGACCCCGCCACCCCCGTCATGACCGCCGCCGACGAGGTCGTCGTCCTCGACTTCGCCGACGAACGCTCCGTCGTCCAGACGAGGTTCGCGACCACCGCCCTCACCCTGCTCCGCGCCCACCTGGGCCTGCACACCGACGCCGTCGTCGCCGACGCCCGTACCGCGCTCGCGACTCCGGTGCCCGAAGAGCTCGTCGGGTGCACGCAGTTCACCTTTCTCGGCCGCGGCTGGACGGTGGGGCTGGCCAACGAGGCCGGACTGAAGATGCGCGAGGCCTGTCTCGCCTGGACCGAGGCCTACCCGGCGATGGAGTACCGGCACGGCCCCATCAGCGTCACCACCCGGGGCACCGCCACCTGGATGCTCGGCGACGTGCCCGAGGGACTGGCCGAACAGGTGCGGGAGACCGGCGCACTGTGGGTGCCGGGCGCCCTGGACCCCCTCGCCGAACTGGTCCGTGTGCAGCGTCTCGCGGTCGCCGTCGCCGCGGCCCGCGGCCTCGACCCGGACCGGCCCCGCCACCTCACCCGCTCGGTGATCCTCGCCCGCCCCTAGGAGACGCCGTGCCCCTGGCCACCACCGGCGAACTCGTCACCCGCGCAGCCGCAGCCCGCTCCGCCGTCGCCGCCTTCAACATCATCACCCTCGAACACGTCGAGGCCGTCATCACCGGCGCCGAGACCCTGGACGCGCCCGTGGTCCTCCAAGTCAGCGAGAACGCCGTCAAGTTCCGCCACGGCCGCCTCCACCCACTCGCCCGAGCCGCCGTCACCGCGGCCGAACGCGCCGCCGTACCCGTCGCGTTGCACCTCGACCACGTCAAGAGCGACGAGCTGCTCCGCCAGGCGGCCGACGCCGGCTTCGGCTCCGTGATGTACGACGCCGCCCACCTGCCCTACGCCGAGAACCTCGCCGCGACCCGGGCCGCCGCCGACTGGGCGCACTCCCAAGGGCTCTGGATCGAGGCGGAGTTGGGCGAAGTGGGCGGCAAGGACGGCCGCCCCCCGCTCGACGCCCACGCCCCCGGCGCCCGCACCGACCCCGCCGAGGCCCGCGCCTTCGTCACCGACTCCGGTGTGGACGCCCTCGCCGTGGCCATCGGCAGCGCCCACGCGATGACCGAGCGCACCGCCACCCTCGACCACGATCTCCTCAAGCGTCTCGCCACCACCCTGGACGTCCCCCTCGTCCTGCACGGCTCCTCCGGAGTCCGCGACGAGGAACTCACCGCGGCCGTCGCGGGCGGCATCGCCAAGGTCAACGTCGGCACCGCGCTGAACCTCGCCATGACCGGCGCGATCCGGGAGTACCTGGCGGCTCACCCCGAGGCGGTGGACTCGCGCAAGTACCTCAGTGCGGGGCGGGACGCCATGGTCGAGGCGGCCCGACGGATCATCCTGCTGCTCGCGCGGTGAGGACGGGCTGGTAGAACCCGCCGGACGCCGGCTCGTGCCAGCGCACGTCGGCGAACCCGGCCGCCGTGACGAACTCTGTGAGCTGTGCGCGGGTCAGCGCCCACGAGGTCGTACGGCGGACGCGGACGGCCCAGTCGTCCCCGCCGCCGGGCCGGAGCTGGAAGTACTCCTGGTCGTAGCGCTCGCCGTCCTCGTGCCAGTGCCACAGCTGGAAGGTGATCATCCGGCCGTCGGAGCCCTCCGACACCTGCGGGGGCGCGGCCCCGGGCCGGGTCCGGCGGATCTCGTCGTAGTCCCTGAGGGTGAGCAGCAGCAGACCCCCCTCCCGCAGGACGCGCCGCATGTCCGCGAGGGCGGCCGTCACGTCCGGGGCCGTCAGCAGATGGGCCAGGGAGTTGTCGGCGCAGACGACCGTGTCGAAGACGGACGGCGCGAACGGCAGTCGCCGCATGTCGGCGGCGGCCGTCGGCAGCCGGGCGCCGCGCGTCGCCGCCTCCGCCGCGGCGCGCGCGGCCGCGACGGGACTGAGATCGCTGCCGACGACCTTGTGCCCGGCCTGCGCCAGCCCGATCGCCTGGGTCCCGATCCCGCACGAGCAGTCCAGGATCCGGAGGGGACCCGGCCCCAGGAGGGCGCCCAGGGCCGCCGCCTGCCGCGCCATGCTCGCGTCCCAGTCCGCGAAGATCCGGTGGTAGTCGGGAGCCAGCGAGTCGTAGAAGTCCCGCGCCGAGGAATCAGTCACTCGACCTTTTTACCGCCTTGAGCACCACGAACTTGGGGTCGCTGGCGACCAGTTGAGAGTTGCCGAACAGTTTCCGCAGCTTCACGTGGTATCCGAGGTGCCGGTTCCCGACCACCCACAGCTCGCCGCCGGGCCGCAGCGTCCTGCGCGCGTCGGTGAACATCCGCCAGGCCGTCGCGTCGGTCGTGGCCTGGTGGGAGTGGAACGGCGGGTTGTTGAGGACGAGGTCGACGCTGCCCGTCGGGACCCCCGTCAGACCGTCCCCGACCCGGAACTCCGCCTGCCCCGGCACCCCGTTCGCCTTGTACGTCCCCTCCGCCGAGGCCACGGCCTGGAAGGACTCGTCGACGAACAGCACCTCCGCCTCGGGATTGGCCAGGGCCACGGCCGTACCGACGATCCCGTTGCCGCAGCCGAGGTCCACGACCCGCTGGGAGCCGCGGCTGTCGGGCAGGTGCTGGAGGAAGAACCGGGTGCCGATGTCGAGCCGGTCCGCGCAGAAGACGCCCGCGTGGTTGACGACGGCCCGCCCGGAGGCGGCACCGATGCCGTCCGGGAGCGAGTAGCCGTACGGCCAGGGGTTGGCGGGCCGTTCGAGCGACGGCTCGGGTGTGCAGAAGACGAGCCGGGCCTTCTTCTCGGCGAGCGAGGTGCGGGTCGGGCCGAGGATCCGCTCGAACAGCTGGAGCGTGGAGGTGTGGATCTCCTTGACCATGCCGGTGCCGACGATCACCGTGCCCTCGTGCACCGCGGGCGCCAGCCGCGCGAGCTGGTCCTCCAGCAGGGCCAGGCTCTTGGGAACCCGCACCAACAGGACGTCGACACGGCCGGGCGGCGGGTCCTGCGTGGTGAGCAGCCGCACGGCGCCGGGCTCGACGCCCGCGCGCGCGAGGTTGGCGCGGGTCGCCTCCTGGCTGAGGAAGGAGTCGGTGATCTGCGTGGGCCGGTGTGCCGCCAGCGCGGTGACCAGGGCGCCCCAGCGGTCCCCGACCACCACCACCGTCCCGGACAGCGCCACCCCCTCGTCCGCGAGATGCCTCAGCAGATACTCGTCGGAGGCGTCCCAGGCGCGCAGCCGGTCGCGCGGGTCCTCGGGGAAACGGGTGAGGGCGAGCTCGCCCCAGGGCGTCGTCATTCGGTCGTCCATCGTGCGTCCAGGCTAGCCGAGCCGCAGCTCAGGCCCGCTCGGGCAGGATGGAACCATGGACGCCGAGCTGTTCCCCCGAGCCCGTACGGTGCTCGCCCCGGGCGCGGTGCACGTGCCGGACTGGCTGACCCCGGCCCGGCAGCGCGAGCTGCTGGCGGCCTGCCGGGACTGGGCACGGCCGCCCGCCGGACTGCGCACGGTCCGCACCCCGGGCGGCGGCACGATGACCGCACGGCAGGTCTGCCTCGGCTGGCACTGGTACCCGTACGCCTACGCCCGCACGGTCGTCGACGGCGACGGGACACCGGTGAAGCCCTTCCCGGCCTGGCTGGGCGAGCTGGGCCGGGAAGCGGTGCGGGACGCCCTGGACACCGACGCCTCCGGATACGACATCGCACTGATCAACTTCTACGACGGCGACGCCCGCATGGGCATGCACCGCGACAGCGACGAGCAGTCGGACGCGCCCGTGGTCTCCCTGAGCCTCGGCGACACCTGCGTCTTCCGCTTCGGCAACCCCGACACCCGGACCAGGCCGTACACGGACGTCGAGCTGCGCAGCGGCGACCTGTTCGTCTTCGGTGGCCCGTCGAGGCTCGCGTACCACGGGGTGCCCCGCGTGCATCCGGGCACCGCCCCGCCCGAGTTGGGGCTGTCGGGACGGCTGAACATCACGCTGCGGGTCAGCGGCCTCTAGACCGGGGTGACGAACGGATCATGGGAGACTCGCCCTCATGAGCGGCAAGGCGGACCCCCGGCCGGCGGGGGAAGGGACCACCTCGAGGGCGCGGCTGGACCGGGGGCGCGGTGCGCTCGGGCCCGCGCTGGAGCTCGTGCACACCGGGCGGGCGCCCACCCGGGCCGTGCTCACCGCCGAGCTCGGGGTGACGCGGGCGACGGCCGGCGCGGTCGCCGCGGAACTGGAGGCGCTCGGGCTGATCCGCGTCGACGCCCGGCCCACCGCGGCCTCCGGTTCGCAGGGCAGGCCCTCGCACCGGCTCGCGGTCGCCGAGGACGGCCCGGTCGTGCTGGCCGCGCAGGTGCACGCCGACGGCTTCCGGGCCGCCCTGGTCGGTCTGGGCGGCCGTATCGTCGCCACCGCCCCCGGCTGCGAGACCGTCGACGCCGACCCGGCGAAGGTCCTCGGCTCCGTCGTGGAGGCGGGCGCCGACCTGCTGCGCACGACCGGCAGACGCTGCGTGGGCGCCGGACTCGCCGTGCCGTCCGCGGTCGCCGAACCCGACGGGCTCGCCCTCAACCCCCTCCACCTGGCCTGGCCCGCGGGCGCCCCCGTCCGCCGCATCTTCGGCGAGTGCGTACGCGCCGCCGGCATCACCGGACCCGCCTTCGCGGGCAACGACGTCAACCTCGCCGCACTCGCCGAGCACCGCCACGGCGCGGGCCGCGGCGCCCGCGACCTGCTGTGCGTGGCGACCGGCCACCGGGGCGTGGGCGGCGCCCTGGTGCTCGACGGGCGGCTGCACACGGGCAGTTCGGGCCTGGCCCTGGAGGTCGGCCACCTCACCGTGAACCCCGAGGGCCGCTCCTGTTACTGCGGCAGCCGCGGCTGCCTGGACGTCGAGGCCGACCCGCTGGCCCTGCTCACGGCGGCGGGACTCGACCCCGGCCCCGAACAGTCCCTGCTCCGGCAGGCCGACGACCTCGTCCGCGACCACTACGACGACCCCGCCGTCCGCAGGGCGGCCGAGTCCCTGATCGACCGCCTGGGCCTCGGCCTCGCCGGTCTCGTCAACATCCTCAACCCGGACCGCATCATCCTCGGCGGCCTCCACCGCACCCTCCTGGACGCCGACCCCGGGCGCCTGCGCGCGGTCGTCGCCGACCGCAGCCTGTGGGGACAGAGCGGCGGCGTCCCCATCCTGGCCTGCACCCTCGACCACAACAGCCTGGTCGGAGCGGCCGAGTTGGCGTGGCAGCCGGTGCTGGACGATCCGCTGGGGGCCCTGACCCGTGGCTGAACTGCTCGAAGCCGAGACGCTGCGCCTGGTCGAGGTGGCGCCCCCGGCGCTCCCGCCGCAGACGCGCACGGCCATGGACCGCGAGTGGGGCGAGGCCGTCCTGGCCAACCCGGCGCTCTTCGACGGCCCGGTGGCGGTCTGCGCCGGACTCTCGCGGGAGGACCCGGACACCCTGCTCGTCTCCTGGTCCCGGACGACCTACCGCTACTTCGCCCTGCGCCGCGTCCCGGGCGCCTCCGTCCTGCGGTCCCTGTTCGTGAGCGTGGTCCAACCGACGGACGACGGACGCCTACTGGTCGGCCGTATGTCCACGTCCACCGCCGCGCCCGGCCGCTGGCAGTTCCCGGGCGGATCGGTGGAACCCCCCACCGGCGACGAGCCGCTCGACGAGCACGCGCTGCGCCGCCACGCGGCCGTGGAACTGGCCGAGGAGACCGGCGTCGACCACCCGGCCGCCGACCTCACCCGCTGTCTGGTCACCTACGGCGAGGACGGACAGGTCGGTGTCCACTACCTGGCCCCGCCCGTGCCCGCGCCCCTGCTCCACGAGCGTTACGAGGCACTCGTCGCCGACGAGACGGCACGCGGGCGCGTCCCCGAGTTCGACCGGATCACCCTCGTCGGCTCACCGGCCGAACTGCCGGACCTCGCCGGTCCGCACGTCGCCTACCTGGAACCCCTCGTCCGCTGGACGCACCGCCGAGTAGGCTCGTGACATGCGGATCTCCGTCTCCTCGGACATGGACGAGCCGGTCGCGCGCACCCTCCTCGACGAGTTGCGGGCACGCGGCCACGAAGTCGTCGCGTACGGCGCCCTGAGCCCCGGCGCCGACCCGCGGTGGGCCGCCTGCTCCGAGGCCGCGGCCCGCGAGGTGGCCGAGGGGACGGCCGACCAGGCCGTCGTGTGCTGCTGGACCGGCACCGGCGCCTCCATCGCCGCGAACAAGGTCCCCGGCGTACGGGCCGCCCTGTGCACGGACGCCTACACCGCGGACGGCGCCCGCCGCTGGAACGACGCCAACGTCCTGGCGCTCAGCCTCCGCCTCACCTCCGAGCCGCTGCTCAAGGAGATCCTCGACGCCTGGTTCACCGCGCGGGCGAGCGAGGACGCCGAGGACCGGGAGAACGTGGCCCGGGTGGGGCACCTGGACACCGGCCGGGCCTAGAAGCGCGTGGCCGGTCGGACGTCGAGCGGTCCCGCCACCGTCAGCTCGCCGTGGTCGACCAGCCACCGCACCGACTCCAGTACGGCCGCCTCCGGCTCGTGGCGCGGGGCGTAGCCGAGGAGGGTCCTGGCCTTGTCGATGCTGAGGTACTGGCTGCGGTGCAGGTGCTCCCAGCTCGCCTCGGCGTGTTCGGGGGCCGTCGTCTCGCGGAACTCCTCCCAGGTCACCGGCTCCAGAGACGCGGTCCGGCCGAACCAGCCGGCCGCGATCCGGGCGTAGCCGCGGACGTTCAGCGCGGAGGGGGCCACGATGTCGAAGTCCTCTCCCGACGCCGCCTCCCGGCGGTCGATCGCCCGCTCGAAGGCCTGTGCCACGTCGTCCGCGTGCACATGGTGCATCAGCTCGGCGCCGCTGCCGGGGATCTTCAGCGGCTGTCCCGCCGAGAGCGCGTACCAGACGGCGGGGTCGAGGCTCCCCAGCGGGCCGATCGGATGCCAGCCGGGGCCGACGATGTGCCCGGGGTGCAGGGACGTGGTCACCAGGCCCCCGGCAGCGGTCTCCTCCTTCAGCATCCGGGCGATCCGGTCCTTCTGGATGCCGTACTCCCCGACGGGCGGGGTGCCCGTGGCCTCGGAGATCGGCAGCTTGTCGGCGGGGCCGTGGCGCCACACGCTGCCGCAGTGCAGCAGGTGCCCGATCTCGCCGCGCAGCCGCTCGACCAGCGCGGTGGCCGAATCCAGGGTGAAACAGACCAGGTCGACGACGACTTCCGGGCCCAGCCCCGCCACGCGGTCACCGAAGGTGCCCTCGCCGTCCTCCCGCTGCCGGTCGGCGACCACCTGACGCACATGCCGCCACTCGGGGGCTTCCGTGTAGGCGGTGCGGGTGCCACGGCTGATGTTGATCACTTCATGGCCGGCGCGGACCAGTCGGGGGACCAGGAAGGTGCCGATGTGCCCGCTTCCGCCGATGACGACGACTCGCATGCTCTCCCCATCGGTGTCGGGTCGCTTGGATCAGTCTGGTCAGGCCACCGGCGGCGCCGTCAAGCTCCACAGTGCCGCGACCAGCGGCCGGCGCAGGTCGGCCCGGCGCACGCACAGACCGATCGGGAAGTCCTCGGGAAGCGGATCGGCGGGCACCTCCGACAGCCGTGCGCGCACCGCGCTGTGTTCCAGTACGAGGCGGGGGACCACGCCCGTGCCGCAGCCCAGGGCGACCAGCGTCAGCAGCCCTTCGTGGCCGTCGGGCTCGCAGGCCACGTCGGGGGCCGTGCCCCGGGCGCGGAACCAGCGGTCGGCCGCCTCACGGACGAGCCCGCGGTGGGGGAGGACGAACGGCCCGTCCAGGTCCGGGTCCGGGCGGTCCCGCGCGGTGACGAGGACCAGCTCGGTCACCGCTACCGTCCGGCTCACCAACCCCTCCGGCAGCCGGGCCGGGATCCCCGCGACGGCCACGTCCACCTCGCCCTCGTCCAGCCTGGCCAGAGCGGCCGCCGCGTCGCCGGTGCGCAGGTCCAGCCGTACCTGCGGATGGGCCGCGCGGAAGGGCGCCAACAGGTCGGGCAGCAGGGCCTGGCAGGCGGTCACCGTCGCGAACACCGCGAGGCGGCCGGTCAGTTCGGCCGGGTCGGGGTGCTCCTCCCGGTAGGCACGCCACAACTCCAGGGCCTGGACGGCGTATTCGCGGAAACGGTGACCTTCCGCGGTCAGAGACACCCCGCGCGGGCCACGGTCGAACAGCCGGTGCCCGAGGTCCGCCTCCAGCCGCTGCACGGTCCTCGTCAGCGTGGCCGGACTGACATGGCAGTCGAGGCTCGTCCGGCCGAAGTTCAGCGTCCGCGCGAGGTGCAGGAAGAGCCGCAGCTCCCGGTGATCATCCACGTGACCTGGGCCTTTCAGTTCATGCAACAGCGCGCTGCGGAAGTTGCGCTTGCCGCAACGCTCGGCCGGAGCCTACAACTCCACCATGACCTCCACCACGTACGCCTCCGGCGTCTTCGCCCTCGAGACCATGGACGTCCCCGGCGGCACCGAGACCGTCCTGCGCGGCGGCCGGCACCTCTTCCCCCTGCTGCCGCGGGCCTTCGCCGGGGTCCGGCGCATCGGTGTGCTCGGCTGGGGCCCGCAGGGCCGCGCCCAGGCGCTCAACCTGCGCGACTCCCTCGCCGGCACGGACATCGAGGTGGCCGTGGGCCTGCGCACCGGCTCCCGCTCGGCCGCCGACGCGCGTGCCCACGGCTTCACCGAGGAGGACGGCACCCTCGGCGACTGGCTCGCGGTCGCCGCCGACAGCGACCTGGTCGTGCTGCTGATCGCCGACGCGGCGCTCGCCGCCCACCACCCGGAGATCTTCGCGGTGCTCAAGCCCGGCGCCGCGATCGGACTCTCGCACGGCTTCCTGCTCGGCCATCTCCGGGAGAACGGCGGCGAGTTCCCCGCGGGCCACCCCGTGATCGCCGTGTGCCCCAAGGGCATGGGCGACTCCGTGCGCCGCCTCTACCAGCAGGGCGCCGATGTCAACGGCGCCGGGATCAACAGCAGTTTCGCCGTGCACGCCGACCCCGACGGCCGGGCCGTCGACCTCGCGCTCGGCTGGGCGGTGGCGCTCGGATCGCCGTACACCTTCCGGACCACGCTGGAGAGCGAATACCTCTCGGACATCGTCGGTGAGCGGGCCATCCTGCTGGGGGCCGTCCACGGCATCGTCGAGACGCTGTACACGCGGTACCGCCTGGCCGGGGACGACGAGATCACGGCGTACGAGAGGTCCTGCGAGAACGTCACCGGGCCGATCGCCCGCACCGTCTCGCACTCCGGCCTGCGCGCGGTCCGTGACGAACTCCCACCGTCCGGCCGGGAGGTCTTCGACCGGGCGTACACGGCGACCTACGGGCCCGCCCGCGAGATCGTCGCGGAGATCTACGACGAGGTCGCCGACGGCACCGAACTGCGCAGCGTGATCCTGGCCGAACGGCGGCTCGGAGCACGGCCGATGAGCGGGATCGGCGGGTCCCCGATGTGGCGTGCCGGTGCCGAGGTGCGCGCACGGCGGGGCCGACGGGAGGTGCCCGTGGACCCGTTCACCGCCGGTGTCTTCGTCGCCACCATGCTCGCCCAGATCGACGAGTTCGCCGAACGCGGCCACCCCTGGTCGGAGATCGTCAACGAGTCGGTCATCGAGGCCGTCGACTCCCTCCTGCCCTACATGCACACGCGCGACGTGGCGTACATGGTCGACAACTGCTCCCGCACGGCCCGTCTCGGTGCCCGCCGCTGGGGCCCGCGGTTCCAGGCCGCCTACGAGCAGATCGCCTACCCGGCCGCCGAACTCCCGGCGGACGAAAGCCTGGTGGCCGCCTTCGTGAGCCACCCCGCCCACGAGGCGCTGGCCGCGGCAGCGAAACTGCGGCCCTTGGTGGACATCTCGGTGGCGTAGGTCTGTCGCCGCGGCCAGGGGCCGTTGTCAGTGCCGGCGACTAACCTGCGGGGCATGATCGACACGACCGACTACGACCGCGCCTTCCCGCCCGCCCTGGCCGACGTGGCCCGCGCGGAGTTCGACTACGACGACGGGGACGGCGTCGACTTCGAGCCGTACGACGCCTTCGACTCCGCCGAGGAGACCACCGACTGGCTGCGCAACTGGACCGGCAACCACGCGCTGGACGGCGACGCCTACCGGGTCTTCGGGCAGGACGGCACCGGAGGCCTCGCCGCCCTGTGGCGCGTGCGGCCGGGGCGCCCCCTCGTCGAGCAGCCCGTCGTGTTCCTGGGCTCGGAGGGCGAGCGCGGTGTCGTCGCGGCCAGCCTGTCCGACTTCCTGTGGGTGCTCGCCGACGGCCTGGGGCCGATGGAGGTCGTGGAGCACGAGCGGTACGACGCCCGCCCGAACCCGGCGCTCACCGCCCTCGCCGAGCGCCACGCGACCACCCCGCGCCGCTCCACCCGCGACATCGTCACCGCCGCCCGGTCCGAGTTCCCGACCTTCTCCGAGGACATCGACGCCCTCTGCCGGTGAGCGGCGTCAAGACCCCGCCCACTCCACGGCCAGAGCCCGACCAGGGTTGTCGGTGAGCATGCGCCGCACCAGTTCCTCACCCAGGTCGCCCAGCTCGACCGCGAGCCGCGGCCGCACCCGGCGCAGCAGATACGGCATCCCCGGGCCCCCGTTGACCGACCGGGCGGCCGCGGTCGTGGTGTCGCCGCCCAGGAGCACACGGTCCCCATGACCCGCCTCGACCAGGGCCCGTACGGCGTCCGGCATGCGCCAGTCCGTGGCGTGGTGGGCGCGCGAGGGCCCGTCGAAGGCGAGGTAGCAGCCCGATGCCGCGGCCTGGCGGTGCACGGTGAAGTCGGGGGAGCGGTTGAGGTGTCCGAGGACCACCCGCCGCGGCGGCACCCCCAACTCCCCGCAGAGCAGGTCCAGTACGTCCAGCGCACCGGTCCCCAACTCCAGGTGGACGGCGATCGGCGCCCCCGTCGCGTGGTGGGCCTCAGCCGCCGCGGTCATCGTCCAGCGGGCGTGGGCGTCCAGCGCGTGGAAACCGCCCGCCACCTTGATCAGCCCCGCCCGGACCCCCGACGTCCCGATGCCCTCGGTCAGTTCGGCGACGAACACGTCGGCCAGCCTGCCGCGCAGCCCGGCGAGCGTGGCGTCGTCGTAGTGGACGGCCTGGTGCAGTCCGGTCGCGGCGACGATCCGCACCCCGGTCTCCCGCGACAGCGGCGGCAGATCGGCGGCCCGCCGCCCCAGCCCGTACGGCGTCCACTGCACCACGGCGCCACCGCCCAGCGCGGCGAACGCGGTCAGCTCGGCCCGCGCGGCGGAGAGACTCCGCAGTTCCTGCCCGGGCAGCTGGGGACTGCCGAAGAACAGATGATCGTGAGCGTCACACACACCGAGCTGCTCGGCGGGGACGTCACCGGCCACCGTACGGACCGCGGCCGCCCTCACCACTGTCGTCCCCGCGGCAGCCGCTCCCGGCCCGGCGCCGACACGTGCAGCACCTCGAACACCTCGCCGTCCGCCTTGGGCGACTCGTGCGTCCAGAGCGAGAAGTGGACGAGCTCCCAGCGCGCGGTGTCCACGGCGGCAGCCGCGCACACCGCGCCGTCCTCCCCGGCCAGCCGTTCCACCTCACCCACCGCGTCCGCCGTCACCCCGGCCAACTCCGCGCCCTCGGGCACCGGTTGCCGCCGCCGCACGGCCCACCGGGCGGGGGAGCCGGCGGCGCCGCCCTCCTCGTACGACAGCCCTGTCCACTGCCGTACCGACGGCCGCCCGAAGTCGTCGCTGAGCCCCTGGAAGGCGCCTCCCCAGAGGAAGGTGTTCATGCCCTCCACGGTGTTCCAGAGGTAGAAGGGCGCGTACTGGTTGACGGGCGAGCCGTTCGCCCCGCGCTCGCGCACCAGGTACGTCTTGAAGCCGAGCCCCTCCCAGTCGTCCAGCAGGTGCCCGATCCGGGCCACGCGCGCGCGGATGACGTCCATGTCGTAATCGGCGGGCAGGGTGAGTTCGTACTGCATGGCGTGCATCGGCGTCTCCTCAGGCGGGGTAGTCCTCGGGGGCGACATGCGCGTCCCAGTCGGTCGTCGAGCCGTCCTCCGCGGCCTCGACGACCGCGAGATGGGTCATGGAGGTGCGCGGCCCGGCCCCGTGCCAGTGCCACTCGCCCGGTTCGATCCACACCGTGTCGCCCGCCCGGATCGGCTCGGCGGCGGCGCCTGCGCTGCACCAGGCCCTCGCCCTCGGTGACGTACAGCACCTGGCCGTGCGGATGGCGGTGCCACGCGGTGTGCGCGCCGGGGGCGAAGCGGACGTCGAACATCCGCAACCGGGACGGGGCGGCCGGTGCGGCCAGTTCGTCGAGCCACACCGTCCCGGTGAAGTTCTCGGCCGCCCCCTGCCGGGTTGCGGGGCGCTGTCGGGTGATCCGCACGTAGCTACTTCCTTACGACGAGAGGGGTGTGAGCAGCGAGAGCAGGCCTCGCACTCCGGTGTCGAACGCGGCGGGCGAACCGGACGCGCGGGCGAGGACATAGCCGCCCTGGACCGTCGCGAGGACGGTCGCCGCGATCTCCTCGCCGTCCAGTGAGGCAGCGAACTGGCCCTGTTCCTTGCCCTCTTCGACGATCCCGGCGATGCGCTCACGGATCCAGTCGATCGTCTCGTCGACCGGCGCGCGCAGTTCGTCGCTGGCGACGACGTCCGGATCCATCGTGAGGCGGCCGATCGGGCAGCCGCGCAGCACGTCGCGCTCGCGCCGCAGATACGCCTCGATGCGCTCGTACGGCGTGCCAGGGCCGCCGAGTACTCCCTCCGCGGTGGCCCGCAGCTCCTCGGCCGTCCGGCGGATCGCGGCCAGGGCGAGGTCGGGCTTGCCCTTGAAGTGGTGGTACATGCTGCCCTGTCCGGCGCCCGCGCGCTCCAGGATGGCCTTGGGGCTGGTCCCCACATAGCCGCGCTCCCACAGCAGCTCACGGGTGGACTCGATCAGTCGGTCCGAGGTGCTCATGCGCTCACTGTACATACTAGTAGTTACAGAAGTCGAGACCCTCGGGGAGCAGGCGGAACAGACCCGCGTACTCCCCGGGAGGTACACGCACTGCCGCTGGCCGTACGACGACTCGGCCCTCTCCCCGGAGCCAGTCTCGAAGCATCACCGAACGACACCCGCAGCACTCCAGGGAGATGAACCGACATGCAGACTCTCGCGAACTGGGACGGCGGCCCGGGCCCGTGGATCCTCTTCTTCCCGCTGATCTGGGCGGCCGTCGTCCTCGGCGTCGTCACCGTCCTGCGCCGCACCGTCTGGCGCGGCCGTCGAGGACCGTGGCGTGCCATGGCCGACGCCCGGCCCTCCGGCGACTCGCCGATCGCCGTGCTCGGCCGCCGCTTCGCCTCCGGCGAGATCGACGAGGACGAGTACTGGCGCCGACTGTCCGTCCTGGACGAGCAGTTCGGCCGCACGGCGGGCAAGGGCGGTGCGGCATGACCGCCACGACCACCACGACCGCTGCGGCGAGGACGCTCCCGGCCGCCCGCGTGGTCGACGCCGTGAAGGTGTACGGCAGCGGCGCCACCGGCGTGCGGGCCCTGGACGGGGTGAGCGTCGACTTCCCGGCCGGCCGCTTCACCGCGATCATGGGGCCCTCGGGCTCCGGCAAGTCCACCCTCATGCACTGCGCGGCCGGCCTCGACACGCTCACCGAGGGCGCCTCCTACATCGGCGACACCCACCTCGGCTCCCTCGACGACCGTCGCCTGACCCTGCTGCGCCGGGACCGCGTCGGCTTCGTCTTCCAGGCGTTCAACCTGGTGCCGACGCTGACCGTCGAGGAGAACATCCGGCTGCCGCTGGACCTCGCGGGTGTCGGGGGCGACCCCGAGTGGATCGACGCCCTGATCGACGTCGTCGGCCTGCGCGACCGGCTCCACCACCGGCCGGCCGAGCTCTCCGGCGGTCAGCAGCAACGCGTCGCCGTGGCCCGGGCGTTCGCCGGCCGACCCGACGTGGTCTTCGCCGACGAGCCCACCGGCAACCTCGACTCCCGCTCCGGCGGCGAGGTCCTCGGCCTCCTCGGCGGGACCGTGCGCCGGACCGCCCGCACGGTCGTCATGGTCACCCACGACCCGGTCGCCGCCGCCCACGCCGACGAGGTCGTCTTCCTCGCCGACGGACGCCTGGTGGACCGTATGGAAGCCCCGACCGCGGACAGGGTCCTGGACCGCATGAAGGCCTTCGAGGCGCCCTCGCCGTCGCGGACAGATCCGTCCGTGCGAACGGAGCCGCCGTCGCGGGCGGGGGCGTCCACGCGGACGGAAGCGCCGTCCGGGCCGGAGGTCCCCTCGCGGACCCAGGCGCCCTCGCGGACTCAGACGTCCTCGCGGACCCAGGCGCCCTCTCGGACCCAGGCTCCCTCGCGGACGCGGACGGAGGATCTCTCATGAACGCGTCACTCCGCCTGAGCGTGTCCTCCCTGCGCGCCCACAAGCGGCGCTTCGCCGGAACCTTCCTCGCCGTGTTCCTCGGCGTCGCCTTCCTCGCCGGAACCCTCGTCATGGGCGACACCCTCCGCGCCGGCTTCGACACCATGTTCGGCAACGCGACCGGCGGCACCGACGCCGTGGTCCGCAGCGCTGGGGCCATCACCACGCCGGGGGAGAGCGAGGGCGTGCGCGAACCGGTCGCCACCGACCTGGTCAGGACCGTGGAACAGGTCCCCGGCGTCGCGGCCGCCGTCCCGGACATCCAGGGCGCCGGCCAACTCGTCGGCGCCGACGGCGAGCCCATCGGCGGCCAGGGCCCGCCCACCCTCGCCGGCAACTGGATCGACGACCCGGAGCTCAACCCGTATCAACTCGCCGAAGGCCGTGCCCCGGAGCGGTCCGGTGAGGTCGTCGTCAACCGAGGCACCGCCGAGAGGGGCGGCCTGAAGATCGGCGACACGACGGTCCTGCGTACGCCCGACCCCGTCGAGGTGACCATCGTCGGCCTCGCGACCTTCGGCGGCGAGGACGGTATGGCCCAGGTGACCTTCACCGGTATGACCCGCGCCGACGCCGAGAAGTACCTCACGGCCAGGCCGGGCGAGGCGTCGAGCATCCAGGTGCGCGCCGGTCCCGGTGTCAGCCAGCGGGAACTCGTCGACCGGCTCACTCCCGTACTGCCCAAGGGAGTCGAGGCGATCACCGGTCAGGAGTCGACCGAGGAGAACACCGACATGATCTCCAGCCAGTTCCTGGCCGTCTTCACGACGTTCCTGCTGGTGTTCTCGGGCGTGGCCCTCCTGGTCGCCACTTTCTCCATCCACAACACCTTCGCGATCGTCGTCGCCCAACGCACCCGTGAGAACGCCCTGTTGCGGGCCCTCGGCGCTTCCCGTCGCCAGGTCACCGCGTCGACGCTGACCGAGGCGAGCGCCGTGGCCGTCACCGCCTCCGCCGCGGGCATCGCCGGCGGCATCGGGATCGCCGCGGGTCTCCAGAGCCTGTTCCCGGCGATCGGATTTCCCTTCCCCGAAGGCGACTTGGTGATCAGCGCGCTGTCGATGGTGCTGCCGCTCGCGGTCGGCGTCGTGGTCTGCCTCGGCTCCGCGCTGCTGCCCGCCGTACGTGCCGGACGCACCGCACCCCTGGCCGCACTGCGCGAGACGGCCGTCGACCAGTCGGGCGCCTCCCGCGTCCGTGCGGTCACCGGGGCCGGCCTGGCCGCGCTCGCGGTGGCCGTCACCCTCACCGGCGTCCTGGTGTCACCGTCCATCTGGCTCGCGGGAACCGGCGCGGTCCTGGCCCTCGTCGCCTTCGTGGTCCTCGGCCCGGTCGCCTCCACGACAGCCGTACGCGTCCTCGGCGGTCCCCTCGACCGGCTCCGCGGCGTCACCGGCTCCCTCGCCCGGCGCAACGCCCTGCGCAGCCCCAGGCGGACGGCCGCCACCGCGAGCGCGCTGATGATCGGCGTGGCCGTGGTCTCGCTGTTCACGGTGTTCGGGGCGTCCCTGAAGGCCACCATGGACCAGACCGTGTCCCGGTCCTTCGCGGGCGATGTCGCCGTCAGCACCCCGTCGTTCGGCGCGGGCGGCAGCGGCCTCAGCCCCCGTCTCGCCGGAGCGCTCGAGTCGCTTCCCGAGGTGGACACGGCTGTCGGCCTCGGCCGGGGTGTCGCCGAAGTCAACGGCGAGGGACGGGCGTTGACCGTCACCGACCCGCTCGCACTGGAGCGCACCTTCGATCTCGGCACCGTCCGCGGCTCCCTGCGCGACCTCGGCACCGACGGCATCGCCATCATCGGCACGGAGGCGGAGAAACAGGGCCTCACGACCGGGGACAAGGCCCGGCTCACCTTCACCGACGGCGAGAAGGGCACTTTCACCGTCCGCGCGGTCTACGGACGGTCCGAACTGGCGGGAGACTACGTCATCACCCGAGCGGCATGGGCCCCGCACCGCACGCAGGACTCCGACACGCTCGTCGCGGTCTCCTTCAAGGACGGCGTGAGCACCGACGAGGGCAAGGCGGCGGTGCAGAAGGTGGCGGCGCGGTACGGCCATCCCGAGGTGCAGACCCGCGAGGAGTACGCGCAGTCCTCGGCTGGAGGCATCGACATGATGCTCACGCTGGTCTACGCGCTGCTCGCCCTCGCGGTCCTCATCGCGCTGCTGGGCATCGCCAACACACTGACCCTCGCGATCCACGAGCGCACCCGCGAACTGGGCCTGCTGAGGGCCGTGGGCCAGACCCGTTCCCAGCTCCGCGCCATGGTGCGCTGGGAGTCGATCCTGGTCGCCGCCTTCGGCACGGTCGGCGGACTCGCCCTGGGCGCCTTCCTGGGCTGGGTCCTGGTCAAGGCCTCGGACGGCACGAGCGACAGCACCTTCGCCTTCGCGGTACCACCCCTGCAACTGGCCGTCGTCGCCCTGGTCGGCCTCACCGCCGGAGCCCTCGCGGGCCTACGCCCGGCCCGCCGCGCCGCCCGCCTCGACGTACTCCGGGCAATCGCGACGGAGTGACAGAGGCGAGACCTCACCAGCGCTCGCCGAGCTGAGCCGGGGCGTGGGCCCCGGGGTAGCGCGGGACGAGCGGGCCGACGCCGGGACGGCGACGCGCGAAGGCTTTCACGAGCCCGCGCCCGCCGTCCCGCCTCGACGACTACGAGGGATCGTCACCGACTCAGACGGTCAAGGGCCCACCGGCGCTCGCTGAGCCGAGTTCGTACGATACGGCCAAGGGCCCACCGGCCCTTGCCGACCTGAGCCGGGGCGTCAGCCGCGACAGAGCCACACAGGGGGCCCGTGTTCGGAACGACGATCGCGCGGGAGCCCTCGCGAGCCTGCGCCCGCCCGACCCGCCCGACCCGCCCGACCCGCCTGTCCCACCCCGCCGCAATACGACCGCTCGCGCCCCGGCGACACGGGCAAGGGTCCACCGCCGGTCACTGAACTGAGCCCGCTCGCCCGCCTGAACAGAGCCGGAGGGTCCCGCAGTTGTCGCGGGCGACGAACGCGTGGTGGCCCGTAGGACTGGAAGCGACCGTCGTCCCGGCGCCGCCTTATGGCGCCCCGCGGCCGAACGAGCAGGAAGAGAAGGTGTCACCGCCCGGTCAGCCGGCAACGGCGGACCGGGCGGGAGCGTGTTCGGGCCTGCGTCCGTCGGCCCGCACCTCGGTGAACCTGAGCGCGCTCTTGTCGAGGACGGTGCGCCGCGGCGGCCGCGCGGCGGCGGGCGTCGGCAGCGTGAACCACACGATCTTCCCCGACTCGCCGTCCGGCCGTACGCCCCAGCTCTCGCTGACCGCGGCGACCATAGCGAGCCCCCGTCCGCACGTGGCGAGCGGCTCGGTGTCCTTGATGTCGGCGACGACCGGCAGACGCGGGTCGTGGTCGTGCACCGAGACCATGAGCCGGTCGAGCAGCAGCTCGATCTCCACGGTGCACGTCTTGTCGGGCTGCGCGTGGCGGTGGACGTTGGTCAACAGCTCCGTCACACCGAGCACGGCCCGGTCTATGAGGGGATCCATATGCCAGTACCGCAACTGTGCGGAAAGGATTCTGCGGACCTGGCCGATCCGCGACGGCAGAGCCTGAAGCTCCACTGTGCAATGCCTGCTTGGGTGACTGATCACGGCTGCGACTCCCCGACGTGAGGTCCGGAAGAACACGGAGTTCGGATCGATCCAGCAGGTGCCTGCGTGAAGCGGCCGCCTGCTGTCGTGCCCGGCGGGCTGGTTTGCAGCGTGATCGCCGGTAAACCCAGAGTGATGTGAGACCAGCGTGACGCAGGAGGCGCATCACCGCAACTCGCGGTGACCTAGTCGCTACGCCCCGCAGCCCTGCGTACGGCCTCGATGAACCGGCGTGCCGCGGGCGGCCCCGGCTCGCCCGGAGCGGGATCGTGCTCGCCCAGGGTCAGCAGGTACCGGTTGCCGTTGAGGTCGGCGAGGGCCCGGTCGTCGGAAGCGAACCAGGGCTTGGAAGCGCGCACCGCCTGGACCGGCGCGCTGTCGATCTCGCTGCCGTAACTGGTGAGCAGTTCCAGTCTGCCGTCGTTGATCCGGACCTGACCGGCCCGGGTGAGCGATCGCAGCCGCTTCCCGATCCGCACGCCCGTAGCCGTGAACTCCGGCTCCGCCATGCCGTCCCGCCCCCTTGTGCGCGTCGGTGTGCCGGCCCGTGCTCCCGCGTGGACCGAGAGCCGGCATCTGTCGTGATCGTGATCCAGTGTGCGCGCCCCCGTTCGAGACGTCCGTCCCGCCCGGTGCAGTCTGCCCGCCAGGGGCGTCGAGCACCAGTACGCATGACATCTCGCCGGAAGCGCCCGGAGCACTCGTCCGAATGCGCCCCCGCCGTCCCGCGCCGTTGTGACCCCAGAGTGCCTTTGAGGCTCTCAAAGGGGTGTTTATGCAGGTGAGAAGCGTGCGGAAGGTGTCTATGATCGAGGCATCGGCCGCGCGACGCGCCGTCGGCGCGAAGTGTTAGGAGCCCCGTCGTGAGCACCCCTCAGCAGACCCGGACCGGCGACACCCCCGACATCGACCGGAGCGACACCGCCTACCGCGGCTGGCTGAAAGACGCCGTCCGCAAGGTACAGGCCGATGCCAACCGCTCGGCCGACACGCACCTCCTGCGCTTCCCGCTCCCGGAGAGGTGGGGTATCGACCTGTACCTCAAGGACGAGTCGACCCACCCCACCGGCAGCCTCAAGCACCGGCTCGCCCGCTCGCTGTTCCTCTACGGCCTGTGCAACGGCTGGATCCGGCCGGGCCGCCCGGTGATCGAGGCGTCCAGTGGTTCCACCGCCGTGTCCGAGGCGTACTTCGCGAAGCTGATCGGCGTGCCCTTCATCGCGGTCATGCCGCGCACGACGAGCGCCGAGAAGATTCGCCTCATCGAGTTCCACGGCGGCCGGTGCCACTTCGTGGACGACCCGCGCACCATGTACGAGGAGTCCGCCCGCCTCGCGGTGGAGACGGGCGGCCACTACATGGACCAGTTCACCTACGCTGAACGGGCCACGGACTGGCGCGGCAACAACAACATCGCCGAATCCATCTTCCGGCAACTGGAGTTGGAGCGTTTCCCGGAGCCCGCGTGGATCGTCGCCACGGCCGGCACCGGCGGCACCTCGGCGACCATCGCCCGGTACGTCCACTACATGCAGCACGACACCCGCATCTGTGTGGCCGATCCGGAGAACTCCTGTTTCTTCGAGGGCTGGAGCACCGGCGATCCGGACGTCACGTGCGACTGCGGCTCGCGCATCGAGGGCATCGGCCGGCCACGTATGGAACCGAGCTTCGTGCCCGGGGCGATCGACCGCATGATGAAGGTCCCGGACGCGGCCAGCGTCGCCGCCGTCCGCGCCCTGGAGCGGGCCATCGGTCGCCGGGCGGGCGGCTCGACCGGCACCGGACTGTGGAGCGCGCTGAAGATCATCGCCGAGATGGTGGCCGAGGGGCGTCGGGGGAGTGTCGTCACCCTCCTCTGCGACCCGGGCGACCGGTACCTGGACAAGTACTACTCGGACGCGTGGCTGGCCGACCAGGGGTTGGACATCGAGCCGTACACGGCGGCGATCGCCACCCTGCTGGAGACGGGCGTCTGGCCCGACTGAGCCCGCCGCCGGCCCGGGCCCTGCCGCTCCGCACTGGTTTCACCGGTGTGCCGCAGGTCGGTCAAGCCGGCCGACAAGCACGTCAGGGTATGCCGTCCGGCCGAAGCGTGGGGCTGGAGGGCCAAACGGGACGACGAGTGACGGACCCCCCGAACGGCCTGCGAAGGCGCGCCAGGCACCGGGGGAGGGATTTACATGGAATCCATGCCCCGACTCGACAGCACAAGCCGCCGGCCACTTCGCTCCGTCGCGGCACTGGGCCTGGTGGCGGCGCTGGCCGTCGGCTGCACCGGGCCCGATGCCGACACGACCGCAGCGGCGGTCGGCCGTGCGGCCGACGCGACGTCGCCGTTGCCCACCGTCCCACCCGCCCAGCCACCGTCACAGCTCACCCGGGCCGAGGTCGAGACCGCGGTGGACCGGCTGGACGGCGTCGTACGCGACGCCATGCGCCGCACCGGTGTGCCCGGGGTGGCCGTGGGTGTGGTGCACGACGACGAGGTGCTGTACCTGAAGGGTTTCGGCGTCCGGGAGGCAGGCACGGACAGCCGGGTCGGAGCGGACACCGTCTTCCAGCTCGCCTCGGTCTCCAAGCCCCTCGCCTCCACCGTGGTCGCCGCGGCCGTGGGGGACAAGACCGTCGGCTGGGACGACCCGGTCGTCGAGCACGAATCCGGTTTCACCCTGAAGGACCCGTGGGTCACCCGCCATGTCACGCTGGCCGACCTGTTCTCGCATCGCAGCGGACTGCCCGACCACGCCGGAGACCTCCTGGAGGACCTCGGCTACGACCGCTCGTACATCCTGAACCACCTCCGCTACCAAGCGCTGGCTCCCTTCCGTGCCCACTACGCGTACACCAACTTCGGGCTGACCGAAGCCGCCGTCGCCACCGCGAGGGCAGCGGGGACCAGTTGGGAGAAGCTGTCCGCCCGGAAGCTGTACGAGCCGCTCGGCATGGACTCCACCAGCTCCTCCTTCGCCGACTACGAGAAGGCGGAGAACAAGGCCGTCCTGCATGTGAGGAGCGGGGACACCTGGCGTGCCGAGCACGTGCGTGACGCTGACGCCCAGAGCCCGGCGGGCGGGGCCAGCTCCACCGTCCGGGACATGACGAAGTGGCTGCGCCTGCAACTGGGCAACGGTACGTTCGACGGGCGGAAGGTCGTCGACGCCGACGCGCTGGAGCAGACACACCTGCCGCACATCGTGTCCGAACCGCCGCACGCTCCCGCGGGCAGAGCCGGGTTCTACGGGCTCGGCTGGAACGTGAGCTACGACGACCAGGGCAGGCTGAAGCTCGGCCACTCCGGCGCCTTCGCGCTGGGGGCGGCCACCCACGTCAGCTTGCTGCCGTCGGAGAAGCTCGGCATCGTCGTCCTGACCAACGGCGAGCCCATCGGCGTGCCCGAGGCGATCGCCACCACGTTCCTCGACACCGCGCAGACGGGCGGACCGACAGTCGACTGGCTGACGTTCCTCGGGCCGATCTTCAAGCAGGCGACCGCGGGAGAACGCTCCGAGGTCGACTACAGCAAGCCGCCGGCCTCACCCGCACCCGCCAAGGCGAACAGCGCCTACACCGGAACGTACGCCAACGAGTACTACGGCCCGATGACCGTCAGCGCCCAGGGGGACGAGCTCACCATGCAACTCGGCCCCAAGAAGCAACGGTTCCCCTTGCGCCACTACGACGGTGACACCTTCAGCTACCGCACCACCGGAGAAAACGCGGTCGGCCTGTCCGGTGTGACCTTCACCGTCGGGTCCGGCGGGCGCGCGGCCAAGGTCCGGGTCGAGAACCTCGACACGACCGGCCTCGGCACCTTCACCAGGAAGGACTAGTCCCGCGCTCCCACGAGCCGGGCGGCCCGACCGGTGATCGCGAACGCGGAACGAGCCTGCGAGCCGCTGGTCCTGATCTTGATCCCCAGGGCCTGCTCCAAACGACAGGTCCTAGTGCGCGAGCCGCCGGTCCAGCCTCCGGACCGCGTCCTGGAAGGCCCGCCCCAGCCCGGCGCGCCCGAGCCTCACCACGACCCGGAACGCCGCCGTGCCGTCCACGGCGAAGGTCCACCGCACACTCGTGCCCGTACCGGCGGGCACGAGCCGCCACTCCTCGGCGATGGCACGGGCGCCGGGCGCGTTGGCCACGTCGACCCGGTAGGCGTACACCTCCGGCTCCTTCGCCGCGATGATCGTCTCCTGGAAGCGCCCGCCGCCCTTGAGGCGGATCTCCCGCGTCGAACCGTCCCCGGTCGAGCGGGCCAGCGTCACCGCCGAGAACCATTCCTCCCAGCCCGGTACGTCCTCGGCGAGCGCCCGGTAGACCTCCTCGGGCGGAGCCGACATCTCCTGCACGAACACCATCCGTACGGGTGCGGTCTCGATGAAGTCGAGCCCCACCTCGCGCAGTTGGTGAGCCATGGCCAACCCCCCAGGGTGTGAACGGGAGAGTCAGCCTAGTTGACGCTCAGTCAGATGTCTGTACCGTCAACGGACTCGCCCGCCACGACCAGCCGCCGCAGATGCTCCGAGACCTCCGCGCGCGCCGACGCCGGCAGCCCCGCGTCCGTCACCAGCGTGTCGACCTGCTCCAGCGAGGCGAACGAACTCAGGCCCACGGTGCCCCACTTGGTGTGGTCGGCGACCACCACGACCCGCCGTGCCGACTGCACGAGCCGCCGGTTGGTCTCGGCCTCCGCGAGGTTCGGCGTCGACAGGCCGGCCTCGACCGATATCCCGTGCACACCGAGGAAGAGCACGTCGAAGTGGAGCGCCCCGATCGCCTGGTCGGCCACCGGCCCCACCAGAGAGTCGGACGGGGTGCGCACCCCGCCGGTCAGCACGACGGTCGCCGCACCCTGACGGGGGCCCGTGGTGCGCTGCGCGGCGTGGAAGACGTCGGCCACCCGCACCGAGTTGGTCACGACGGTCAGATCCGGCACGTCGAGCAGATGGTGGGCCAGCGCGTACGTCGTCGTACCGCCCGACAGGGCGATCGCGGTGCCCGGGGCGACCAGCTCCGCCGCGGAGCGGGCGATGTCCTCCTTGGCGGTCAGCTCCAGACCCGACTTCGCCTCGAAGCCCGGCTCGTGGGTGCTCGCCTCCACCACCGGGACCGCGCCGCCGTGCACCTTCTCCAGTACACCCTGGCGGGCCAGCGCGTCGAGATCGCGCCGTACGGTCATGTCCGACACGCCGAGCTTGCGGGTCAGCTCGTTGACGCGCACCCCGCCTCGGCGCCGGACCTCGTCCAGGATCAGGGCGCGCCGCTGCTCCGCGAGGAGGTTCTGATTCTCACTCACGTACGCTCCGGTCCTTTCGCCGCGGCTGTCCGACATGCCCTGCGCACCCTCTCCCACAAGCACATTTTGCCCGTCCCTGGTGCGCGGGACGTCCCATACTCGCACGGGCCCCCACCCGGAGCGCCACCGACCGCCCCGTCGCGCTCATGTCACCGGGGTGACAGCCGGGCCCGGCGTGTCATCCGGATCGGGGAGATTCGGTGACAAGGGGTGTGCGCGACGCGCCGAGCGGAGATCCTTGTGCCCGCACGGACAGATGCCGACGGCGCGTCACGGGGGAAGTGCGAAGACAGTGGAACGTGTCACGACCACGGGCACGGACGGCTCGCCCGCCCGGCCCGAAGAATCCGGAACCGCCCTGGAACTCCTGGTCCACGGAGTGGGCGGCACCACGCCGGAGAAGATGCTCGACGACCCGCGCACGGTGCGGATCACCGGCGACGACGTCGCGGCCGTCTTCCGGCGCGCCGACGACGTCGACGCCGAGCGGAGACCACGCGACGCGAGCACCGGCCCGGTGCCCGAGGCGTACGTCTGGTGCAACCTCACCTCCGGCAACGGCACCCGCGCCCTGTGGCTGCTGTTACTGCCGTTCATGGTGGTCAACCTCGCCCACTGGATGCGCCCCACCGCCCGCGGCCGCAAACGCACCGTCCGCCTGTACGGCCTGCTGGTACGGCTCGCCGGCCTGACCCTGACCGTTCTGCTGGTCGCCGCCGCCTGCGAGGTCGCCCTGGACCTCGCGGCCTGGCAGTGCGCGGGCACACGCGCGTGCGCCGAGTCGCACACCTGGCTGGGCTTCCTGTCGCCCGACGTGTCAAAGGACGGCTGGTGGAGCAGGCCGGGCCGCCGCCTCGCCCTCGCGGCCCTGGTCCCGGCCGCGCTGACCGGCCTGCTCTGGTACCTGTCCCACCGCACCTGGAGCGCCTACGAGTCCCAGCAGCCCATGTCCCGCGCCGGCGAGCCCGAGGAGGACCACGGCCGCACCGCGCTCGGCCGCCCCGGCTTCTGGTACGGCCGCCGCCTGGTCGCCCGCCTGCGGGCCGCGCACACCGCCGCTGGCCTGGTGACGATCGCGGCGGCGGTCAGTTCCACGGCGGCCCGCTTCGATCGCGCGCCGGGCGGCCCCGCGCTCCTCGACACGCTCGGCAGGCTGCTGCAGGCCGCTCTCGTCGCCGCCGGGTTCGCCGTCGTCTGGGTGGTGTGCCGACGCGGCCGCAGCGAGAAGTACCTCGACCGGCAGCTCGACGAGCACCTCGTACGGCGCCTGCCGCTCGCCGCGCTCCTCCTGTTCGCCCTCGCTGCGGTGTACGCCGGCTGGGAGCGGCCGGGCTGGCAGTCGCACGGCCGGCTGTCGGGGGACGCCACCTTCGGCGGCATCGCCTTCGTGCAGGGACTGCTGGTCGTCGCCCTGGCCGTGGTCGCGCACCTCCTGTACCGCACGCACCCCGACCCGCGCGCCGCGATGCGCGGCCTGGCCGGACCCGCCGTGGCGACGCTGGCCTGCGCCCTGGGCGGCGTGATGTCCGGCGGCGTCTCGCAGCGCGTGGCGGACTGGCTGGACGGCACCGGCACCGGCATCCCCGGCCCGCCGGTCCTGCTGACCTGGCAGGCGTCCGTGATCCCGCTGGTCCTCGTCGTCCTGCTGGGACACTGCGCCTGGCTCGGCCGACGCACCTGGCGCTCCGGCCTGACCCAGGTCGCCACCGTCGAGAGCGAGTACCCCGCCGAGCCCAAGGACGCGGCACGCACCCGCCGCATCGCCCGCACCCGCGCGATGGCGGCGCTGACGGACCGGGGACCCCGCCTCCTCGGAGTCACGTCGGCCAGCACCCTGCTCCTCGGAGCCGCAGCCCTCGTCGGCGCCCTGACCTCCCGCAGGACACCGGCCGGGGCCGCCGAGGGGGCGTACCCCTTCGTCCAGAGCGCCGCCGACACCGCACAGGCCCTCGGCTCCTGGCTGATCGGCCTCGGCTTCATCCTGTTCGTCACCTGGGGCCGGCGCGCCTACAAGGACCCCTCCGCGCGCCGGACCATCGGCATCCTCTGGGACGTGGGCACCTTCTGGCCGCGCGCCGCCCACCCCTTCGCCCCGCCCTGCTACGCCGAGCGCGCGGTACCGGACCTGACCTGGCGGATCGCGACCTGGATCCGCGCCACGCACGGTCGGCTGGTCATCTCGGGACACTCCCAGGGCAGCGTGCTCGCGGCCGCGGCGGCCTGGCAACTGGAGCCGACCGTCCGCAAGCGCGTCGCGCTGCTGACCTACGGCTCCCCGCTGGAGCGCCTCTACGGCCGCTGGTTCCCGGCCCACTTCGGGCCGGCCGCGCTCAGCGCCCTGCACCACGACGTGGACTGCTGGCGCAACCTGTACCGGCTCACCGACCCGATCGGCGGCCCGGTCCGGCTGCCCGGCGACTGCGGCCCCGAGGTGGACCGGGAGCCCCTCAAGGACCCGCTCGCCTACGGCCGCACCGAGCTGCACCCGCTGCCCGCGCCGATCCTGGGCCACTCCGACTACCAGGCCGACCCGGTCTTCGCCGAGGAGCGGGCGAGACTGCTGGGCCGCCTCCAGCCGGACGTGCCGGGCCAGCGGTCTCAGGACGATCCGGGCAGGTCCTCGGCGTAGAGCAGGGTCAGGTCGTCCGTGGTCGGGTCGTCCACCTGGGCGACCCGGCTGGCGTGCCGCTCCACCATCGCCTCGAAGGTCTGGCGCGCGGTACGGCCGTTGCCGAAGGCGGGACCCTTGGGCAGCACCGTGAAGTACTTCAGCAGGGCGTCCGCGGCGCCCGGAGCCAGCCGGTACTCGTGCTCCTCGGCCTGCTGTTCCACGATGCTGAGGAGTTCTTCGGGTTTGTAGTCGCTGAAGGTGATGGTCCGTGAGAAACGGGACGCGACACCGGGGTTGACCGACAGGAACCGCTCCATCTCGGCGGTGTAGCCGGCGACGATCACCACGACCGCGTCCCGGTGGTCCTCCATCAGCTTCACCAGCGTGTCGATGGCCTCCTTGCCGAAGTCCCGGCCCGAGTCCTCCGGCGACAGCGCGTATGCCTCGTCGATGAACAGCACTCCGCCGCGCGCCCTGTCGAAGGCCTCCTGGGTGCGGATCGCCGTGGAACCGATGTGCTCGCCGACCAGGTCGACCCGGGACACCTCGACGAGATGTCCCTTCTCCAGGACACCGAGGGAGGCGAGGATCTCGCCGTAGAGCCGGGCGACCGTCGTCTTGCCGGTGCCGGGGGAGCCGGTGAAGACCAGGTGGCGCTTGACGGACGCCGCCTTGAGACCCGCCTGCCGGCGGCGCCGGCCCACCTCGATCATGTCGGTGAGCGCCCGCACCTCGCGCTTGACGCTGTCCAGGCCCACCAGCGCGTCGAGCTCGCCGAGGACGTCCTTCGAGGTGCGCGACGGCTTCTCCGGCTCGGCCGGGGCGACCAGCGGCTCCTGCTCGGTGACACGCTGCCCGGGGATCGACCCCAGCAGACCGGGGGAGCGGGACTCCGTCTGTACGACCGTCTCCCGGGCCGCGGGCGGGTTCAGACCGCCGCTCTCGTCGCTGGTGCAGTCCTCGACCACGGGACCGGCTCCCGCGGCAGCGTCCGGCGCGTCCGCGAACTCGTAACCCCCGCGCGCGCAGCGCTCCGTGCGGCATTTCCTGAGCGTCGCACGGCAGCCGTCTATGACGTGGAAGCCGTACCCGCCGCTGCCCGTCACCCGGCAGTTCAGGAAGCTGCCGCGGCCGCCCGCCGACACGTAGAAGCCCGCCTCCGCGGGGGAGTCGACCGTGCAGCGCTCGATCGTCGGGTCGGCGCCCTTGGTGACGATCACGCCGGTCTGGGTGCCGTCCACCGTGCAGCCGTTGAGGGTGCCGCCGCTGCCGTGGTCCCGGAACCAGGCACCGGTGGCCGCGTCCCGGATCCGGCAGTCGTCGAGCTGCGCGGTGGCACCGTCGCTCACCGACACGGCGGTGTTGCGCACCTGCGAGATGTCGCTGTCGACGACGTCCGCGCGGGAGCCGCGGTCCAGGACGAACAGGGCGTCCGGCACGTCGTGCACCCGGCAGGAGTCCAGTACGGCGGTGGCGCCGTCGCTGACCCAGACGGCCGGGTAGTCGCCCGTGCTGTCGAAGATCTCGCACTGGTTGGCGTCCACGCGCGTGCCCGGGTCCCACACCGACAGGCCGTTGCGCCCGAACTGACGGACCGTCGTGCGGGTCAGGGTGAGCACCGAGCGGGAGCGCAGGTCGACCGCGTTCTCCGGGATGTCGTGGATACGGCAGTCGGCCAGGGTCAGCACCGCGTCGGTGTCGAGCGTGACGCCGTCGCCGGTGGTGCGGTGCACATCGCAGTCGGTGAGGTGCGCGGTGGCCCGGCCGGTGATCTGGACCCCGCTGCCGCGGACCTCGTAGACCTCGCAACCCACGGCCTCCAGCGCGGAGTTCTCGCCGGTCGCCGCCAGTCCCGCGCCCGCGGTGTGGTGGATGCGGCAGCGCTCCAGGCGGGGGTGGGCGCCGCCGCGCACCGCGACGCCGGACTGGCCGGCCGCCACGATCTCGCACTCCTCGAACACCCCGCCCGCACCGTCCAGTACGGCGATGCCGATGCCGGCCGGGTTGTCGACGGTGCAGCGGCGCACCGTCGGGCGCGCGCCGCCGCGCACCTCTATGCCGGCCGCGGACCGGGTGACCACCCGGATGTCGGTGAGCTCGGGTGTGCCCTCCTCGACGAGCACGGCGGGCGCGGCGGCGTCCTGGCCCTCCACGTGCAGGTCCTGCACCACGGCGGAGGCGCGCACGGTCAACGGCACGCCGTCCACGGGCGCGATGCGCACGGAGCCGGGCGACCCCTCGGGCCCGCGCAGGGTCACCGACCGCTGCACGACGAGGTTCTCCCGGTAGGTGCCGGGCGCGATGGTGAGGACGTCCCCGTCCGCCGCGGCCTCCAGGGCGGCGGCGAGCGACGCGTACTCACCCGTGCGGCGCCGCCACCGCGATGTACCGGTGTGCGTCACCTGGACCGTGCCCTGTGCCATGGCGTTGCCGTGCCCCCACCTCGTAGTACGCGGGTTTGTGCTGCCGAGGGACCTCGGCCGGTCCACCGTAGCGTGCGCGCGGGTGGTGGGTTGACCAGAGCCGTAAGGCCGTCAGCTACCGGTGCCGGTCCGGCCCCAGTCCGGGCCCGCGCGGTCCCAGGCCTGGTCCCAACGGGCGTACCGGCGGCGGACCATGCGCCAGACGGCGAGCCGTCTGCCAGCCTCGACCAGGCCCGCGGTCAGCAGGGCCGCGCCTGTGCCCGCGAGGACGGCATGGGTCGTGGCGGTGGCGGGGTCCAGCGGCCGGGCCGCCGTGCGGCCCTGGAGGTCCGTCCACAGGGTGAAGTGGTCGCCGCGGTGCGGGGTCTCGAGGGCGGCCATGACCGTGCCCTGGCGCGAAGTGCCGTCCGGCGCGGTCCAGTCGGCCACCACCCGGGTGCGCGGCGCCCGCCCCGAGGCGGCCTCGGGGTCGGCGTCCAGCGGCGAGCGTTCCAGTTCGCGGAGCACGGTCGCCGTCACCAGCCGACGGGAATCGTGCTGCTCACGGACCGACCGCTGGAGCGCGTCCTGGGCCGCGGTCCCGGTGAGGGAGCCGATCACCGGTGCGGCGACCAGGATCAGCAGCAGGGCCAGGAGGCCGAGCCACGCCTCGGCCAGATCGGTCCCACGGCGCAGCGGATTGTGCCGCCAACGCCAGAGTCCACTGATCGCTCGCACCGTCCGCACCCCCTTCCCGCTCCGTGATAACCCCCGACGGAGTCGTCCACGCGCGGGACCGGCCGAAGAGAGAGCGAAATCACCTGCGGCCGGGTCCTCTCATGAACTCCTCACGAAGGCTCCAACGTGCGGGCCCCCGGGCGGTGTTCCCGGGCCCGGGCCGGAGTGGATCTCTGGCGGAACCTCGTCCATCGGCCGCTGTCCCGACCCTCCGCCCGCTTCCTATTCGAGGATCGTGACCGGGTCGCCGACCCGGATCGTGCCACGGGACCGGGGGACCAGGTTCTGTCCGAAGACGAGCTTGCCGCCGAGGCGCCGGTGCCGTCCCAGGCTGTGCAGAGGCTCCTTGCCGCGGACGGCCCGGTCCTGGTCGGTGGTGGTCACCACGCACCGCCCGCACATCTTGGCCACCCGGAAGGTGACGTCCCCGATGGCGACGAGCGACCAGTCGTCCTCGGCCCAGGCGTCGGTGCCGCCCACGACCACGTTGGGCCGGAAACGGTTCATCGGCAGGGGGCCCTCGGTCGCGTGCGGGCCGTCGGAGATCAGGGAGTTGAGGGCGTCGAGGGACGCCGCGGAGGTGAGCAGAAGTGGGTACCCGTCGGCGAACGTGACGGTCTCGCCCGGCAGCGCGTACTCGGGCTCGACCGGGCGGCGGGTGGCGGGATCGTCCATGTGGACCAGGCGGGTCCGAGCGCCGAGGTACTCGCTGCACCACGCGTGCGCGGCCGCGTCGGCGGGCACCCCTTCGACTTTGTCCCCGAAGACGTCCAGCGTGACGGTCTCGCCCGGCTCGGGGACCGCCACGGTCAGCGGATCCATGCCGGGCGCGGACAGAACGACGCCGCCGCCGGGCAACAGCTCGGCGGCGGCCAGTGCGAGGCGTGGCTGCTGTCGTTGGGTGACGACCTTTCCCCCGTCGTCGACCAGCGTCCAGCGCCGGTCTCCGGCCAGCCCCCAGGGCTCCACCTCGGCGTCCTGGAGCGTCAGAGCCCGGAACGCCTTGACCGGATGGACATGTATCGACAGCAGCTGCGCATTCCCCATGGGGCCATCGTGCCAGGCGGCACCGACAGTCGGGGAGGTAAATCAGTACGCGCGGTACTGCTGGTTGTTGTACGGATCGTGGTAGGGGGCCGCCGGAGCGGGCCGGGGAGCCGCGGGGCGCATGGCCTCGTAGCCCGTGGCCATGCCCGGACCGGCCGGACGCGGCTGCTGCTGCGGACCGGGATAACCGCGGGGCGCGGCGGCCTGCTGCGGGATGTACGCCGCGGGCGCCTGCTGCAGCGGGGAGGGCTGCTGCGCCTGCGGGTAACCGTAGGAGGGCTGGGAGGGGCCCGCGGGGAGAGCGGGCAGCGCGGACGGCAGAGCGGGCAGGTGGCTTGCCGGGACGTCGTACGCGGCCGGGACCCGGATCGGGGCGATCTGCGGGGTGCCCCGCTCGGCCACGAGTGAGTCGTAGATCGGAGTGTCCGGGAAGGAGGCGGAGTAGTAGCCGCCGCCATAAGTGGAGCGGGGGGAGGTCATGGCACATAAGTTAAGCCCACGATGTGCTGGTTGGGGAGACCGATAAGAGGGTTGTTTTCCGTGTCGGCAGTGACGTGGGACCCCCAATGCGAGCGAACTCGGCAAAAAAGGACGCCAATCCAGGTCCCATCCTTGTAAAGGCCGAGTTCCGAGGGGGTTACCGAGGGTTGGCCGGCGATCTTCCTGTGCGTGGGATGGGAGTTCGCCGTGCCGGGGGAATAAGTTGAGCGGGTAAGAACTCCAAGGACCGCCGGGGCGCGTCCTGGCCTGCCGACACCCGATGGGGGCGGACATGTCAATGCCGAAAGGATCGAACGCTCCGGTGCCCGCGACGGCACTGCGCGTCGAATTGGGCTGGCGCACCGGACCGGGGGTCCCCGACGCGGATGCCTCGGCCCTGCTGCTCGTCGGCGGAAAGGTCCGTTCCGACGCCGACTTCGTCTTCTACAACCAGCCGCAGCACTCCTCCGGAGCCGTCCGCCACGAGGGCAAACGGACCGACGGCGGCCGCGTGACCGACACACTGCTCGTCGATCTCGCGCGCGTGGAGCCGTCGGTGGAGACCGTCGTACTCGCCGCTTCCGCGGACGGCGGGACCTTCGCCCGCATCCCGGATCTTTACATCGAGGTGCGGGATGCGGCGCGGGGCAACGTGGCCGCGCGGTTCGACAGCACGGGTGCCACCGTAGAAACCGCTTTCGTCCTCGGGGAGTTCTATCGCCGTCAGGGTGTTTGGAAATTCCGCGCCGTCGGTCAGGGCTACGACAGCGGACTGGAAGGCCTGGCAACGGACTTCGGCATCACCGTGGACGAGCCCCAGCGGGCGGCACCCGTGGCGCCACCACCGACCCCTTCCTCACCACCGGTCAGCCTCTCCAAAATCACGCTCACCAAGGCGGCCCCCTCCGTCTCCCTCGCCAAACAGGGCGGTACCTCGGGTGCGATGCGGGTGAACCTCAACTGGCAGGTGCACAAACAGTTCTCGGGCTGGGGCGGCAAACGCGGCCGCGCGGTGGCCATGCACGCCGACCTCGACCTCGACCTGTGCGCCCTGTACGAGCTCGCCGACGGCCGCAAAGGAGTCGTACAGGCGCTGGGCAACGCCTATGGAGCCCTGCACCAGCCGCCGTACATCCACCTCGACGGCGACGACCGCACCGGTGCCGTCGCAAGCGGCGAGAACCTCACCGTCAACCTCGACCACAAGCGGGACTTCCGGCGCATCCTCGTCTTCGTGACCATCTACGAGGGGGCGCGTTCCTTCGCCGACCTGCACGCCACGGTCACCCTCCAGCCGCAGCACGGCGCCCCCATCGACTTCTCCCTCGACGAGTGCACCGTGCCCTCGACGGTGTGCGCGCTGGCCCTGATCACCAGCACCGGCGACGACCTGGTCGTCCAGCGCGAGGCCCGCTACCTGGTGCCCGAGCGCGGGGTGAGCCCGCAGCGGACCGTGGACCAGGCCTACGGCTGGGGCATGAACTGGACGCCGGGCCGCAAGTGAGGCCTCAGCGCTCCTCGCCGACGACCGCGTCCGGGCGGGCGTAGGTCCGGCCCTTCCAGGCCGCGCCCCGCCCGCGGTAGTGCTGCACCGCCGAGTCGACCGTCATGAGGAGATAGAGGAACGCGGTGAACGGCAGCAGGGGAGCGAGCCACAGCGGCTGCCGGTAGTAGCGGAGCATCGGCACGTACGTCCCCGTCATGACCAGCCACGCGAGGGCCCCGGGCACCACGGTCGCCGCGCTTCTCGTCGCCAGGCCCGTGACGACGGTGACCGGCGGCACCAGGTAGACCAGCGCGAGCCCGGCCACCGTGCCCAGCAGCACCAGGGGGTTGTGGCGGAGCTGGGCGTACGCGCTGCGCGACACCATCCGCCACAGGTCGTGCAGCCGGGGATAGGGGCGCACGCTGTCCACCCGCTCGGCGAGACCCAGCCAGATGTGGCCGCCGCCCCCCTTGACGGCCCGCGCGAGGGCCACGTCGTCGATGACTGCGTGCCGGATGGCGTCCGGGATCCGCGCCCGCTCGGCGGTCTCGGCGCGCAGCAGGACACAGCCGCCCGCCGCAGCCGCCGTCCGCGCACCCCGCCTGCCGATCCGCCGGAACGGATACAGCTGCGCGAAGAAGTAGACGAACGCCGGCACCACGAGCCGCTCCCACAGACTCTCCACCCGCAGCCGTGCCATCTGCGAGACCATGTCGAAGCCGCCGGCGTGCGCGGCGGCGACCAGCCGCCGCAGACTGTCCGGCCCGTGGGCGATGTCGGCGTCCGTCAGCAGCAGGTACTCGGGCCCACGCGCGCGTGCGAGGCCGATGCCGTGGCGTACGGCCCACAGCTTGCCCGTCCACCCGGCCGGCGGCTCACCCGGAGAGGACACGGTCAACGGCAGTCCGCCGTGCCGACGCGCCAGCTCGCGTGCCAGCTCCCCGGTGCCGTCCGTACTGCCGTCGTCGACGAGGAAGACCTCCGCGCGCCCCGGGTAGTCCTGGGCGAGAACAGAGGGCAGGCTCGCGGGCAGCACCTCGGCCTCGTCGCGAGCCGGCACCACCACCGCCACGGAGGGCCAGGCCTCCGGATCCCGCTCCGGCGGCAGTCTCACGTCCGTACGCCAGAAGAAGCCCTGGCACAGCAGCAGCCACAACCAGGCGGCGAGGGATACGGCGGCAATCCACGCGACGGCGCTCACGCGCGCAGTCTGCCCCACGCAACCGGCCCCCAAGGGCTCATCGTCTATCGTGGCCGGGTGAAGATCGCGCTCTTGGACTCCGGAATCGGTCTGCTGGCGGCCACCGCCGCGGTACGGCGACTGCGCCCCGACGCCGATCTCGTGCTCTCCCTCGACCCCGACGGCATGCCGTGGGGCCCCCGGACACCGGACGACATCATCGCGCGCGCCCTGGCCCTCGCCGAGGCCGCCGCCGCGCATGACCCCGAGGCCCTGATCATCGGCTGCAATACCGCCACCGTGCACGCCCTGACCGCCCTGCGCGCCCGCCTCGAACCGGAACTGCCGGTCATCGGCACCGTGCCCGCGATCAAGCCCGCCGCGGCGGCCGGCGGCCCCTTCGCCATCTGGGCGACCCCCGCCACCACCGGCAGCCCGTACCAGCGCGGCCTGCTCAAGGAGTTCGCCGACGGCGTGCCCGCCACCGAGGTCCCCTGCCACGGCCTCGCCGAGGCGGTGGAGCACGCCGACGAGGCGGCCATCGACGCCGCCGTCGCCGCGGCCGCCGCCCTGACGCCCGCCGACGTGACGACCGTCGTCCTCGGCTGCACCCACTACGAACTGGTCGCCGAGCGCATCCGCGCCGCCGTGCAGCGCCCCGGCCGTCCGCCGCTCGTCCTGCACGGCTCCGCCGGAGCGGTCGCCGCCCAGGCGCTGCGCCGGATCGGCGAGCAGCCCGCGCCCCAGGCCGCGGCCACCGGCACCCTCACGGTGCTGCTGAGCGGACGCGAGGGCACCACCCTGCCCGCGCCCGCCCTGGCCTACGCGGAGGGCCGGCTCCTGCGAACGGCCACCCCCGCCCGCTGAGCGGCACGGGCGGCCGGAATGCCCCGCCCGGAGCAGTCACTCTGTGCGACGACCTACCCGCGCGGCGAAACCTGAGTAATCTCGTAGGCATGAGGGACCACCTCCACGGCGAGCACACCTCGCACCACACCGACGTCTGGACCGGCCGCGCCTCCAACCGGATCCAATGGCTGCTGGCGTGCGGGGGCGCCGCGATCGTGGCGCTCGGCATCGAGCTCGCCGTCGACTCGGCGTGGACCTCCGGCATCGCGCCGCTCGTCATGTCCGTGGTCGGCTGCATCGCGGCAGGACTGCTGGTCCTCTTCCTCACGCTCGCCTTCGTCCATGTCGCGCTCAGGGTCGACATGGACTTCCTGGAGGTGCGCTGCGGCCACATCGGCGTGCCGCGCCGCCGGATCCCGCTCGCCCACGTCGCCGGAGCCGAGTTCGTCCCGCACGTCACGCCGCGGCACTGGGGCGGCTGGGGCTACCGCTGGCGCCCCGAGAAGGGGACCGCCGTCGTCGTACGCCGTGGTGAGGGTCTCGTCCTTCAACTCTGGGACGGCCACACGTTCACGGTCACCGTGGACGACGCGGAGGCCGCCGTGCGCATCATCCGCGACCGGCTGCGGCCCAAGGCAGCGGGTCCGCGCCCCTGAGACCGGACCGACCGGTCACCTGCGGGCCGGTCCGTCCGTGAGCGGGAGGGCCGTCGCCAGACCCGCCAGGAACCCGACGCCCACCGACACCATCGTGAAGCTCAGCGCGTTGCCGACCGCGGCGATCGCCGCCAGCGCCGTCAGAGCCGCGCCCGCGGTGAGGACGACCGGCGTGGGGCGGGGAGAGCGCCACAGCGCGTACAACAGCCAGCAGAACGCCGCCGCCAGCAGCAGCACCCCGGTCACGCCCTGCTCGGCGGCCATCTGCAGTGGTGCCGAGTGCGGTTTCCCGTCGGGCAGCACGGACTGGGCCGCCGTCGCGCTGAGCTCCCCGAAGCGGCCAGGACCCACCCCGAGGGCGGTGTCCTCGCGGGCCAGGTGGAGGGCGTCGTGCCACAGGCCGATCCGGTGCGGGGTGAGCCGGCCGCGCAGTGCCCCGGCGAGCCCGTCCGGTACCGCGTTCGCGGCCACCGCCCAGGTCAGGCCGGTCACCGCGGCCGCGGCAAGGACGAGACCGGCCATGCCCGGACCGCGGTGGCGCATCCGGCCCGAGGCCAGCGAGCAGAGCAGCACCGCGGTGCAGGTGATGAGTCCGGGCACCGAACCCAGGGCGGCCGAGGCCACCGCGATGCCGGCGGCCAACAGCCGCAGCAGGGCTCGCAGGGCGGGGGAGCCGGTGGTCCAGGCGGCGCAGCACGCGGCGCCGGTGGCCAGCGTCAGGAGGGCGGCGGTGGCGCCCGCGTGACCCAGCGGACCGACGATCTCCGGTCCGGGGGCGAGATGGGGGAGGCCGACCGTCAGGCCCAGTCCGGTCAGGGCGGCGGCGCACGGGGCGGCGACCGGCAGCAGCGCCCCCGAGATCCGGCCGGCGGCATATCCCGCGGCGACGGCCAGCAGGGCGAGGAGCACGCCCTCCGGACGCCCGTCGTGGGCGGCCGCGGTGATCAGCGACCAGGCGGCGCAGGCGCCGAGCACCAGTACGCCCACCACGTCGGAAACGTTTCGTCTGTCGCCTTCCTCCTCGGAACCGGCCACAGACGCCATCCCCGTGGAACCCACCCCGCCCCCCGAAACGCCGGTCCCCCGACCTGTGGCCCCCGCGGCCCGGACGCTCTGCGCGCGTACGGCAGGGACTTCGGCACACCGTAACCGCTGATGGGTGATTTGTGGACGAGTTGTGCGGGATCCACGCGGCGCGGGCGCGTGAGCGGCGCCACGGTCAGCAGGCGGACCGCGCTGTGGACGCCGAGGTCAACCGCCGTACACTCCCGGAGTGACCGTCACCGCAACTTCCGTGGACGAGTCGGACCGGCTGGAACCGCAGTCCGCGCCCGCCTCCCGCTGGGCCGCCCGGCTCCGCCGTCTCGTCCCGGCCGCCGCAGCGGCGCTCTCCGGAGTGCTGCTCTACGTCAGTTTCCCGCCACGCACCCTGTGGTGGCTGGCCCTGCCCGCCTTCGCCGTCTTCGGCTGGGTGCTGCGCGGCCGTGGCTGGAAGGCGGCCTTCGGTCTCGGCTATCTCTTCGGCCTGGGGTTCCTGCTGCCCCTGCTGGTGTGGACCGGCGTCGAGGTCGGTCCCGTGCCCTGGCTCGCCCTGGTGGCGATCGAGGCGATCTTCGTCGCGCTGGTCGGCGTGGGCGTCGCCGCCGTCTCGAAGCTGCCCGGCGCCCCGGTGTGGGCGGCCGCCGTGTGGATCGCCGGAGAAGCGGCACGCGCGCGTGCTCCGTTCGACGGCTTCCCCTGGGGCAAGATCGCGTTCGGTCAGGCCGACGGCGTCTTCCTGCCGCTCGCCGCGCTGGGCGGCACACCCGTGCTGGGCTTCGCCGTCGTGCTGTGCGGTTTCGGGCTGTACGAGATCGCGCGGCTGGTCGTGGAGCGGCGGCGCACCGGTGCCGTACGGCGTCCGGCCGCCGCCGTCGCCCTGCTGAGCGTGGCCGTACCGGTGGTCGGAGCGCTCGCGGCCCGGACACTGGTGAGCGACAAGGCCGAGGACGGCACCGTGACCGTCGCGGCCATCCAGGGCAACGTGCCGCGCGCGGGGCTTGAGTTCAACGCCCAGCGGCGAGCCGTGCTCGACTACCACGCGCGCGAGACCGAGCGGCTGGCCGCCGAGGTGAAGGCCGGCAAGATCGAGAAGCCGGACATCGTGCTGTGGCCGGAGAACTCCTCCGACGTCGACCCCTACGCCGACGCGGACGCGGCCGCGGTCATCGAGCAGGCGGCCAAGGCCATCGACGCGCCGATCTCCGTCGGCGGCGTCGTCGAGCGGGACGGCAAGCTCTACAACGAGCAGATCCTGTGGGACCCGGTCAAGGGCCCCACCGACACCTACGACAAGCGGCAGATCCAGCCGTTCGGCGAGTACCTGCCCCTGCGCGGGCTCGTCGGCGCGATCAACAAGAACTGGACCTCCATGGTCCACCAGGACTTCAGCCGCGGCACCAAGCCGGGCGTGTTCCAGATGGCCGACGCCAAGGTCGGCCTGGTCACCTGCTACGAGGCCGCCTTCGACTGGGCCGTGCGCTCCGAGGTGACCGACGGCGCACAGCTCATCTCCGTACCGAGCAACAACGCGACCTTCGACCGCAGCGAGATGACCTTCCAGCAGCTCGCGATGTCCCGGGTACGCGCCGTGGAGCACAGCCGGACCGTCACCGTGCCGGTGACCAGCGGCGTCAGCGCGATCATCATGCCGGACGGGCGGATCACCCAGAAGACCGGCATGTTCGTGCCCGCCTCGCTGGTGCAGAAGGTGCCGCTCAGGTCGACGGAGACGCCGGCGACCCGCCTCGGCACCCTGCCGGAGCTGGCCCTGGTGCTGATCGCCGCGGGCGGGCTCGGCTGGGCGATCGGCTCGGGACTGCGCGGACGCCGCTCCCAGGGCGTGTGACGTACGCCGATCCTGCGCCCACCGAAAGATCACCAGGGTGTCGTCGACGCCGGTTAGGGTCGCTTCATGGCTACCCCTGACTTCATCCGCACGCTTCGGACGTCCATAGGTCACGACCCCCTCTGGCTCCCCGGCGTCAGCGCCGTCGTCCTCGACGACGACGGCAGAGTGCTGCTCAACCGCCGCTCGGACACCCGCAAGTGGTCGCTGATCGGCGGCATCCCGGAACCGGGGGAGCAGCCCGCGGCCTGCGCGGTGCGGGAGGTCGAGGAGGAGACGGGCGTGCGCTGCGCCGTGGAGCGGGTGATCGTCGTCCAGGCGCTCAAGCCCGTGACCTACGAGAACGGCGACGTCTGCCAGTACATGGACATCACGTTCCGCTGCCGGGCCCTCGGCGGCGAGGCGCGGGTCAACGACGACGAGTCACTCGACGTCGGGTGGTTCGCGGTGGACGCGCTGCCCGCGCTGGACGAGTTCGGCATGCTGCGGATCAAGCAGGCGCTGATGGACGCACCCACATGGTTCGACCCCACGACTTCCGAGTGAAGTATGGGGTGTGACCATATGTGGTCCGGGCGGGGCGCTGCCTAGGGTCGGAGCATGACCGGCAGCAGCGCCCTCCCGGGCCCCCACGCCCCCACGCTCGACCTCGGCGGCCGCACCGCCCTCGTCACCGGCGCCGCCGGCGGCATCGGCCGCGCCTGTGCGCTGCGGCTGGCAGCCGCCGGGGCCAAGGTGAGAGCGGTCGACCGGGACGCCGCCGGACTGGAGGCGCTCGCCGAACGGTCCGCCGGACTGGCGGGCACCCTCGAACCGCATGTCCTCGACCTCACCGACCTGGACGCCGCCGAGCACGCCGCCGCGGGCACCGACGTCCTCGTCAACAACGCGGGCCTCCAACTGGTGCGCCCCATCGAGGAGTTCCCGCCCGAGGTGTTCCACACGGTGCTCACCGTGATGCTGGAGGCACCGTTCCGTCTGATCCGCGGCGCCCTGCCCCACATGTACGGACAGGGGTGGGGACGGATCGTCAACGTGTCCTCGGTGCACGGTCTGCGCGCCTCGGCCTACAAGGCGGCCTACGTGGCCGCCAAACACGGTCTGGAGGGTCTGTCCAAGACGGCCGCCCTCGAAGGCGCCCCCCATGGCGTGACCTCGAACTGTGTGAACCCCGCCTATGTGCGCACCCCCCTGGTCGAGCGGCAGATCACCGACCAGGCCCGGGCGCACGGCATCCCCGAGGAACGGGTGGTCTCCGAGGTGCTCCTCCAGGACAGCGCGCTCAAGCGGCTCATCGAGCCGGAGGAGGTCGCCGAGGCCGTCGCGTACCTGTGCGGCCCGCAGGCGTCCTTCGTCACCGGTACCTCGCTCGTCCTCGACGGCGGCTGGACCGCGCACTGAGCACCGAACGGTGCCGGACCGGAGTTTTCCACAGGCCTGACGGGGTGAGCGTGCGATGAGCAATCCTGAGGGCATGTCCAGCGATCACACGCAGTCCGTCGAGCGCCCCGTCGGCAGTGCCGAGGCCCCCTTCCTCGACCTGCTCGCCAGGGGCGCGTCCGCCGACGCCTACGAGCAGCCGGTGCTGATCGCCCGCGCCGAGGGAAGGCCTGCGGAGTGGATCGCCGCCCTCGAGGAGGCCAAGGCGGTTGCCCTGCGCGTGCGCTCCGAGCTGGAGGGCCGGCGACGGCGGGAGGCCGAGCTGTCCGCGCTGTTCGAGACCGCCCACGACCTGGCCGGGCTCCGGGACCTCGACGCCGTGCTGCGGGCCATCGTGCAGCGCGCCCGCTCCCTGCTGGGCACGGACGTGGCCTACCTCAGCCTGAACGACCCGGTGCGGGGCGACACCTACATGCGGGTCACGGAGGGCTCGGTCGCGGCCCGCTTCCAGCAACTGCGGCTCGGGATGGGCGAGGGGCTCGGCGGACTGGTCGCCCAGACCGCCCGCCCCTACGTCACCGACGACTACTTCAAGGACGACCGCTTCCAGCACACCCTCACCATCGACTCCGGCGTACGGGACGAGGGCCTGGTCGCCATCCTCGGCGTGCCGCTGACACTGGGGCACCACGTCATCGGCGTGCTGTTCGCGGCGGACCGGCGGGCCCGGGTCTTCGAGCGGGAGCAGATCGCGCTCCTCGGATCGTTCGCCGCCCTGGCCGCGGCCGCCATCGACACCGCGAACCTGCTGACCGAGACCCGCTCGGCCCTGACCGAGCTGGAGCGGGCCAACGAGATCATCCGGGATCGCAGCGGTGTCATCGAGCGCGCCTCCGACGTCCACGACCGGCTCGCCGAACTGGTGCTGCGCGGCGGCGGGGTGCACGACGTGGCCGCGGCCGTCTCCGAAATCCTCGACGGCACGGTCGAGTTCGCCGACATCGCACCCTCCGAGGCACTGGAGGCGTCCCGCGCCGAGGGCCACGCCGTACGGCACGGGGACGACTGGATCGCCGCCGTCGCCGCCGGCGGAGAGCTCCTGGGGGCGCTCGTGCTGCGCGGCCACCCCGGGCTCGACCCCGTGGACCAGCGCACCCTGGAGCGGGCCGCGATGGTCACCTCGCTGCTCCTGCTGGCCAGACGTTCCGCCGCCGAGGCCGAACAACGGGTGCGCGGCGAGCTCCTGGACGACCTGCTCGACGCCCGGGACCGGGACCCCCGGCTGCTGCGCGAGCGGGCCGCCCGCCTGGACGCCGACCTCGACGCCACCCACGTCGTGCTGGCCGCCCGACTCGACGGCCCCGCGGCCGACGCCGACCAGGAGGCGGCCGCCCGCCGGCGCCTGTGGTCCGCGGCCTCCCACCTCGCCGCCACCCGGCACGGCCTGGCCGCCGCCCGCGACGGCGGCACCGTCCTGCTGCTGCCCCTCACCGCCGGGGACACGGCCACCGAACTGGCCCGCCGCACCGCCGGGCACCTCGGTACAGCCGTCCACGAGGCGGTGACCGTCGGCGCCTCGGCCCCGGTCCGTGACCTCGCCGTCCACCTGGACGCCGTGGCCGCCGCCTACGAGGAGGGCCGGCGCTGCCTCGACGCGCTGCGCCTCCTGGGCCGCTCGGGGGACGGAGCCGCCGCCGAGGACTTCGGGTTCCTCGGGCTGCTCCTGGCCGGAGACCGGGACATCGCGGGCTTCGTGGACCGCACCATCGGCCAGGTGGTCGCCTACGACGACCGGCGGGGCACCGACCTGCTGCGCACCCTCGACGCCTACTTCGCGTGCGGGATGAGCCCGGCCCGCACCAAGGACGAGCTGCACGTCCATGTGAACACCGTCGCCCAGCGCCTGGAGCGGGTGGGCCGTCTGCTCGGCGAGGACTGGCAGAGCCCGGCCCGCGCGCTGGAGATACAACTCGCGCTGCGGCTGCACCGGTTGTCGGCGCCGACACGGACCTGAACCCCGTACGCACGGGCGTACGGGGGCCGGTCGGGCGCGGGACGGGGGGTCAGACGATCCGGGCGTCCGCCGCGGGGGACGGGGCCGCGGGCTCCGGCTCGGCGTCCGGCTCGACGTCGGACAGGTCCCGGTGGCGGGTCTCCTTGGCGACGCCGACGGCTATGACCGTCAGCACAGCCGCGGCGATGACATACAGGGCGATCGGGGTGGAGCTGCCGTAGTCGGACAGCAGCGCGGTGGCGATGAGCGGGGCCGGGGCGCCCGCCGCGACGGAGGCGAACTGGGCGCCGATGGAGGCACCGGAGTACCGCATCCGGGTCGCGAACATCTCGGAGAAGAAGGCCGCCTGGGGCGCGTACATGGCACCGTGCATGACGAGTCCGACGGTCACCGCGAGGATCAGGTTGGCGAAGCCGCCGGTGTCGACGAGCGAGAAGAACGGGAACATCCACAGGCCGACGCCGACCGCGCCGAGCAGGTACACCGGGCGCCTGCCGACGCGGTCCGACAGGGCGCCCCAGGCGGGGATCACCGCGAAGTGCACGGCGGAGGCGATCAGCACCGAGTTGAGGGCGGTCTGCTTGGAGACACCGGCCGACGTGGTGGCGTAGACGAGGATGAACGCGGTGATGACGTAGTAGCTGATGTTCTCCGCCATGCGGGCGCCCATCGCGATCAGCACGTCGCGCCAGTGGTGGCGCAGCACGGAGACGAGCGGCAGCTTCTCGGCGGCGCCGCCCCGGGCCGCCTTGCGGGCCTCCGCCCGGGCCAACGCCTCCTTGAACACAGGGGATTCGTCGACGGACAGCCGGATCCACAGACCGACGATCACCAGGACGCCGGAGAGGAGGAAGGGGATCCGCCAGCCCCAGCTTCCGAACGCGGTGTCCGACAGCACGGCGGTCAGCAGCGACAGCACACCCGTGGCGAGGAGTTGCCCGGCCGGCGCGCCGGTCTGCGGCCACGACGCCCAGAAACCGCGCCGCCGCGCGTCCCCGTGCTCGGACACCAGCAGTACGGCTCCGCCCCACTCCCCGCCGAGCGCGAAGCCCTGGACCAGGCGCAGCACGGTCAGCAGCACGGGAGCGGCCGTGCCGACGGTCGCGTGTGTCGGCAGCAGCCCGATCGCGAACGTCGCCCCACCCATCAGCAGCAGGCTCAGCACCAGCAGCTTCTTGCGTCCGAGCCGGTCGCCGTAGTGCCCGAACACCAGGGCGCCGAGCGGACGGGCGGCGAATCCGACGGCGTACGTCAGGAAGGACAGCAGGGTGCCGACGAGCGGGTCGGAGTCGGGGAAGAACAGCTTGTTGAAGACCAGGGCGGCCGCGGAGCCGTAGAGGAAGAAGTCGTACCACTCGATGGTGGTGCCGATGAGGCTGGCGGCGACGATGCGTTTGAGGCTGGCGGGGGGTGGGGGAGCGGTGGTTCCGGAGGTCATGTGCGCCACTTCCTCGTGTGCCGTTGGGACGGGTCGGTTCGGAACACGGTAGGAACGCGCAGGTCAGGGGCACATGTGGTGGGACTACATAGTTCGCGGGCGATGTGTGCGTGCCGCCCCTATGTAGATGGTTCGTGGGCCGTTTCGAGAGTCTGATCGGCGGCAGATCGGACGCTGTCCGGGGTGCGTGTTGACTACGGTGCGGTGCCCTCATGGTGGCTGGTGGGTGGGCCGACGTCTGACGACACCGCGACCTTCGGCCCCCGCCCCCGAACACCCGGGTGCCGTACCGGGCTGGGAGCGGGCCACACTGCGACTCGCTCCCCGTGCCTCTCAGAGGGGTGCGCGAAGGATTGTCGGCACCATGCCGGGGCACCGCCCGCCCTGTTGTCCGGGCGGTGCCCCGACACGTTCCGGTCAGACGCGGCGGCGGGTGAAGCGTTGGTTGGGGTTGCCGCTGTAGGTGTACTGGGAGATGCGGGCGCCGTCGGCGGTCGAGTACTCCCAGACATCCATGGCCAGGCCGGACTCCCGGTTGACGAGGCTGATCACGTCACCGCCGTGGTCGACCACGCGCCACTGCTGGCTGGTGGCGCTGGTATCGGCCTGTTGGACGACATCCGCGCCGGTCGCGGTGCCCGCGGCCTGGAGGAACAGGCCACTGTGCAGTGCCTTGACGCGGACGTGGCCGTCGCCGGCGTCGACGAACTCGAATTGCTGGTTGGGGCGACTGCTGGTTGTCCGCTGGACTAGCTGTGCGCCGGCGGCGGTGGAGGCCCCGTTGATCTCGGCGGCCTTGCCGCTGTGCTGGGCCAGCAGGGTGTAGAGGCCTGGGCCGCCGGGCGAGTCACCCAGCCGGGCTTCCCACCTGGTGTTGGACCCGGCCGCGTCGGCCGGGAGGCGGTCCCGTGCGGCGGTGTCGCCGTACATCGTCCAGCGGGCCCAGTCGACGACGGTCCTCGGGAAGCGCTGGTCGCTCCAGAAGCTGGTGTGGCTGCCGCCGACGAAGGTGAGGAACGCCTTCGGCCAGGTCATCTCCGTGTACGCCTGCCGGGCCGAGGAGTACGACGTGGTCGAGTCCCGGTCACCGTGGACGAACAGGACCTTGGCGGAGACCGAGCTGGACGGGTTTCCCATGTCCACGCAAGACTGCGGGTTGGCGGAGACGATCCGGCTGTCGGGCCAGGAGGTCAGCAGACCGTGGGTGGTCATGCCGCCCAGGGAGTGGCCCGAGACGCCGACGCCGATCCCGGTGTTGAGGTGCCCGGCCAGCGGTCCGCTCGCGTTGAGGGCGAGGGTGTTGGTGAGGATCTGCGAGACGTCCTTGGAGGTGTTGCCGTTGTTGACGTCGTTGAAGTTGTGGTTGAAGTGCGGGGCGGGGACGACGAAGCCCGCCGAGGCCAGGGCCCGGATGATGAACAGGGAGTTCTGCGGGCTGCTTCCGTAGCCGTGGGTGAAGTTGTAGACGGGGAAGACACCTCCCGCGACCGGGGCGTTCGTCACGGGACTGCCGCCGGGGGTGCCGGTGGCGGGGTAGTAGACGTAGGTGGTGCAGGGGCGGCTGCCACGGGTCCAGTCGTATCGGCGCACACCGACCGCGAACGGTGTGGTGGGCGCCGTGTCGGACGGTCCGACGGCGGCTGGTGCCTGGCCCGTGCCGAGCAGGGACAGACCCACGCCCGTCGCTCCGGCGGCGCTCATCCTGAGGAACGTACGTCGTTGCATGGCCATGGATACTCCTTGGGGGCGGAGGTGGCGGTGGCGTTCGGCGTTCGGCGTTCGGCCGGGCTTCGTCGTCTGGGGTGTCTGGGAGCGACGAGGTGTTGCTGTCGCCGGTCATCCCTCGGCGATGGGCGACTGTGAACTGGTCGAGTCTGATGCGCCCCGTCCGTGAACGACGTCGATGACCGCCGTGACCGGTCCTTTGGCGGTCGTGCCGGTGACCGTCAGCTCACCCGGCTTGTCGGTCGCGCCGGGTGGCAACGGCTGCCAGCGGACGGGCACACGTGTGGTCGTGTCGTCCGCGGTGGTGAGCACGCGGATGGTGGAGGGCAGCCTCGGGGCGGCTCCCACCGGGGTGGCGGTGTAGACCGTGTCCTGGAGGATGTGCTTGGCGCGGCTGGCGTTGAAGACGTCGATGGACGCGTGCGGCTCCCACGTGTTCGACAGTCCGGGCACGGCCCGGAACATGGGCTGATAGCCGGCCGGCTCCCAGACCAGCACACCCGAACCTCTGTTGTCGACCACGTCGTTGGCGGCCTGGAACACCCTTCGGATGGCGTCCGCCTGCCCCTGAATCGTCTGTGGGTAGGGCGAGTTGGGCAGCGGCGAGCCGTCGCCGCCCGAGGCGGGATAGGCGGTTTCGGCGATGTCGATCTCGTAGCCGGGATGGGTGGTGGCCATGGTGTGCAGGTTGCGCTCCAGTGCCTCGGGCGTACCGTGCCATTCCGGGTAGTACGAGATGGCCAGCACATCGGGATTCTGCCCCTTCGCCTTCACACGTGTGAGGAACTGGTGCCAGAACTCCATGGTCTTGTCGAGCTTGTCCTTGTCGACGATCACGTGTATCTCGACCTTGGACGTCGGTGACGCGTCGCGGACGGCCTTGATCCCGGCCGCGGCCAGGGTGGTGAACCGGTCCCAGGCCTGCTCGTAGAGCTGTTGCTCCGCCGGGTCGGTCGACCGCCAGTACCGCCACAACAGGCCTCCGCCGGGCTTGGACTGGTAGATGTCCGCCTGGTCGACGAAGTAGGGCGGGCTCGTCGTGCCGATGTGGGCCGCCTCGCTGCCGTACATGAAGCCATTGATGATCTCGTTGCCGACGGCCACCTTCTCCGGCGTGGTGCCCTGCCGGATCAACCGCCTCAGATAGTCGGCCGTGAAGTCGTACACGGCCTCGGACAGGTCCGGGAAGTCCAGCTCGGCCCAGGCGCGGGGCTTGGGTTGCTTGCTCGGGTCGGCCCATGAGTCCGCGTAGTGGAAGTCGATGCCCAGGCCCATGCCCCGCTGCTTGATCTGCTGCGCCGAGACCAGTGAGCGTTCCGGGCCCTGGCGCGGTATCGGCGTCGGCTGACCGGTGTTCTCGCTGCGCGGCTCGTTCCATATCCGCAGCCGGGTGTGCTGCATGCCGCGATCCTTGACCACGTCGAGCAGGTGTGGCCCGGCGCCGCGGTTCTCGGACAGGGGGTCGACCCAGTACTGCCGGTCCTGGACGTCGTCCATCCAGGACAGGTCGGCGCCCAGAGTGAGGTCGTCGCGTAGGTAGTTGAGGACCTGAAGCTCGCTGACCCCGGGCCGGGCGTGGTCCTGCTTTCCGGTGAACTTCAGCCGGACGAAGCGCGTTCCCGGCCGGGTGAACAGGTGCACTTCTCCCCGCGACACGGATCGGTTGTGGGACCTGTCGGTGATGGTCTTCCACCGGCGGCCGTCGGATGAGGCTTCGACGACGTACCGGTAGGCCACCCCACGGTCCGGGAACAGCACCTTGACCTTGCGCAGGTTGTCGTAGGTTCCGCCGAGGTCGACGGTGAGCCACTGCCGGGCGCCGGCCTGTCCGGGGTACCAGGACGTCGCCGGGTCGCCGTCGATGGCCAGCCTGGCGCTCGACGAGCCGCTGCCGGCTGTCGCCGAGGCCCAGTCCTTGGCGGCGATGTTGCTCTCGATCGGCTTGATGTCCGCGGTTCCGTAGGTCGCATGGGCCGGTGCGGGCACCATGAGTAGGTTCGCGGACACCATGGTGGCCAACGTCGTCGTGACCGCGATGGCGCGGGGCAGACGCGTTCTGCTCATGTCCTTCTCCTGACGATGTCACGTACGGGCGGCAGGGGCTGTTCCCTACACTCTGCCGGGTCGCGAAGACCGGCAGAGCACGGGATGTCAGTCAGCCGACATCGAGGTAGTCGACGTTGGGCAGTCCGGTCGCCGTGGTCGGGTCCAACCGGATGGTGTTGCCGCCCGCGTTGAGCGAGACGGTGACCGTCTTGGTCGTCCACGTCGTCCACGCACCGGTGGGCTCGAACGAGATCGTCCCCACCGATGATCCGTTGACGACGAGGTTCGCCGGCCTCGCACCGCTGCTGCCGTTGGCGAACCGGATCCCCACGGTGGCCGTACCCGCGGCCTGCGGGGTCACCGTGAACTGCGCGAAGGCGCCCACGGCGGCGGTGCCGTTGCAGAATCCGCTGCCGGAATAGCCCGCCTGGTTGGAGTCGATCGTGCCCTGGCACTCCGCGGGCGCGGTCTCTGCCTCGTAACGCCCCTGAGGCGCCGGTGTGTCGGCAGAGGTCTTGACGAGTGAGAGCTGGTCGACGGTGACACCGCCCGAGCCCGACGCCCGCACGGCGACGGTGGCGGCCCCGCCGGGCAGCTCGATGCCGGTGAGCTCGCGCTTGGCCCAGCCGCTCGACGACGGGATACCGAGGGTGCGTTGGCTGCCGTTGGCGCCGGTGATCATGACCTGCCCGGCGCTGCCCCGAGCGTGCAGGGACAGGGTGTAGGTGCCTGCGGGCACCGACTCGATCCGCTGTTCGACGCCGCCGCTGTTGCTCACCTGGAGGGCGAAGCGAGACCCGTTCACCCCACCGTTGACGTTGGTCACCGAACCGCCGAGGTTCCGCCATCCCCGTACGCTGGAGACGATGACGCGGTCGGCCTGGATGTCGGGGTTGAGGATGTAGTTGTTCGCCGGCCCGACGCGCCACTCCCCGGTCGTGGCGTTGAACTGCCACTGGCTCACCGAGTGGAACTGCGGCCGTGCGCCCGTCTTGGTGATCGGCACCCACTGGTTGTACCCGATGCCGTTCCAGGCGAAGTCGGCCCAGCGGTCGCCGGCGTAGAGCACCGTGTTCTGCTTGGTGCCCTTGACCGTCACGAAGAACCCGGTCTGGGTCACGTGGCTGTAGTCCATCTCGGTGCCGGCGAGGACGTATTCGCTGCTGTAGGAGCCCTGGACGTTGCTGCTGGTCGACTCATTGACATAGTTGACAGAGGTGTTCCAGCCGTGCAGGTCCGACGCCGCGTGGTAGTACTTGCCGTCGAGCTTGAACATGGCGTTGCCCTCGCGACCGGAGCCGCTGCGGATCTGCACGGCCGGCTCGATCCGCAGCGAGTCGGACTCCCGGAACTTGGCCACGAAGCCGCGCGACCGTCCTTCCCGGTTGGAGAAGATGAGGTAGTCCGTGCCGTCCTCGTCGGTGAAGACGGTCTGGTCTCCGGTGCCGGTCGTGGGCGAGTTGGTGATCTGGGTCTGGAAGTAGCCGTAGTCGAAGGTGTCGGTGGGCGAGTCGCCCTGCAGCAGCAGCACACCGTGCCCGCCGCCGACGTAGGCCTGGGTGGCGAGGACGTATTTGCCGGTGTTCTCGTTGTACGAGACCCCGAGGCGTCCGACCCATCCCGCCTGACCGAGGGTGGCGCCGTTCTGGATCCTGGTCGAGCGCGTCGCGACGTTGTTCTCGAACTTCCAGTTCACCAGGTCCTTGGACGAGTACACGGGGACCGAGACGAAGCTGACGTTGCCGTCGTACTTCTTCGTCGGGTTGGCCCGGTAGAGCTCGGCGCCGGTGTAGTGCACGCCGTACCAGTAGTAGGTGTCGCCGAACTTGAAGACCCCACCGCCCTGCGAGTAGATGGGGTTGCCGCTGGTGTCGTTCCAGAACGTGTTGTTCGTGATGGTGTGGAACGTGCCCTCGTCAGCGGCCTTCAGATCGGCGGCGGCGGTCATCAGCGCCGTCTTCGCGTCGGCGACGTCCGACGTGGTGGCCGAGGAGTCGTCCGCGACCTCGGCCGCGGCGGTCAACGCCTTGGCGAAGGGCTTCCAGGAGTCCGCCGTGTACTTCGTCGGAGTGCGCGTCTGGTAGTCGGACACCAGGTACTCGAGGCCGCGCTCCACCACCGGTCCAGCAGCCGCCCCCTGGTCCTGGAGCTCCGTTGCCTGTCTTGGCGTTGCAGGTGTCTGAGCCGCGGCGGTGTTCGCCGAAAGGGGTGCCGCCAACGCCACGGACAGCAACGCGGCGGCGAACAGCCTCCAGTACTTCGCGACGACACGCGGTCTTTGCCTCACGAGGTCACCTTCCGTCGTTCTCAAAGGCGCCGAGATCCGGCGCACTTCCGCTGAAGGGCAGTCCCACGGCGGTGCCCTTGTCGATCAGGGCACTGTTCGCCGCGAGACGGAGGTGGGACAGCACGGGCAGGCTTCCGTCGCTCTGACGGGGCGCGTCCCAGCCGGACGTCGACACACTGCGGAACTGGGAGTCCGACAGGGGGACGCCGAGGTTCCAGGAGTTGTACGCCGCGTTCGTGCCCGTCATGTTCGACGTGGCCGTCCCGGTGTAGGCGATGTTGTTGCGCAGGTTGCCCCGTCCGACGGCGGCACCGCGCGAGTCGATTCCCAGCATGTTGAAGTTGGGGCGGTTTCCGTAGCCCGTGTTGTTGAAGAAGTCGTTGGCGACCGGGTGGTGGTTGGCGTAGAAACCGGCCGCCTTGTTGAGGAACGCCACGGAGAAACGGACGGTGTGTTTCGGCGCGTTGGCCTCGTAGTCACCGCCGTAGCCGCCGGACTTGAAGCCGGCTCCGTTGCCGGAGGGCGTCGTCGTCCCCGGCACGTACCCGTTGCGCCAGGCCCACGAGTTCTCGATGGTCACCGGCGCATACGTGGAGATGAGGTCGAAACCGTCATCGGCGTTCCACCACGAGCGGCACCCCCGGAACACGTTCGCGGACCGGCCGGCCGGCGTGTAGTGCGAACCGAACCCGTCGGCGTTCTCCCCGGGTCCGTCGATGCTGCGCGGGTCGTAGTTGTCGTGCGCGTCCGAGTTGAGGACGAGGTTGCCGCCCCCGCCGCTGATGAACAGGCCTGTCCCCATGTGGTGGTGGGTGTCGATCTGCTCGAAGACGTCGTTGCTGCCGGACACCCAGATCCCCCAGGACTCGGCGTTCCGGTCGTTGTTCTGGGGAACGCCCTTGACTTCCAGTCCTTTGAGGTGGATCCAACTGCCGGTGACATCGAATCCCTTGATGCGGCAGTTGTCCGTCATCCGCGAGAAGTCGAAGACCGGTTTCTCGCCCGGCTGGGCCCAGTACCGGATCGGGTTGCCCGAGCTGCCGCTCTTGTTCAGGGTGATCGCGTCGACTCTGGCGGTCTGGTTCGAACAGGCGCTGTTCGCGCGGGTGTAGGCGTAGGTGCCGCCCCGGAAGTAGACCGTGTCACCTGCCTTGGCGACGGCCTGTGCACGGGCGATCGATGCCCAGGGAGCGGCCTGTGTGCCTGCTGCGGCGTCGTTCCCGTTCGGGGCGACGTAGTAGGTGTTTCCGGCCGCAGCGGCGCTCGCGGACGCTGGGCCGGGGACCATCGCGACGGAACTCGCCATGACCAGCGAGAGCAGGAAGGCAGGGGTGCCGAACTTCGCGGTTCTCACAGTGTCATCTCCCGAGTCAGGTGATATCCCGTGCGGCGGTAGGGCTCGTGCCTGCCTGGGGTACTCAGCGCAGGCGACAGCTGCTCTTCGAAGGGCGGGACCAGGCGCGTGTCTCTTCAGAACTTCATGCGCCGACGGCCACGTCGGCGATGAAACGGCGCGAGCCGATCAGGAGGACTCCGATCGGTGGGATCACTGACTTGTACGGAGTGATCACCACGGCCGCCAGTTGGTCGGTATCGGCACGGCGGGGTGGGGCCTCGCTCGCCCGGAGTCGGCCGCACCGAAGACCGAGGGCACGTGGCGGGCGGCCGACCGGCCGACGGCTCCGGCAACGTACCGGCCGTCCCGGGTCATGAACTTGGCGCCCAGTCGGCCCGGCCGGATCCTCCAGACGTGGCGGATGCTGGGGCAGACCACCGCGCGCTCCTGGGACTTCCGCAGGCTGATGCGGGGATTGCCTCGTCGATCGCACCCTCGCCCTCGCCCTCGCCCTCGCCCTCGCCCCGGCCCCGCCCCCGCCCCGGCTCGGCCCCGGCCCCCGCCCCGGCCCCTGCCCCGGCCCCGGCTCAGCCCCGCCTTCGTCGCGGGCCGCGGCCCGGTCGGAACCAAGCCGCTTCCGCACGCCACCGTCAGACAGGGACGACCGCGGTCTGGGGTCCGCCGTCATGGAGGCCCCCCGCGGAACAACCGGCCCCGGTTCGCGCCCACCGCCGCGTGCTACCTGAGATACGCGGCGAGCGGGAGGTTCTGGCGGCGCACGTCACTGCCGACGAGCCCTGCGATCCGCTGGGCGCCGTAGGTGTCGAAGTGGGTGTGGTCGTTGCAGAAGAAGGTGCCCAGGGGACCGCTGCCTCCGTAGTCGCCGTTGTTCGGGCAGAAGCGCAGGCTGTTGTAGAGCGAGACACTGAGCGTCTGCAGGTCGACGACGGGAGCCCTGGTGGCGGATCCGGCGGCGAAGGTCTCGGCCACGAAGCCGCGGTTCTTGGTCGCTGTGCCGCCGGAGCAGGTGATGGCGGCGACCGGGGTGAGCAGTACCGGGTGTGCGCCCCGGGCCAGGGCGGCCTGCGCCATCATGGTCATCAGCTGTTGGTACCTGGCCGGGCCGACGTGCCGGGGGCAGGTCGAGGAGGAGTCGTTGATGCCGAACTGGATGAACAGGTAGTCACCTGCCTTCATTCCGGTGCTCGAGTTCAGCATCGCCTGCCAGCGGGACGAGTACGTGGTGGACGTGAGGCGGCACTCACCGTCCGAGCCCTTGGTGCTGCTCACGTTCCCCTCGTAGAGCCAGGTCTGGATGCTCCGGCCTCCCACGGCCTGGTTCTTGACGGTCACGTCACTGTTGAACAGGGCGTCGAACTGGCTGCCCCAGCCGACCGGACAACGGCCGGAACTCGGGTTGGCCATGGTGGAGTCACCGGCCAGCCACACGGTGACCGGTGCGGCGACCGTCCGTGCGGCAGGGACCGGGACCGGGGCCGCCTGGGTCTGGGCATGGGAGGCGCTGGTGCAGTTCGTGGCAGCGGGGTCCGCCGCGGATGCGGCGCTGACGCCGACGCTCGATAAGGCGATCATGAGCGCGGTCGTGATGAGAATCCGTAAGTTCCTCAACGGGGCCCTCCTTGGGACTGGCGCCGGGCGGCGGTCAGCGCAGGTACGCGGCCAGGGACAGGCGCTGCTCGCGGATGCTCTGGAGCACCAGCCCGCCCATCTGGCTCGCGCCGTACTGCGAGAAGTGGGTGTTGTCCGTGACACCGTCGACGGAGGAGCGCAGGAAGAGCTGCGCGGAGGCGGAGGGGCCGAGGGACTCGACGAGCGCCTTGCTCCTGGCGGTCAGATCGATCACCGGAACCCTCTGGGCCGTCCCGACCGAGCGCATCTCGGCGGGCAGGTTCACACCGACGCCGTTGACGTGCAGGGCCGTTGACGTGAGCCGGCTGCCGTCGAACTGTCGACGGACCGGCGGGGTCACCAGGACCGGGACGCCGCCCTTGGCACGGACCTGCGTGATCATGGAGGTGAGGTTGCTCCGGAAGGCCGACGCGCTGGTCTGCTTGTCGTTGTGGCCGAACTGGATGAACACCGCGTCGTTTGCCTTGACCTTCGCCAACAGCGCCGGGAAGAGCGCCGAGTTCCTCAGGAAGCTGCCCGAACTCTCCCCCGAGTCCGCGTAGTTGGCGACCGATGCTCCGGGCCCCACCGCCGGCGTGATCATCTGGCCCCATCCCGTGTACGGGGCCACCGGCTGGTCGCACACGGTCGAGTCACCGGCCAGGTAGGCGACCAGCGGCTGGGCCGCCGGTTTCACGGAGACGGCCGACACCTGCGGGCTGGACCCCGCGAACCGGATGTCCAGACCGGGGTTTCCTGTGCCGCCCTGGCCGGTCGGCTGCCCTTCCGGCTGCCGCACGTTGACCGTGAACGAGTACGTGGCGGTGGCACCGGCCGCCGTCTTCGTCGCCGGAAGCATCAGGCGCCGCGCCTCCGCCCACATGTCGGTCTCGGCGGCGGTGGTACCACCGAGGGAGACCGTCACGTCGTAGTTGCCGGGTGAGACCGCGTAGTGACACTTGATCGGCGCAGTGCCGGAACAACCGGCCGGCAGCGCCCGCGTGGCGGCATCGGCATGCGCCGCACCGGTGCCGACCAGCGTCGCAAGAGTCAGCAGGCCCACCACTCCCAGCCTGACCCCGTGACCTTCGAGATGTGATGTCATGCCCATTACAATCCTCAATCCCCATCCTTGACCGAAGAGTTGCCCGCGTTGCGGTCCATGGCCCGTCGCTCAGGCCTGGGTGAAGCCGTTCATGATCGCTGTGGGGCGTTTGCTCGAGGAGTCCCAGGCGCCCATGTTGTAGCCGGTGAACGGGGACATGCACTCCGGCTCCCAGTAGAAGATGCCCTGCCCGCCGTTGGCCTTGAGGGCCTTGATGTAGGCGACCAGCGAGGCCTGGGTGGCGGAGACCCGGTCCACCCGGCCACCGAACTCGCTCTGCAGGAACGGTTTGCCGTAGGCGGCGGAGATCTTCTTCATGTTCGCCACGATCCCGGGGGCGAGGTCGGCACTGCCGTAGGAGGAGAACACCGACATGTCCCACTTGCCGCCGCTCGCCGCGAAGCGGCTGAAGAACGTCGTCATCACGTCGTACTTCTGCGGCTGGGCCAGGTGGATGCACACCGTCGAGTTCGGCGACACCGCCTTGACCTGGTCGTATGCGGCGTTGAGCAGTCCGGTCATCTGCGCCCCGTTGGAGACGCTGCCGACGGGGCGGCAGATCCCGCTGTTGATCTCGTTGCCGATCTGGACCCAGGTGGGGAGCACGTCGTTGCTCCTCATGACCGTCATGGTCTGGTTCACGTACGTGCCCATCGCGGTGCGCATCTGGCTGTAGCTCATGTTCCGCCAGGCCGCGGGCGGGTTCTGCACGCCGACGGAGTTCCAGGTGTCGCCGAACATGTAGTCGAGCATGATCGACATGCCGGCGGCCTTGACCCGCTTGGCGAACGCGGCGACCTCGTTGATGCCGCAGTGGCCGTTGGCCGGGTCGTTGGACGGGTTGACGAAGGTACGCAGGCGTACGGCGGTGATGCCGTAGCCCTTGAGGATCGTCAGCAGGTCCTGGGTCTGCCCGCTCGCGTTCTTCCAGGAGTAGCCGCGAGCCTCCATCTGAGGTGCCCAGCTGATGTCGACGCCCTTGACGAAGCTCGCGGCCGCCTCGGCAGGCGTCTCGAGTTCGGCGAACGCGGCGGCCGTGGCGAGTGCCCCGGCGGTCGCGGTGGTGGCCCTGAGCAGGGTGCGTCGGCTGATGCGCCCGGCAGCTGGTGTGGGGGGTTGCGGGGACATGGTGGGTCCTTTCCTTCCGCCGGCCGTGGGTGAGACGTCGCGGTCGACGGAGAGCTGATCAGTGAGAAGGCGACTTCCCGAAGCGAGGTGGGGGGTGGGGGCAACTGGCGCTCAGGTCAAGGAGTTGGTGTAGCGCGTGCTGTCCAGCCGATGTTGCCTCCCTCGGTGTGGCGACAACTGAGGCAGGACTGTTGCGAGTGGCGCGTGTCGGGGGGCGGCCTTGGCATGCCAGGGACGCTTCTCGAGGTCGGAGCTGTGAGCGATCACAGATGTGTGGCGACGAAAGTGCGCAATCGCATCACAATGAACCGGAGGTGCATCACGCAGCTTCTCGATCGGGCACGTAGCTGTCAACCATTGCTCACCGATCCAGTGGAAGAAGCAGTGCGATCCTGTGGGCGGGTGCTCGCCGTGCCTCGACTGCGGGCTGCCTGAACCGGTTGAAGTCATCCCAGTTCAAGTGCCCTTTCAGAAGGAATGCGGCGACGGGGAAGAGGCTGCCTACGGGCATCTCGTCGGCTCGCACCCGAACATGCTCGAACAGGGAAAGGCAACAGAATGCTTGACGGGCCATCAGCGGATTCCTACCCTCGCAGCGAATGGGAGCGTTCCCACGCTGTGGTCGTACCGCCCTCTCCGTGATCTTCACATCCCCCCACGCATCGGAGGTCATCGTGACCGACCCGCACCGGCATCCGCGCACCGAATCGCCCCCGAGGCGATGCCAACGCCGTTCGAGCAAGCGGCTGTTCCGCGGCCTGACGGCCGCGACCGCACTGGCCCTCTCCGCACTCACCGGAGTGCCGCAGGCCGCGCACGCCGCGACCGCGCGGCAGGTGGAACGCCTGGATCGGGGCCTGACCAGCGTCCACACCGGCAGCGGGAACCTGGTGTCGTGGCGGTGGCTGGCCACTGACCCCGACGACGTGGCCTTCAACGTCTACCGAGGTGCCACCAGGCTCAACTCCGCGCCCCTGACCAGCTCGACGAACTACCTGGACGCCGGCGCCCCGGACTCGGCCGACTACACGGTGCGCGCGGTGGTGAACGGCATCGAGCAGGCGCCGTCCGAGCACGCGCTCCAGTTCCGCGCCGGGTACAAGGACGTGCCGATCTCCCCGCCGCCCGGGGGCACTTCACCGGGCAACTCGCCCTACACCTACGAGGCCAATGACGCCTCTGTCGGCGACCTCGACGGCGACGGCGCCCTGGACATCGTTCTGAAGTGGCAGCCGACGAACGCCAAGGACAACTCCCAGTCCGGCTACACCGGCAACACGATCGTCGACGGCGTCAAGCTCGACGGCACCCGGCTGTGGCGGATCGACCTGGGCCGCAACATCCGCTCCGGCGCGCACTACACGCAGTTCCAGGTGTACGACTACGACGGTGACGGCAAGGCCGAGGTCGCCATGAAGACGGCCGACGGCACGAAGGACGGAACCGGCGCGGTCATAGGCAGTTCCTCGGCCGATCACCGCAACTCCTCGGGCTACGTGCTGTCCGGCCCCGAGTACCTGACCATGTTCAACGGGCAGACGGGCAAGGCGATGCAGTCCGTCGACTACGTCCCGGCACGAGGCACGGTGTCGTCCTGGGGGGACTCCTACGGCAACCGCGTGGACCGGTTCCTGGCGGGCACGGCCTACCTGGACGGCGCCCGTCCCTCGGTGATCATGGCTCGTGGCTACTACACCCGCGCGGTGATCGCGGCCTGGGACTGGCGGAACGGGCAGTTCACCCGCCGGTGGACCTTCGACTCCAACGCCAACAGCGGCTACGCCGGCCAGGGCAACCACCAGCTGTCGGTCGCGGACGTGGACGGGGACGGCAAGGACGAGATCGTCTACGGCGCGATGGCCGTCGACGACAACGGAACCGGCCTGTGGACGACGCGGAACGGCCACGGGGACGCGATGCACGTGGGCGACCTCGACCCGTCCAGGCCGGGTCTGGAGGAGTTCAAGGTCGACGAGGACAGCTCCAAGCCGTCCTCCTGGATGGCGGACGCGAGGACCGGCCAGATCCTCTGGTCCACCCCGTCCGGCGGTGACAACGGCCGGGGCGTGTCCGGTGACATCTGGTCCGGCAGCGCCGGCGCCGAGTCATGGTCGTCGCTCGTGAGTGGCGTCCGCAACCCCAAGGGCGCGGTGGTCACCAGCCGTAAGCCCGGGTCCAGCAACTTCCTGGCGTGGTGGGACGGCGACCCCATGCGCGAACTCCTCGACGGTACCCACATCGACAAGTACGGCACCTCCGGCGACACCCGCCTGCTCACCGGCTCCGGGGTGCACTCCAACAACGGCACCAAGTCGACGCCGTCCTTGTCCGGCGACATCCTCGGCGACTGGCGCGAGGAGGTCATCTGGCCGACGTCCAACAACACGGCCCTGCGGATCTACTCCACGCCCCACCAGACCAATACGCGGATCACGACCCTCCTTCACGACACCCAGTACCGCACGGCCCTGGCCTGGCAGAACACCGCCTACAACCAGCCCCCGCACCCCAGCTTCTTCATCGGCGGCAACATGCCCACGCCACCCCGCCCCACCGTCGCGCCGCCGAACAGCCTCTGAGCCGGACAGCCGACTTCCCTGATGCTTGAGCGAGTTCAAGCATCAGGGATTGGGTGCTCGTCGAACGAGTGGAACCTGGCACGGGTAACGCAGCACTGGCAGCGGTGCACGCGCCACGCCGATGGTGTTCTTGGAGCGGGCGGCGCGGAGCGTAGTCACCTGGCCGTAAACACGTCTCAGTCCTAGTGTCCTGAGTCAGGAATTCACCGCGTAAGTCGCTGTGTCCGGGCGGGGCCTCGGCCAAGGAGGTGGGTCTGTCTCAGTCGGCCATCGCACGGATCTGGCGGACCTTCGGGCTCAGGCCGCATCTGGTGGACACCTTCGAGCCCTCGAAGGATCCGCAGGTCATGGAGAAGGTCCGTGACGTGGTCGGCCTGTACCTCGCCCCGCCAGACCATGCGCTGGTGCTTTCTGTCGACGCGTCAACGACAACTCGCCAATCGGCGTGGAAAGTTGCCCGTCGCCGGGCTCCTGCCGACACTCACCCGCAGAACGCCGGTGACTGTCGCAGCCATGCGGTCCGGTTCGACGAATCGATCGCATGCTTGCGGCGAGACTGAAGCGGCTGCGGCAGATGCGCCGACCGCGGTGTGCGGTTCCGGTATCGGGCTGGGCCGGGCGGATCGGATGGCCCCGTTCCTCCTTGGCCAGGCGCACTGCGGTCGCTGCATGTGAAGACACCGCAGTCCTCCGATGGCCGAACGTGCTCCCAGGTGCGGAGCAGCGCGGCATCTCCAGCTGGCAGGCGCGCAGTTGACCAGGTCGGCACACCGGGTGGCTTCGCCAACCCGGCCCAACTGCACGCCCACGAGGATGCGGAGGTATGCACCCGTAGCCGAGACTCGGGTCCCTGCTACATGCCGGCCGGAAGGGCGGAGCCGGCAACGCTGCTGGTGACGCCGCTCATGATGCCGTTGACGATGCCTTGCTGGGTCACCGCGAGGGAGCGCCTGTCGAACAGCCCGAACCCGTACCGGCCGGTTGCACCGTTGTCCCAGTAGATGCTGGCCGCCCCGTATTTCCTGGCGGTGGCCGCAACGGCCCGTGCGAAGTCCGCGCGATACCTGTTGTTCGAAGAATCGAACGACGACTTGTCGATCGCTCCGTACTCGCCGACGACCACCGGATATCCCTGCGCGACGAACACGTCGTGCATCGTCTTGAGTTGGGCGTCCAGGTAGTCTTCCTGTCCCCAGGTCGACTTCCGCGACGGATCGGTCGCTGCTCGTCCCCACTGCGTGATGGTGCCGCTTTCCTCCCCGGCGAAGTCCCACGGAGCGTAGTGGTGGACGGAGATCATGATCCGCCGTTCACTGGCGGGAATGGAGGGGGAGCGGTACTGGTCGGACGGAAGCTTGAAGCCGTAATTCCCCGCGGTGTAGTCGATGTTCGTGTTCCAGCCGGCCACGAGCAGCCACCTCGAACTGTTGTTTCCGCCCGTTTTCCGTACGGTGTCCACGAAGATCTGGTTGTAACTGTTGATGTTCGAATAGCACGGTTGGGTCGGACGGCCGTACTGCCCGTCGAACTCCTCGTTCATGGACTCGAGGATCAGGCGCTGGTCGTAGTTCTTGAACCTGTTCGCGATCTGCTGCCAGGCTTTCTCGTACTTGGCCCTGATCGTCGTCTGGGAGGACGAATCGCAGATCAGCCAGGAGCCGCTGACGTTCTTGTAGCCGTCGCCGTGCATGTTGATCAGCACGTGCAGGCCCCTGTTGTACGCGTAGTTGACGACTTCCTGGACCCTGTTCAGCCAGGCGGCGTTGATCGTGTAGTTCGGGCCGGGTCCTATGTATCCCAGGTAGGAGACCGGGATCCGGATCGTCTTGAACCCTGCCGCTCTCACCTTGTCGATGAGGGCCTGCGTCACGGTCGGCTGGCCCCATGCCGTTTCGCTGGGGTATCCGTTGGTGGTGGCTTCGAGCTGGTTCCCCAGGTTCCATCCCGCGCCCATGTCGGCCACGATCTGCGAAGCGCTCGACTGTGCCACGGTATCGGCCGACGCCTGATGGGCCGTGCCGTACACAGCTGAGGCAACCGCCAACAGGACGGCAAGGAGAACGACTCTGATCTTCCCTGCTGGTGAAGCCATGGGCTTTCCTCTCTTGCAGTCTTGAGGGTGTCGAACCCCCAAGTGGACCTTTCTGCCCGAGCACGAGCGGCCGGAGCCGCCCGGCTGTTCGGGGGTGTGTTTTCTGGGGCCCGGGTCAGCGTGCGCAACTGGTGGGCGCTGCCGCTGACTCACAGGCTTCCGGCACGTGGTTCGGTGCAGCGAAGCGCTCGTGCTGTGACGAAGCTCCGGCGTCCCACTGGTGCGCGTCCGCGGACGGTCGGGCCATCCGGTCGGCCCGGGTGGGCCGCTCACGGCATGCGCGTCCCGGGGGGCCGTGCGTCGTTGCTTCTCAGCTCAGGGCCGATTCCCAAGTGGTCGTGCCGGAGGTGGCGTCGGAGCGAAGGCGGTCGCGGGCCGCGGTGTCGCCGTACAGACTCCACCGCATCCAGTCCACGAAGGTGTTGACGGTGCGGGAGTCGCCGAAGTAGTTGCTGTGGCCGGCGCCGCGGAAGGTGAGGAACGCCTTGGCGGCGGGCAGTTCCCGGTACGCCTGACGGGCGGAGGAGATCGGGCACGTTCCGTCCCGGTCGCCGTGCGTGAACAGGACCTTGGCGCGGACCGACGGGCTCGGGTTGCCCATGTCCACACAGGACATCGGGATCGCGGCCGTGATCCGCGCGTCCGGCCAGGCCGTGAGCAGGCCGTGGGTGGTCATGCCGCCCATCGAGTGGCCGGAGACACCGACTCCGACCGCTGTGTTGAGGTGGCCGGCCAGCGGGTCTCCGGCCGTGTTCAGGGCGAGGGTCCGGGTGATGACCTCGGAAACGTCCTTGGACTGGTTGCCGTTGTAGACGTCCTGGCCACTGAGGTTGGCGAAGTGGGGGGCGGGGACCACGAAGCCGGCCTCGGCCAGAGGGCGGATGATCGCCAGGGAATTCTGCGGGCTGCTGCTGAAGCCGTGCATGAACTCGCAGACCGGGAAGACGCCTTGGGCGACGGGCGCGTTGGTGACCGGGGAGCCACCGGGAGCGCCGGTGGCGGGGTAGTAGACGTAGGTGGTCCACCGGCGGCTGCCGCGGCTCCAGGCATACGGCCGCACGCCGACCGCGAACCGCTGGGTCGGAGCTCCGGCCCTTGCGACGGCACCTGCTTGCCCTGTGCCGACCACGGACAGGGCTACGCCCGCGGCTCCGGCTGCGCTCAGGGTCAGGAAACTACGCCGTTGCATGGTCATGAAGACTCCTGGTGTGGGGGGTGCGGAGCGCTGCTCGGTCAGTTGCCGGGGGAGAGGCGTCGGTGATGCCGGGGCGGTCGCACTGACCGAGGTGGTGGGGTCGTAGCCGTGGGGGTGGTCAGGTGGGCGTATCAGGAACGGTGGAGGATGTTCCGGTCCTGCCTGTGGCAGCGACCGTGGCGGTGATCGATGTGGCGTTGCCTTGCGGGCGGAGACACGGCGACGGCGAGCCGGTAACCACCTGTGCCACGCCTCTGGGAGCGTTCCCACATCGGGTTGCAACAGTCAGAGTCCCGATCGGGTGCCGCTCTGTCAATCATTGGCGCCCAACTCTGTTGTCTTCGACGCGCATTCGACAGATCGAGGGCGGTCGGCGCGGTTAGGGCGTCTCCGCACATCGCCCCGTCACGCTCGCGACGGTCCCTCGTCAGCCGTGACCGATACCCGCGCTCATGCCGGCGATCGTATGGGCCCTGATGTCGGGGTGCGGTCCCTCCGCGAATCGGGTCACCACGGCACGGACATGGTCCTGGGCGGGCTGGAGCAGCCCGTCGTACACCGCGACGCAGACTTCCCGCGCCCGTGACCGGGGCCAGTCGGACGGCAGCAGCCCGATGGGGAGCAACGGGTCCAGGATGGGGAAGTGCCGGTAGGCGTGCATGACCTCGGTCCGGGCGCGCACAGCGTCGGCACCGGTGACACCGTCGGCGCTGATGTGCGGAAGCAAGCCGCTCCAACGACCGATGAACGCGTGGTAGTGCTCGGCGATGCCGGTGAGGTCCCACGCCTCGACCGGGTTGCGGTCGACAGCCGTGTCCAGCTCCTCCTGCCGCGCGCGGAACACGGTCACCGCTCCCCGCGCCAGGTCGGCCACCTCGATCCGCCCCTTGGGTGTCAGGGGATGCGGCGACACCCAGAGCGCGTCGTACAACGGCGCGAACCCGCGCCAACGCAGAGCGGTGCGCAACGCCCGCCGCCGCGTGCTCTCCTGTTCCGGAACGGAGAAGGCGATCAGTGTCCACCGTCCGTCCCACGAGTCGGGCTGAGTGGTGAAGGTGGCGATCGAGCTGGCGCCGCTCCACAGATCGACGGCGGCTTGGGACGTCAGCCGGTAGGAGCTGTACCGCCCTTGTCGGGTGCCCTCCAGCACCCCGCGGCGCATCAGCCTGCTGATCGTCGTACGGGCGGCGCCCGGGGTCACATGGAACTCGCCGAGCAGTGCCACGATCGCCGCCGACGGCAACCAGGACCGGACGGGGAACGTGTAATCGGCGATCAACGTCACCGCGAGTCCCTGTGGCGAGACGGTGCTCTGCCAACCGGGCGACCGCACGGGGCCGGCGGCGCCGTCACCCTCGTCGGAGAAGATCTCCTCGAGGTGGGACAGGTTCGGCAAGGTCGGCTCCGACGCGGTGGACAGGATCGGCACCACTTTAACGGCTGGGAGATCGTCGGGCGGAGCTCCGCCGGGATCGGCCCACCCGGCGGAACCTCCGCGCACCGGTGAAGCGAAGGCGTCCGGACAGTGCCCCGCGGGCTCGGCACCCCTGCCTCCCGCTGCGCCGCGCGCTCCCGCGTCGCTCACCCACTGCTTTCGCGCCTCGCGGCCGGGGGTCCGTCCGCGGAGGGAGGTGACGGTGCGCTACGGCCTCAGCGAGGCGGTAACGGGTGGGAAGGGCTCGGCATCCCGGTCGGCGGGCGCATCCGTCACCGTCGGGTGAGGGTCGACGGCGCCCCGGCGGACTGGTCCCCCTCGTCGCTCAGGCTCAGGGTGTCTCGGTCGGTCATGGTGACGACGTAGACATTGCCGTTGGGGCAGGCCAGTTCGGCCGACGGGTCGGTGGGCTGGCTCGTGACAGCCTTGAAGACCATTGAGGCCTTGCGTACCTCCCGCAATGTGAGGGTCTCGGTGCATCCCAGCTCAAGGCCGGTGTTCACTTCGGTCACGTTGCTGACCTGCTTGCCCGCCGGCTCACCCTCTTGTGCCGGATGGAGGGTAAGAGTGACGGTGAACCGGTCGGTCCGTGGCTGACTGACACTGTCAGGGGTGGGATTGCCCGGCCCGGTGCCGACCCATGTACCTGCCCAGGCCGCGGGAAGCGATGTGGCAGCGGATGACGGCGAAGGCGTTCCGCCGGACGCGTCATCGCCGGAGAAGTGCTGCACGACGAACGTGCCTGCCGCCGCCATCAGGGCCGCGGCCGTCGTCCCGGCGACCACCCGACCGGTACGGCTTGACACCCACCGTCGCACGACGTCGGAAGGCGGCAGGACGGCGGTCCCCGCGTCGGGCGGAGCCGGGCTGTATTCGGGCTCACGTGACACGGCTGGCACAGAGGGCGATTGCACGGTCGTGGAGACCAACGCGTCCGCCTCCTCCTCGCGCACGGCGAGATCTTTTTCCAGTGCCTCGGGCAGCAACTGCGTCCAGGTACCGCATCGGCCGCCCAGGCGTTCCAGCAGAACGCTCACATCGGCGGGCGTGGGCCGGTGCTCCGGCTTCTTGGCCAGACAGGACCGCAAGAGCGGGATCAGGGCCGCCGGTACGCCGTCGAGGTTCGGCTCCTGATGCACGATGCGGTAGAGCAGCACCGCAGGCGAGAACTCCTCGTTGGGGCGGGAAAACGGGCCCTGGCCCGTTGCCGCGTACACCAGCACCGCAGCCAGCGAGAACACATCACCGGGCGCACCCGATTCCCCGGCGCTCGCCTGCTCCGGCGCCAGATAGCCGGGGGTACCGATCACACCGCCGGTCCTCGTGTGACGCGTGTCCTCCCTCGCGCGCGCGATCCCGAAATCGATGAGCAACGGACTACGGCGGCCCAGCAGCACATTGGACGGCTTGACATCCCGGTGGGCCAGCTCGGCCCCGTGTACCGCTCCCAGCGCCCCGAAAAGCTCGGCCGCCAGTGCCAGTACGTTCTGCTCGGGCAGCGGGCCGTACTGCCGTACCCACTCCGCCAGGGACGGCGCGGCCACGTACTCGGTGGCGAGCCACTGGGGGCGCCGGCCCACCGGGCTGTAGTCCACCACCGCAGGCGTCCAAGGGGAGCGCACCTGGTCGCTGTTGCGGATTTCCCGCGCGAACCGCTCCTCGAACCCCGGCTCCCGTCCGAACTCGGCGCGCACCGTCTTGAGCGCCAGCGGACGCCCCGACACCGTCCGGGACAGATACACCCGCCCCATGCCACCCTCACCGAGCCGCGCCAGCAGGGGATAACCCCCGACGGTCCCCGGATCAGACTCGTCCAGCAATTCCACGCCCCGTGCCCTCTTCCATGTGCACTGCCGATCAGGTTCAGCCCCCGGACCAGCACAACCAAGCACCGCATCCGTGGTGTCCGCGCCAAGCATCACCTTTTACATCCGCAACACACTATTCTCAGCGAAACTTCTGGCAGCCCGAGCCCCCTCACCGCGGGCGAGCCGGCCTTCCAGCAGGCTCGTGAGTGCCACCCACTCGGGTCCGAACCGGCGACCTGGACCGCGCTGCGAACTGTGTGCTCAGGCACGGAGGCGGACGCGATACGTCACGTCCGGAAGAGCTGCGGCCGTGCGGGCCCCGGGTCACTGAGCAGTGGACCGCACAGCTCCGCGCGGACTCATCCACGGCCACCTCGTCCGGTTCGAGGAGAGTAGAAACGGAGCAGCGTCAGAACGCCCGCCGTCTCGTCCGTGCATCTGGTGTGCCATGGAGCCGGAGATCGCCGCGGACCCAGCGATGCGTTGACCTGCCACGTGGTTCAGGAAGCGTTGGGTGTGCGCGGTTCACGGACGCGTTCGCGGGCGCGTACGGGCGCGAGGGACGGCCACCGGTTCGGCACCCGGCACCACGGTGTTGGAGACGGTGCCGATGCCCTCGACGGTGAGGGTGACGGTGTCGCCGGGCTTGAGCGGTGGCGGGTCCTGGCGGCCGCGTACGCCCCAGAGTTCGGCGAGGCAGCCGCCGTTGCCGCAGGTGCCGGAGCCGAGTACGTCGCCGGGGCGTACGTAAGTGCCCCTTGACGCGTATGCGGTCATCTCCTCGAAGGTCCAGCTCATGTTGGACAGCAGGTCCCTGCCGACGACCTCGCCGTTGATCTCGGCGGTCAGCGCCAGGCGCAGGAATCCGTCGCTGTCGCGGAAGGGCTCCAGTTCGTCCGCGGTGACGAGGTAGGGGCCGAGGGTGGTGGCGGTGTCCTTGCCCTTGCAGGGGCCCAGGCCGACCTGCATCTCGCGGGACTGGAGGTCGCGGGCGGACCAGTCGTTGTAGATGGTGTAGCCGATGATGTGGTCGCGGGCCTGCTCGGGGGTGAGGTCGCGGCCCTCGCGGCCGATGACCGCGGCGACTTCGAGTTCGAAGTCCAGTGCCCGGCTTCCGGGCGGCACGGGGACGTCGTCGTGAGCGCCGATGACCGCGTAGGGGTTGGTGAAGTAGAAGGTGGGCGCGTCGTACCAGGCGTCCGGGGCGCCCGAGACTCCGTCGATGCTGCGTCGTACACCTTCGACGTGTTCCTCGAACGTGACGAAGTCGCGTACGGAAGGCGGTTGGAGCGGCGGCTGCAGTCGCACCTGGGAGACGTGCGGCCCTCGCGGCACGTCCAGGCTTGCGGTGCCCGCCTCGCGCAGTGCCTCGGGACCGGCCTGGATCAGGGCGAGGAGTGTCCCCGTGCTGGGGCAGGGGGAGAGGGTGCCGTCGTCCTCGACGGTGGCGAGGCGGCTGCGGCCGTGCTGTTCGTACGTGGCGAAACGCATGGCTTTCCTAGGGAGCTGGGTGGGTTGACACAGGCCGGGGGCCCGGCGGCATGGCAGGCGGGGGAGTGCGGCGGGCCCCCGGTGTCATGGGGTCATACCGGCGGAGCGACGAAGACGCCGCGGTCGACGTCGTTGAGCATCTCCTTGGCGACCATCTCGTTCATCGGGTTGGACGTGCCCCACTGGTCGGCGTTCTCGGGCTTCGTCAGGTCGTAGATGTGCGGGTGCCAGGTGTCCTCGTCCAGCTGTTCGAGCTCGGTGGTGTACTCCACGGTGTTGCCGTGCGGGTCGAGGAAGTACGTGAAGGTGTTGTCGCCCGCCATGTGCCGCCCGGGGCCCCAGATCTTGCGGGCGCCGGAACGCATCACGCGGCCGGAGCCGCGCATGTACTCGTCGATGCCGCGCATCTCGAAGGAGAGGTGCTGCAGGGAGGCGTGCGGGCCGCTGGCGATGGCCATGGAGTGGTGCTGGTTGCTGATGCGCATGAAGTGCATGACGTCGCCCATGTGCGGCAAGGTCATCGTGTCGGACAGCCGGAAGTCGAGGTGCTGCTCGTACCAGGCGCGGGTGGCGTTGATGTCGGGGGAGTTCAGGACGACGTGCGAGAGACGGACCGGGATGGACTCCTTCTCCTCGATACGACGGTGCCGGCGCGCCTCGACGTCGGCGGAGACCTCGATGGTGCGGCCGTCGATGTCGAAGAAGCGGAAGCCGTAGCCGCCGCCGGGGGTGTCGACCTTGCCCGGCTGGGAGATCAACCGCACTCCACCCGCGAGGAGTTGCTCGGCGAGCGTGTCCACGTCGGCGGGGTTCGCCGCGCCGTAGGAGATGAGGTCGAGGCGCTTCTCCTCGGCCTTGCGCAGCCGGACGACGTACTGCTCGGGGGAGCCCTCGGCGGCCAGGAAGGAGATGCCGGAGTCCTCGGCGACCTTGGTCAGGCCCCAGACGCCGGCGTAGAAGTCGAGCTGCTTGTCGTAGTCCGGCACGGCGAGGTCGACGTGCCGCAGGTGGGTGAGCAGACGGTTGGTCATGTCGGGCTCCTCAGGTGAGACGCAGCAGTGCTGCCGCGTTGCCGCCGCGTACGGCGTGGAAGTGGGGGGCGGGCAGGTCCGTGACGTCGTGCAGCGCGCCGAGCGGGTCGTCGGTGCCCATGTCGAAGGGGAAGTCGGAGCCGAGCAGGACCCGGTCGGGGCCGGCCACCCGGATCAGCTCGCGCAGGACGTCCGGGTCGTGGACGAGGGAGTCGAAGTACAGCTGCTTGAGGTAGCTGCTGGGCGGGTGCGCGCAGCCGCGGGTGTCGGTGCGGGCGAGCCAGGCGTGGTCGGAGCGGCCGATGTGGGTGGGCAGATAGCCGCCGCCGTGGGCGGCGACGATGCGCAACCCCGGGTGCCGGTCCAGGACTCCGGAGAAGATCAGATGGGACAGGGCGACGGCGTTCTCGGTGGGCTGACCGACGGTGTTGGACAGGTACCAGCGGTTGAGGCGCTCGTCGAGCGTGCAGCCGAAGGGATGCAGGAAGAGGATCGCGCCGCTTTCCCCGGCCCGTGTCCACAGCGGCTCGTAGGCGGGGTCCGACAGTTCGCGTCCCGGTGCGTGGCTGGAGATCTCGACACCGCGCAGGCCCAGGCCGAGGGCGTGGTCGAGGGCTTCGACGGCGAGGTCCGGGTGCTGGAGCGGGACGAGGCCGAGGCCGTGCAGCCGCTGCGGGGCCTGGGCGACGTGCGCGGCGGTGCCCTCGTTGGCCAGTTCCCACACCGTACGGGCCAGGTCCTCGTCGGCCCAGTAGTGGTAGTGCGACGGGGACGGCGAGACCAGCTGGATGTCGACCCCGGAGGCGTCCATCGCGGCGAGCCGGGCCTTGACGTCGGTCAGCCTCGGGAACCGGTCCCGGAACATCGGTCCACTGACGGCGATGGCCTCGGGGCCGTTGCGGCGGGCGTCGAGGTCGCGGGCCGCGGCCAGACCGGGGTGCCCGGCGACGGCTTCCTCGACCTGAGGGAGCAGGAGGTGCGCGTGGACGTCGATCGTGGGTGCGCTGTTCCGGTGACTCACGGGGTTCACGGGGTCTCCTTGAGGACGGACATCGTGCGGGCCATCAGACCGGGTGCGTCGGCGTCACGGGCGCCGTCCAGCTGCCACTGACCGAGTTGCACGGATGCCTCGACCACCATGCGCACGCGGTTGATCCGGCGTTCGTGGAAGCCGGTCAACAGGGCGTCGAGGGAACTCCAGTCCTGCTCCTCACTCAGCATCTCGGCCAGTACGGAGGCGTCCTCCAGCGACATGGCCGCGCCCTGGGCGAGCGTGGGAGGGCAGACATGGGCCGCGTCACCGATCAGGACGACCCGGCCGCGGTGCCAGGAGCCCTCGACGAGCAGCCGCTCGAACCAGGTGTAGTTGACCTCGGCGGGGTCGGTGATGCTCGCGGCGATCTCCGGCCACGCACCCCCGTAGGGCGCGGCCAGCCGGCGCATCTCGTCCGCGTACGAGGCCGGGTCGATGGAGGCACGGTCGCGGTTGGCCTCGGCGAGGTAGGCGTAGATGGTGTTCTTGCTGGTGGGGCAGTAGCCGGCGATGTAGCACGGGCCGCCGTAGGCCAGGGTCATGCGCTCCACGCTCTCGGGGCGGGGCACGGGGACGCGCCAGATGGCCATGCCGGTCGGTTCGGGCTTGTCGCTGATGCCGATCATCGCGCGCGTGCGGGAGCCGACGCCGTCGGCGGCGATGACAAGGTCGTAGCGGCCCTCGGTGCCGTCGCTGAACCGGGCGGTGACGCCTGACGCGTCCTGGACCAGTTCCTCGGCGGTGGTGCCGAGGCGTACCGCCGCGCCGCTCTCGCGAACGGCCTCACACAGGATCTCCTGGAGCCGTGGCCGCTGCATGCCGAAGATCGTGGGCAGGTCGTCCCCACCGGTGCGGAAGTGCTGCTGGACATGGAACACGGTCCCGTCGGGCGCGGCCATGACGACGGCGTCGACGGCGTAACCGCTCTCCCGGACCTCGTCCCATACGCCGACTTCGCGCAGTACATGCAGCGCGTTGCCCTGGAGGGTGATGCCCGAGCCGAGCACGTTCCAGTCGGGCTTGGCCTCGACGAGTTCCACGGCGATGCCTGCCCGTCGCAGCAGCACGGTCACGGCGTTGCCGGACGCGCCGCCGCCTATGACGAGGACGGTGCGGGCACGGGGGTCGTTCATGGGTTCTCCCTGAGATGGTGCCGCGCGACTTCGAACGGCAGGGGGGTGTTGCCGACCGGGCGGTCGAGAGTGGCGCAGCCGTCCGGGCGCGGCCTGCCCGGCAGCCCAGGCCGTTACTTGACGGCGATGGGATTCACCGGCGAGCCGACGGACCCGGTGATGGGCAGGGGCGCGGCGGTGAGCCAGAACGCGTACCGGCCGTCGGCGGCACAATGCGCGGCGAGGGCGTCGAGGTCCCACATCTCACCGATGAGCAGACCGATGTGGGGGATGGCGACCTGGTGCAGCGGCTGGAAGGCGTGGTCGAACTCGTTGGGCCGCACCTCGAAGCCCCAGGTGTCGGTGGCGATCCCGGCGATCTCGCTCCGGTGCAGCCAGCCGGCCGTACTGAAGCTCAGTCCCGGCGCCGGTCCGCCCGCGTAGTCGCCCCAGCCTTCCCGACGGGCGCGGGCCAGCCGTCCGGTGCGCACGAGAACCAGGTCGCCACGACCGACGGTCACGCCGTGCGCCTCGGCTGTTGCGGTCAGGTGCTCCTCGGTGATGGCGAAGCCGTCGGGCAGTTCGCCGTCGTGGCCGATGACCAGGCCCACGTCGAGGAGGACGCCTCGCCCGGCGACGTGCGGTGCCATGTGCTCGATGCCGGTGACCAGGTCGCCTTCGCAGGTGACGACCCTCTCCGCCGGGCGGCCGTTCCATGCGGTGCCGTGATCGAAGATGTGCCCGAGCCCGTCCCACTGGGTGGAGCACTGCAGGGGCATGGCGATCACATCGTCGGCGCCACCGAAACCGTGCGGAAAGCCCTGGCCGCCCAGAGCCGCGTCGGTGCCGGTGGCGAGCATCGTGTGCACCGGGTTCGTACGCCGCCGCCAGCCCTTCTGCGGGCCGTCCATGTCGAAGGCCTGGGACAAGGAGAAGCTGACGCCGTCGCGGATCAGGGCCGCGCCCTCGCGGCGCTTGGCCTCGTCGAGGAAGTTGAGCGTGCCGAGCACGTCGTCCTCGCCCCAACGGCGCCAGTTCGAGTACGCCTTCGCGGCCTCGGCGATCGCCGCCTCGGGATCCGTACGGTCGATACGGTCGGCGCTCATCGGACCTCCTCCGCGACACAGCGGGTGCGCTGGGCGCCGAGCCCGGTGACCGAGCAGTCCATCACGTCGCCGTCGCGCAGCAGGCGGCCCCAGTGGATGCCGTTGCCGGCCGGGCTGCCGGTGAGGACGAGGTCGCCGGGGAGCAGCCGGGCGGTCCGGGAGATGTACGAGACCAACCGTGCCACGCCGAAGATCATGTCCTTGGTGGACTCGTCCTGCATGGTCTCGCCGTTGAGTTTCAAGGTGACATGCAGGTCGGAGGGGTCGGCGATGAAGTCGGCGGGGACGATCCACGGGCCCAGCGGGGTGAACCCGGGGGCGTTCTTGCTCCGCAACCAGTCGGTGCCGATCGGGGGCATGTCCCGGCGGAAGACGCTCGCGCGATCGGTCAGGTCGTTGGCGATGGTGTAGCCGGCGACGTACTCCAGCGCCTCGTCCACGGTGACCCGGTAGGCGGGGCGGGAGATCACCGCGGCCACCTCCAGCTCCCAGTCGGGCTTCTCGGCCCAGGCGGGCAGTACCACGTCGTCGTAAGGGCCGCTGATCGTGGTCGGCAGGCCGATGAAGACGTACGGGAGGTCCTCGGCGGCCCGTCTGTCCATGACCGCCGCGACCTCGGCGCGGGCCTCCTCGACGGTGCCCGGGGCGTCCGGGGCGCGGTGTGCGACCGCCAGGTCGATCACGTGCTGCCGGTAGTTGGCGCCGGACTGGAAGATCTGCCGGGGCTCGACGGGCGCGTGCACCGCCATCTCCGCCAGCGGCCGCCAGTGGCGCGTCGGGTCCCCGGCGAGGGTGTGCAGCCGCGGCAGCTCCTCGTCCCAGCGCTCCAGGAGCGCGAGCGTGGTCAACCCGGGTGCGTCCAGTGCCCTGCGCAGGTCGAGCGCTCGGCCGTCCGGCGTCACGAGGCCCGGGAACCTGGTCTCGCCCGGTGCCGAAAGGGTGCCGATGGCGAACGGCCCGGAGAAGGGGGTGAAGGGTGCCGACATGGCTGCGGATGTCACGGAGATTTCCTCCCGATTGCGGTGCCACTAATCTGGCCCGGTAGATCGCAATCAGGGAAATCGATTTCATATATAGGTGAATCCAGCCGGTGAATACCAATGGTGCCGGCTCCGGAATTGGGATGCTTCGTGAACTTGGCCAGCCTGGACCTCAACCTCGTCGTTGCCCTGCGCGCTCTCCTGCAGGAGCGCAACGTCACCAGGGCCGGCCGGCGCATCGGGCTCAGTCAACCCGCGATGAGCGCGGCCCTGGCCCGGCTGCGCCGCCACTTCGACGACGACCTGCTCGCCCGGGTGGGCGGAGGGTACGAACTGACCGCCCTCGGGCGGGCCCTCCTCGACCGGACCACCACCGCCTGCGCCCTGCTGGAGCGCGTCTTCGCCAGTCAGGCAGAATTCGACCCCTCCCGCGAGGAACACGAGTTCACGCTGATCGCTTCGGACTACGCGGTTGCCGTCTTCGGCACCGAGCTCGCCCGCACCGTCCAAGCCGAGGCACCAGGCATCAGGCTCAGGTTCAAACAGGTACCGAACGAATTCATCGACAGCACCGGGTCGCTGCTCAGCACCGTGGACGGGCTACTGCTGCCCCACGGAATCATCCGCGGTTTTCCCACGGTCGAGCTCTACCAGGACAGCTGGGTCTTCCTCGTCGCTGACGACAACCCCGAGGTCGGCGAGCAGCTCACCCTCGACGACCTGGCCCGACTGTCATGGGTGACGTACCAACGAGCCTACGACGCCCCCGCCGCCCGCCAGATCGCCACGCTCGGCATCGAGCCGCGCGTGGCGGTCTCCGTCGACAGTTTCCAGCTGATGCCACTCCTGGTCGCCGGCACCCGCCGGGTAGCCCTCCTGCAAAGGCGGCTCGCCGACGAGCTGGACGGACTCGCACACGTCCGCATCATGGAACCGCCCTATGACGCCGTGCCGATCCAGCAGGCCCTGTGGTGGCATCCGGTCCACATGCACGACGCGGCGCACATGTGGCTGCGGGAGACGACGGCCCGGGTCGCCGAGATGATGGAAGCCGGTCGGCCTACGATGTCCCGTCCGCCGGAATGAGGGTGGGGCTTTGCCTGCAGGCAGTCTCGTCCTGTTGTCGCTGCCCGTGCTGATCGACCGCCGGCCACACCATCACATCGTCTTCGGCCTGCTCACGGCCCTCGCCATGGCCTCCCGCCGAGTATTTCAGCCGGCAACGACGCCCCGACTGCATCTGCTGTCAGCGCGTCACCAACCGGTTCATCAGTGAGCCCTTCCGGGTGCCCCTTCGGTGGCGAGGCAGGGCGGTCGGCACGGGTGCCGTGTGCCGGCGTGGCGGCGTCCTCGCGGTCTCGAACGGTGAGCCACCGGCCCTGGGGCCAGACCTCTCGATGGCAGCAGCCGACGGCTCAACAACCGCCTCGAGACCATCGAACGGGACACCTGCGCGGCCTGATCGGCACGGCCAGGTGACTACCCGGTGTCACTGTGGTGAGGTGAGGACGCCGCGTGACAGGGCGACGGTGACGGCAGCGGTGCGGTCGTTGACACCCAGCTTGACGAAGGTTCGCAGCAGGTGCGTCTTCACCGTCGCCTCGCCGATGTACAGCTGCCGACCGATCTCGCCGTTGGACAGACCCCGCGCGACGAGGCCGAGTACCTGAACCTCGCGTGGGGTCAGCTGCTCCCCGGCCGGAGCCTGAAGGTGAGTCACCAGCCGGGCGGCCACCGGCGGGGCGAGGACGGTCTCACCGCGGGCCGCCGCCCGGATCGCGTCGGTCAGGGTACCGATCGGGGCGTCCTTCAGGAGGTAGCCGGTGGCGCCGGCCTCGATGGCCGGCAGGATGTCGGCGTCACCTTCGTAGGTGGTGAGCACGAGCACGCGAATGCCGGGATGCTCCTGACGGATGCGCGCCGTCGCGGTGGCGCCGTCGGTACCCGGCATCCGCAGGTCCATCAGGACGACGTCCGGGCGCATCGCGGCGGCGAGGACGATCGCCTCGTCGCCGGAGCCGGCCTCGCCGACGACCCGCAGGTCGTCGTAGGCCTCGAGCATGCCGCGGAGGCCGAAGCGTACGACGGGATGGTCATCGACAATCAGGATCTGGACGGTCATCGAGACGGTTCCGCCCGCTCAGTGGTCGGGTGTGGAGCTGAGATCAAGCACAGGCCGCAGGCTACGCGCCGCCTGCTCGGCCGGGGGCGGCGGCAGCTCGACCCGCACCGTGCTGCCCTGGCCGGGAACCGATCGCACCGTGCAGGTTCCGCCGAGGCTGGAGGCGCGGGTGCGCATGCCGAGCAGGCCGTATCCACCCCGGACGGTGGCCGGGTCGAAGCCCTGGCCGTCATCGGTCACCGCCAGCGCCATGAGGTCGGGACCCTGGCGCAGCTCGATCCGTACCGCCGTCGCTGCGGCGTGCTTGGCGACGTTGGCCAGGGCCTCCTGCGCGGTGCGCAGCAGGGCGATGTCGGTGCCGGTGGATGTGCCGGACCGCTCGCCGACGATCGAGACCTCGACGCGCGTTCCCGTGTCGCGAGCATGCCGGGCGGCGAGCCGGTCCAGCGCATCCGCGAGCCCGCGGCCGGTCAGGTCGACCGGGGCCGATGCGGCGATCAGCGAGCGTGCCTCTGCGAGGTTCTCGCGGGCGGTCTTCTCCAGGATGTCGAGCTGGCCGTCGGCGGCCGTCGGATCACGGAGCAGGGTCGTCCGTGCGACCTGGGCGAGCATGAGGATGCTGGTGAAGCCCTGTGCCAGGGTGTCGTGGATCTCGGCGGCCAGGCGTTCACGTTCGGCATGGACGCCTGCCGCGTGGCCCGCGCGTTCCAGTGCGGCCCGCGTCCGGGTCAGTTCCTCGATCAGCGCGGCCCGCTTGCGGTTCTGCTCGCGGATGCCGGTCAGATACGCGCCCACGAGGATCGTCACGGTCATGGGCACCAGAACGGTCACGCCGACCATCGCCGGCGTGTAGCGGCTGACTCCCGCCCGCGCCACCATGGCCCAGGCGAGCTCGGCGTAGAGGACCAACAACAGCGGTAGGCGTACCCGCCACCTCGTGACCATCACGAACAGCTGTGGGCAGAGCGCGAACAGCAGTGCGCCGGCGATCGGGGCGATGGCGAGAAGGAGCGGGAACGCGACCGCCAGGACGGCGAAATAGGCCGCACCCCACCGCTCGTCGCTATTTGCCATGGCTCGCGGAGCGACCAGGGCGTAGCAGGCGACGATGACAGCGAGCGTACCGAGGGCCAGCAGGCGTTGTCCCAGCGCCACGGAGACGTCGGCCGCCATGGCGACGGCGAGCGGTATCGCGACGGCGCCGACGAGGACATGCCATCCGACGCGGTAGCGGTGTCCGAAGTCGACGGTGCTGCGCACTGCCACGCCCTGCCCACCTTCGCCCGCCGAGATCGGGCCGCCAGTTTACGGGCGCCCGGATCCACAGTGCCCGACTCGGTGCCGAGGAGCGTCCACGCACCAGTGGAGCCGTGGGTACGTCGATCGGTGGACAACGGGGTCCAACCACACGTTGTCGCCGCCGCGGTCGCGGAACCGTCACGCTCGATGTCGAGCACTTCGGCTCCCCACCTGGAGATACCCCATGAAGAAGAACTGGTTCGTCCTCGGCCTCGGCGCACTGCTTGCCTTTGTCGGCGTGGGCTGGACCTTGCAGGGACTCGATGTCATGAAGGGTTCGGCGATGAGCGGCGTGACGCTCTGGGCGGTCGTCGGGCCGGTCGTGGCGATCGTCGGTCTGGTCGTGCTGGGTGTCGGCTTCGCCCGGCTGCGCCGGGTGAGCCGATAAGCGCCGATCAGATGTCCGGTATCGACATGGAGACGCGGCAGACAGATCGGCCGGCACCGGGGAGACCGCCCAAGCAGTGGTACGGCGAGCTCGCCGGCGTCGCGGCCACCGCACTCGCCCTGGGCCTCGGTGAGTTGGTGGCAGCCGGGACGGGTGGGCCCTCGGCGCCCCTGGTGGCGGTGGGGGGCGTCGCCGTGGACGCCGCGCCGACCCCGGTCAAGGAGTTCGCCGTCGCGGTGTTCTACACGTACGACAAGCTGGCGCTGCAGGCGGGAATCGTGCTGGTGTTGGCGGTGTTCGCCGCGTTCATCGGTGTACTGGCCATGCGCCGGCTCCGGTACGGGCTGGCCGGCGTCGCCGTGTTCGGGGTGATCGGCGTACTCGCGGCAGCCACCCGGCCCAGCGCCACATGGGCGTACCCGCTGCCCACAATGGCCGGTGCCCTGGCCGCTGCCGGCCTTCTGGTGCTGCTGCGACGCACCCTGCCGCGCCGTGCCGCGGTACCGGCACAGGGCCTGGGGGACGACACCGGCCCGGATACGGACGTGGCGGCACAGGGAACCCACACCCCCGTGCGGGGAGTCGGTTCACCGTCGTCGGATGCGGCCAACTCGGTGCTGGACGGCGCGGGACAGACGGGCCGACGACGGTTTCTCGCCCTGGCGGTCGGGGCGCTCGGCTCGGCCGCGGTGGCCGTACCGGGCGGACGCCGGCTCTGGGCACAGCGGGTGGCCGCGGCCCGGGCCGCGGTGGTTCTCCCGTCGCCGTCGAGCCCGGCAGCAGCCTTGCCCGCCAAGGTCTCCGTCGGCGTGCCCGGCGTGGCGCCGTTCGTGACCAGTACCGCGGACTTCTACCGGATCGACACCGCTTTGACGGTGCCGCAGATGGAACCGAAGGACTGGCGGGTGACGATTCATGGCCGGGTGAAACGGCCGCTGACGCTGACGTACGAGCAATTGCTGGCACGGCCGATGGTGGAGCGCTACATCACGCTGGCGTGCGTGTCCAACGAGGTCGGCGGCGAGTTGCTCGGCAACGCGCGGTGGCTGGGGGTGCCGATCAAGGATCTGCTGGATGAAGTCGAGCCGGATGACAGCGCGGATCAGGTGGTGAGCCGTTCCGTGGACGGCTATACGGCCGGCACACCGACGGCGGCGTTGGTGGACGGGCGGGACGCGTTGCTGGCGGTCGGGATGAACGGGGAGCCACTGCCGGTCGAGCACGGATTTCCGGTCCGGATGGTGGTGCCCGGGCTGTACGGATACGTATCGGCGACGAAGTGGCTGACGGAGCTGGAGCTGAGTCGTTTCTCGGACTTCAGCGCCTACTGGGTACGGCGGGATTACGCGGCGCTGGCTCCGGTGAAGACACAGTCGCGGATCGACACACCGGCCGCGGGCAGGCGTCTGGAACAAGGCCTGGTGATGGTGGCCGGGGTGGCGTGGGCGCAACATCGTGGGGTGTCCGCGGTGGAGGTCCGCGTGGACGACGGACCATGGCAGCAGGCCCAGCTCGCCGCGGTGCCGTCGGTGGACACATGGCGGCAGTGGAGCTGGCCATGGCAGGCGACGCCCGGCGAGCATCGGCTGGAAGTACGCGCCACCGACAACACCGGTCAGGTGCAGACAGGACGGGTGCACGAACCGTTGCCCGACGGGGCGACCGGCCGGCACACGATCAAGGTCAGGGTTGCCTGAGCATGTCCCGCCGGGCGGAGGCTCCCGTCCGAAGACTCGGATGTGCAAAGGGCTGCGACTGTCGGCGCGGTGGGCGACTGGGCTGCGGATAAGAGGAAGGGAGTCAAGTGCGGCGATCTCGCCGTCGAGCCGGGGTCGGGGGATGGCGCCCGCGCAGGGCAGCGGAGGTGCCCGCCTGCGCGTCGCCGTCCGGCGGCCCCGGCCCTCCCTCACATACCGATCCGCGCCGCGATGACCGGCGCCAGCCGGTCCGCGATGACGCGGTGCCCCTGGTCGTTGGGGTGGACCGAGTCCGTCAGGTCGCCCGAACCCAGCCAGCCGGTGGTGTCGACGAAGGACACCCGGGGGTCGCCGCCGTCGACGGCCGCCTTGACCGCCGCCTGGGTCTGCGGGACGTACCGGCCGCGGAACGTCTCCAAGGCGAAGATCCACGCCTGTGGGTACGCGGCGCGGACCTTGCGCAGCAGGCTGGTGTACGCCGTCTGGAACTGCGCGGAACTGACACCGTGGCCCACGTCGTTGGTGCCGAGGTTGATGACGACCGCGTTCGCCTGGTAGCGGGAGAAGTCCCAGTCGGGAGTGGCCGCGTTCGGGTTGAGCTTGGTGAACTGCCGCTCCAGGCCGACGCATCCGTCCGCCGCGGCGACCAGACAGGCGCCGCCCTGGGCGATCTGGGTGTGCTCGGTGCCGAGTCGTTCCCCGATCAGCCAGCCGTACGCGGTGCGGGCGTTCTGCGACGACGTCGTCCCCACCGTGATCGAGTCGCCGACGAACTCGATCAGCTTGCCGGGCGACGGCGGGGCGAACGTGGTGGCGCCACTGTCGAGGACCAGCCCCTGGAAGACGGCGTCACCCCGGTACGAACCGGCGACCACCTGGTAGTTGACCTGGAGGGTGTGGTTGCCGGCGGGCAGCGGGGAGGGCGTCAGGTTCACCGTCCCCTTGACGTCGTCGTAGAACTTCACCGGGCCGTTGTCGATCCTCGCCCAGAAGTCGATCGTCCCGCGCTGCTTGAGCTTGACGGTCCGGCCGGTGAAGCCGACCCGGTAGTAGGCGCCGGCCCAGTACGGGGTGTAGGCGGTGGAGGTCCTGGTGTCCCAGCGGCCCACGAACTTGATGTTCGGGTCGCCGGGCTGGCCGGGAGCGGCCGCCAGGGTGGATGTGAGGCTGCCGAGTCGGGCGGCGATGACGGGGGCGAGGCGGTTCGCGAACTTGGTGTGGCCGGCCTCGTTGGGATGCCCGTTGCCGTCCTCGTAGTCGGCGCCTTCGTTCAGCCAGCCCGTCGTGTCGACGTAGTGCACCCTGCTGTCACCGGCGTCGGTGCGGGCCGTGACGGCCGCCCTGGTCTCGGCGACGTAGCGCTTCTTGAGCGTCTGCACGGCGAAGAGCTGCGCGTTCGGGTAGGTGGCGCGCAGGTCGGCGAGGAACTTGGTGTACGCCGACCGGAAGGCGGCGCCGGTCACTCCGTGGCCGATGTCGTTGGTGCCCAGGTTGATGACGACGGCGTCCGCCCGGTAGCGGGAGAAGTCCCAGTTCTGGCTGCCGGTGCTCGCCGTCCTGAAGAACTGCGTGCTCAGGCCCGTGCATCCGGACTGGGCGACGAGACAGTAGCCGGACCGGGCGATCTGGGTGTGCCGCGCCCCCAGTCGCTCGCCGGTCTTCCAGGCGTACGAGTCCAGTGCGAGCCGGTCCGTGAGAGCACCGGCGGTGATGGAGTCACCGACGAACTCGACGAGCCGGGACGGGGCGTCAAGGGGGACCGTGCGCGCACCGGGGTCCAGCACCAGGCCCTGGAAGACGGTGTCGCCGGAGCGGTACGAAATGCGCAGGGTGTGGGTGCCGGCGGACAACGGCCGGGGCGTGAGGTTCACCGTGCCGCGCACGCCGGGGTGGAAGACGTCGGGGCCGCCGTCGATGCTGGCGTACAGGTTGACCGCGTCTCTCGCCTTGACCTTCACCGTGGTGCCGGTGAAGGCCGTCTGAAGGTAGGCGCCGGTCCAGGAGGGCGTCGCCGCCGTGCCGGCGCTGGTGTCCCAGCGCCCGACGTAGACGATGTTGGGGTCGGAGACCGAGCCGTCACCCGGCGCGGCCTGGGCGGGGGAGCTCCCCGTCCAGGACAGCAGGCAGGCGACGAGAACGGCCGTGACGAGCGCGGCGAGGGCACGGGCGAGCCGGCGTAAGGAGGTGACATGGGGGGTGGCGTGGGGGGTGGTCTGCACAGGGGTCCCTTTCGGCTGGTGTGGGAGCGCTCCCAGGAGCAGCCTTTCGAGAGAAGCAATGAAACGGTTCAGCGTCAAGGGTCCGCGAGGGGTTCGCGTGGTGCGGGCAACTCACCGCCGTGCGCTACCGGCGCTGCGCCTGCGGCCGCCTCCGCGTGCTGCTGGCCGGGGTTTCCGGCTCCAGCTACTGCTGGCCTGGCACCTGCGCCTGTGGGAGGCGTTCGCGGCCTCCACCAGGCAAGTACAGGTCGATGCCATAAACCGGCTGCCGACTGATGCGGCGGCCCGCCCGTACGTGTCCACTCACGACGGCCAGTCGCCCCACCCGCACTACGCCGACGAGAACGCCGATGTCGTCACGCGCGTGCGGGCCGCCACCGCGGCCGGGCTCGCTCTGGTACTCACCGAGCCGGATCCTTGCCGTCTCGGGCGGTGTTGCGGTGGTTCACCGACCTCAGTGCACCGGGATGATGTCGGGGGCGCCGAGCCGTACCGCGTCGGCGGTCTGGTCGTCCGGCTGCTGCTGGGCCTCGCGTTCGGCGGCCACCCGCTTCCGGTAGTGGTTGACCTCACGGTCCTGGCGCGCCTGGTCCCACCCCAGGTGAGGCGCCATCAGTTCCGCGACGGTCTGCGCCGCGTCCACGCCACGGTCCCAGGACTCGATGGAGATCCGGGTACGGCGGGCGAGCACGTCCTCCAGGTGGCGGGCACCCTCATGGGTCACCGCGTACACGGCCTCGACCCGCAGGTAGTCGTCGGAGCTCGGCAACGGCTCGCCGAGCGAGGGGTCGGCCGCGACCATGGCGAGCAGCTCGTGCACCAGGGAGCCGTAGCGGTTCAACAGGTGCTCGATGCGGGCGACATGCAGCCCTGAGTACGCCGCGAGGTTGTGGCGGGAGTTCCAGAGGGCCGGATAACCGTCGGCGCCGAGCAGCGGAACGCGCTGCGTGACGCAGTCGGGCACTTTGTCGTCCAGGCCGCGGGCCGCCTCGTCGACCGCGTCCTTGGCCATCACCCGATAGGTCGTGTACTTGCCGCCCGCCACCACGACGAGCCCGGGTACCGGGTGGGCGACCAGGTGCTCCCGTGACAGTTTGCTGGTCTCCGCGGCCTCGCCGGACAGGAGGGGACGCAGACCGGCGTAGACGCCTTCCACATCCTCCGGCACCAAAGGCGTGGTCAGGACGCTGTTGACGTGTTCCAGCAGGTAGGTGACGTCCTTGGAGCTGAGGGCGGGATGGGCCTTGTCGAGTGTCCAGTCGGTGTCGGTGGTCCCGATGATCCAGTGCCGTCCCCAGGGGATGACGAACAGCACGCTCTTCTCGGTGCGGAGGATGAGCCCGGTGCGGGAGTTGATCCGGTCACGGGGGACCAGCAGGTGTACGCCCTTGGAGGCGCGGACGTGGAACTGGCCGCGCGTACCGGCGAGGGCCTGGGTGTCGTCGGTCCACACACCGGTCGCGTTGATGACCTGCTTGGCTCGCACCTCCGTCTCGTCGCCGCTTTCCAGATCCGTGACAACGGCTCCCACCACCCGCTCGCCCTGCCGCAGGAAGCGGCTGACACGGGTGCGGTTGGCGGCCAGCGCTCCGTAGGCGACGGCCGTGCGGGCGAGGAACATGGTGTGCCGGGCGTCGTCGACCTGGGCGTCCCAGTACTGGATCGCGCCGACCAGCGCGTCGGAGCGCAGCGCGGGCGCCTCGCGCAGGGCCCGGCGCTTGAGCAGGTGGCGGTGGTGGGGCAGGCCGGTGGAGGTACCGGAGGCCGCGGCCATGGTGTCGTACAGCAGCACGCCTGCGCCGACGTAGGGACGCTCCCGGATCCGGTGTTGCAGGGGGTAGAGGAAGGGCACGGGACGCACCAGATGTGGGGCCAGGAACTGGAGCAGGAGTCCGCGTTCCTTCAGGGCCTCGGCGACGAGCCGGAAGTCCAGCATCTCCAGGTAGCGCAGGCCGCCGTGGATGAGCTTGCTGGAGCGGCTGGACGTGCCCGAGGCCCAGTCCCGGGCTTCCACGAGGCCGACTCTCAGGCCCCGGGTGGCGGCGTCCAGGGCCGCGCCGGCGCCTACTACGCCGCCCCCGACGACGAGGACGTCGAGCTCGCCCTCTCCCAGTCGGGCGAGGGCCTGCGCGCGCTCGCCGGGCGAGAGAGCCACCGGGTTCGCCATGGTGTCCTCCTCGTGCAGCGGGTGCGGGTGGGGGCCGCGCACGCGGCTCGGGCGGCCCCTTTCTGTCGCTCCCGGCCGGGACCTACTCGACCTTGGCCCAGTCGAGTGTGCGCTCCACTGCCTTCTTCCAGCCCGCGTACCCTTCCGCGCGCTGTTCCTCGGACCACTGGGGTTCCCAGCGCTTGGACTCCTGCCAGTGGGTGCGCAGTTCGTCCGTGTCCCGCCAGAAACCGGTGGCCAGACCCGCGGCGTAGGCGGCGCCGAGCGCGGTGGTCTCGGCGACCACCGGGCGGCTGACCGGGACGCCGAGCACGTCGGCCTGGATCTGCATGCACAGGTCGTTGGCCGTCACACCGCCGTCGACCTTGAGCACGTCGAGGTGGACGCCGGAGTCCTGCTCCATGGCTTCCACCACGTCGCGGCTCTGGTAGCAGATGGCTTCTAGGGCGGCCCGCGCCAGGTGGCCGCCGTCGTTGTACCGGGCGAGGCCGACGATCGCGCCGCGGGCGTCGGAACGCCAGTACGGGGCGAACAGGCCGGAGAAGGCGGGGACGAAGTAGATCCCGCCATTGTCCTCGACGGTACGCGCCAGGCGTTCGCTCTCGGCGGCATCGTTGATGATCTTCAGCTGGTCGCGCAGCCATTGCACCGCGGAGCCGGTGACGGCGATGGAGCCTTCGAGGGCGTAGATCGCCGGGCTGTCGCCGAACTGGTACGCCACGGTGGTCAGGAGGCCGTGCTGGGACCGCACCAGTTCCGTGCCGGTGTTGAGCACCAGGAAGTTGCCGGTGCCGTACGTGTTCTTGGCTTCGCCGGGCGCGTAGCAGACCTGCCCGACGGTGGCTGCCTGCTGGTCGCCGAGCACACCGGTGATGGGGATGGCCGCCCGCAGCGGCCGGGACGTACGGGTCTGTCCGAACGCCTCCCGGTGGGAGGACGGGCTGATGGTCGGCAACATCGCCCGGGGGACGCCGAAGAAGCCCAGCAGCTCGTCGTCCCAGTCGAGGGTCTCCAGGTCCATGAGCATGGTGCGGCTGGCATTGGTCACGTCGGTGGCGTGGACGCCGCCGTCGGGGCCGCCGGTGAGGTTCCACAGGACCCAGGCGTCGGTGTTGCCGAAGAGGGCATGGCCCTGCTCGGCCGCCTCGCGGACTCCGTCGACGTTCTCCAGGATCCACTGGATCTTGCCGCCGGAGAAGTACGTGGCCGGCGGGAGCCCGGCCTTGCGGCGGATGACGTCCCCCTGGCCCGAGCGGTCCAACGCTGCCGCGATGGAGTCGGTACGGGTGTCCTGCCAGACGATGGCGTTGTAGTAGGGGCGACCGTTGCGCGGGTCCCAGACGACGGTCGTCTCCCGTTGGTTGGTGATACCGATGGCCGCCAGGTCCTCCGGCGAGAGGTTTCCGTGCCGGAGCGCGTTCTGGATCACCGAGTTGGTGCGCTCCCAGATCTCCACCGGGTCGTGTTCGACCCACCCCGAGCGCGGGAGGATCTGTGAGTGCTCCAGCTGGTGCCTCGCCACCTCGTTGCCGGCATGGTCGAAGATCATGAAACGGGTGCTGGTGGTTCCTTGGTCCACCGCGCCGACGAAGTCCGCCATGGGATGCCGCCTCTCCTTGGGCTCTCCCGGGGCAGCCGGAGCACGGCAACCCCGGGAGCCGGTCAGCTCTCGTGTCAGCTTTCGTCCGGGGCCGGGACCCGTCCGGGGGGCTCCGGCTCAGCGGTCGGCAGGAACCGGCCGATGAAGACCTTGTACAGGCCCGCTCCCAGCAGACCTCCGATCAGCGGACCGACGATCGGCACCCAGAAGTAGAGGTGCCCGTACTGATCTCGCCACGCTCCGCCGTACCCGGTGAAGAAGCTGGCCAGCCGGGGACCGAAGTCGCGTGCCGGGTTGATCGCGTATCCCGCGTTGGTGCCCCAGGCCATACCGATGGCCACGACGATCAGACCGACGATGAACGGCGCCAGGTTGGCGCCGGGGGGCGTGTTGAGCAGGTCCGTGACCGCCAGGATCAGCAGCAGTAGGATCGCGGTGCCGATGATCTGGTCGCGGAACGCGCCCCAGTCGCTGACCGGCAGGTTCGTGTTGCCGTTGGCGGGCAGCGTGGAGAAGACGCCCTGCGTCTTGATCGTGTGGGTGGGATCCGCCTTCGCCAGCGCCTCGGTGTAGTTCCACCGGACGATCAGGGCCGCCACGAAGGCGCCGGCAGTCTGGGCCAGCGCGTAGGGAGCCACTTTGCTCCACGGGAAGCCCTTGAACGCCGCCAGCGCGAGGGTCACCGCGGGATTGAGGTGAGCACCGCTCAGCCTCGCCGCGACGTACACGCCCAGTGTGACGCCGAGGCCCCAGGCCCAGGCGATGCTGTCGTGGTTTCCCAGGCCGCCCGCGGGATTCGTGAGGGCCCCGCCGGCGACCACCTGAGCCACCACGCCACAACCGAAGAGGATGAGGATCATCGTGCCGGCGAATTCCGCTGAAAGCTCGCCGACCAGTCCTGCTCTCTTGAGTCGCTCAGCCATGGGTGCCCGCTTCCCGCCGGCCCAAGGGTCGGCCGTCGACTGCCCCGAGTCCTCAAGAAATCAGTGTAGGACCGGCCAGAGCCATACGCGCGCGGGCGACAGAACGCCCGCTGACCGGCCAGAAGGGAGACGGAAGTCCGCCCGCCGGCAGGAGACACTCGGGGCTGCCCTGCATGTTCGCTGCGACTGCGACCGCCGCTTCCGGGCCCGAGAGATCGCGGAGGTCGCGGTGGGCGCCGTACTCGAGGAACTGGGGAGGCGTCCCCGGCCGACGGGCCGGTGCCGGCCCTGGTCAACGGGACGGGAGCGACTCCGCTGCTGGAGCTGTACGGGCACACGCCGAGGTGGCCCGGCTGCTGGAGGCCCGGAGGGTGCCGGTGGCGCGGGCGCTCGTGGGCGACTACGTCACGTCGCTGGACATGGCGGGCTGCTCGGTGACACTCGGCCGGACCGACGCGGAGATGCTGCGGCTGTGGGACGCACCCGTGCGGACGGCCACGCTGCGCTGGGGCCGCTGAGCCCTTGGTGGCGGTGGAAGCGACCCCGCTCACGCGGCGGGTTCACCATCGAACTCCAACAGAGCGCCGACCGCCGCTGCCGCCGGCCGGCTTTGATCGTCGCACCCGGCCAGCGGGCGCACGGCACCCCGTTCATGCCGGTCCTGGGGGCTTTCTCCGGGTGCTGGTTCCGCACCAGGCCCTGCCGGCCAGCACGTCGTGCCGTGGTCGTCCGTGCGGGCGCTCTGCTGTCGGCCGAGTCGGTCGCCGAGCCGGCGGCGTGGGCGAGAGGATCGCCCCATGCAGCCGGTCTTCGTTCTCGTGCACAGTCCGTCCACCGGTCCCTCGATCTGGCACCCCGTCGCCGAACACCTGGTGGCGGCGGGACATCGGGTACGGGTGCCGTCCCTCCTGCGCGTAGGCGCCGGGGCTCCCCCCTTCTGGCCCCGTGTCGTCGACGCCGTACGCGACGACCTTCGCCAGGTCCCGGCCGACAGCCCCCTCGTGCTGGTCGCGCACAGCAACGCGGGCCTGTTCCTCCCGGTGATCCGCTCGGGTCTCGACCGTCCGGTGACCGGCTCGGTCTTCGTCGACGCCGCACTGCCGGCCCGGTCCGGACCGACTCCCGTGGCACCGCCCGAGTTGTTGGACCTCCTGCGCCCGATGGCCGTGAACGGCAGGCTGCCGCGCTGGACCGACTGGTGGGACGAGGCGGACGTCGCCCCCATGTTCCCCGATCCGCAGACGCGGCGGACCGTGGTGGACGAGCAGCCCACCCTGCCTCTGTCGTACTACGAGCAGCACATCCCGGTCCCCGAGGCCTGGGACGACCACCCTTGTTCCTACCTGCTGTTCGGCCCGCCGTACGAGGAGCTCGCCGACGAGGCGCGCCGACGCGACTGGCGCGTGGCCCACTTGCCGGGCGCACACCTCCACCAGATCGTCGATCCCGTCGGCACGGCCCGGCACCTCGTCGAGCTCGCTGCGGTCTGAGCGGCAAGTCGGCGCCGTGCGCCCGTAGTTGGAAGAAGGCTAAGGTCACCACGACCGCCCTACCGATGCCGTACCCGAGCGGGGCCGTGGCGGTCCGGCGGACCGGGGCGGAGCGGAAAGGGCGGTGCGACGTGCCGAGTTGGGATCGCAGGCTGACGGCGGCCGGGGTGCGGGACCGTGGACTGCGCGCGGACTACTCGGTCGCCGCCCGGGTCTTCGCCCGCAGAATCCTCGCCCATTACGCCGCCGTACGCCTGCTGGTGGCCCCGGCGCTGCACCCGCACGTGGTTGCCTCCTACGCCTTCCTCGCCCGTACCGACGACCTCGCCGACCAGGGGCCGCTGCGTGAACGCCTGCCCCGCTGGCAGGCCTGGTCGGAACAGGTCACGGCGGGGCTGGAGTCCGGGCGCGCCGACGACCCCGTCCTGCGGGCCTTCCTGCACACCGTGGCGGCGCGGCGGCTGCCCCACCACTGGGTGCGCACCTACCTCAAGGCCACCACGGAGGAGCTGCACTTCACCGGTCACGCCACCGAGGCCGACTTCCAGCGCTACGTCGACAACCTCGCCCTGCCGGCCCTGATGCTGATCGAGGACCTTCAGTACGAGGGCGGCGGCGACGCGGTCTTCCGGTCCCGTTGCCGGTCGTTCGCCGAGGGTCTGCAACGCCTGGATTTCCTGACCGACCTCACCGACGACCTGGCCGAAGGACGTCTCTACCTGCCGCAGGAGGATCTGGACCGCTTCGGCGTCACCCGCGCCGACCTCGAACGGGGCCAGGACACCCCGGCCGTCGCGGAGTTGGTGGCCGAGACCTGTCGTAGGACGCGGAAGTCGCTGGCCGACTCGCGGGCGCTGGTGGACTCCACCACCGCGGGCTTCCGGCCGTTGCAGCGTGCCCTGCAGGACCTGGCCGAGCACCAGTTGTCCCGCGTCGAGAGCACCGGCACCTCCGTCACACGGCGGGCGGTGGGTTACGGCATCCGCGTACCGCTCGCCGTACTGCTCCGCGAGAGACGCCGACTCAAGGCCGGGGTCGCGGCCGGGGGGTGAGCGGTTGCGAGAGGACCGCCCACGAGGCCGAGTCCGGGCGGTCTCCGTGGCCTGCCGGGTCGTGCCGACCGACACGACCCGGCAGGCGAAGCCGAGTTGACGAGCAAGCGGTAAAGGCGCGGTGGCCCGTCAGTGGCGCACCTTCACCTTGCTGAGCGCGGCCACCCCGAGCGCGGCCACGGCGACCTGGATCAGCCACTCGACCCAGTCGACGCCGTCGGTGTCGGCGACACCGAGGCCTGCCGCGATGCCGGTGCCGATGAAGGCGGCGACGACGCCGATCAGGATCGTCCACAGCACGCCGATGCGCTGGCGCCCCGGGATCACGAGCCGCCCGAGGACACCGATCACGATGCCGATGACAATCGCGCTGATCACGCCTGAGATCTCCATGCGGTGTCACCCCATCCGTAGTTGGTGACGCACGGGTGCCCGCCGAACGGGCGCACACTCCACAGCTTTGGCCAGGGCTTTGGGCGCGGGCGCATCCGCCAGTCACTTCTACAGTGTTGTAGATTTTATTCAGGGGTCCGACCCACGGACCCCAACCGACCGTGTGTGAAGGGGAGAAGCATGAGTGTCTCGCTGGCCAAGGGTGGCAATGTCTCGCTGAGCAAGGAGGCTCCGGGGCTGACCGCCGTCCTTGTCGGCCTGGGCTGGGACGTCCGCACCACCACCGGCGCCGACTTCGACCTCGACGCCTCCGCCCTGCTGTTGGACACCTCCGGCAAGGTCGTCTCCGATCGGCACTTCGTCTTCTACAACAACCTCACCAGCCCCGACGGTTCGGTCGAGCACACCGGTGACAACCTCACCGGAGAAGGCGAGGGCGACGACGAGAGCGTCAAGGTGAACCTCGCCGCCGTACCCGCCGAGGTCGATCGGATCGTCTTCCCGGTGTCGATCCACGACGCCGACGCGCGCGGCCAGAGTTTCGGCCAGGTGCGCAACGCCTTCATCCGTGTGGTGAACCAGGCCGGCGGCACCGAACTCGCCCGCTACGACCTGTCGGAGGACGCGTCGAGCGAGACCGCGATGGTCTTCGGCGAGCTGTACCGCAACGGCGCGGAGTGGAAGTTCCGCGCGGTGGGCCAGGGTTATGCCTCCGGCCTCGCGGGCATCGCCTCCGATTTCGGCGTCAACGTCTGATCGCCGTGCGAGAAGCCCGCGCGTACGGCACGTTCGGCCAGCACCCGGAGGACCGGGCGGATTTCGAGAGGGCGTTGCGACTGGCCCTCGATCACGACGACATCCGCCCGGCCCTCCGCCGCGACCGCACCGGAAGGACCGCGACACGTCTGGAGGTTCACGCCCGTTCGGCGGCCGAGGAGATAGCGGCCGCCGCGGACGACGAGTACCGGGCCTACCTGGCCGCGCGGGAGGCCGCGGGGGATCCGGGAGCGAGGTCTCCGGGAGGGGCGCGAGGTGCGGGATCCGCCACCGCCGACGGCACCGTGCGGGCCGCCGTCGCCGTCCTCGCGCCGCTCGTGTCGGCTGCCGCGGCGGCCGTACTCCTGCTCATCGGGTACGGGCTGCGCCTGGCCGCCCCGGACGTGGACCCGGGTGCCTCGGTGGCCACGGCCGGGTGGACGCTCGCCGTCCTCGCGGTCCTGACCGGGGGCTTCAGCCTCTGGGCGCTGGCGAGTTCGGCCCTGCGCCGGACATCCCGGGCCAACAGGGCGGAGCGGGCCCGTGAACGGTGGCGGCACGCCCTTCTGGAGCGGGGCGTGCTGCCGTACCTGCGCAACCGGCTGCTGGAGTCCGAGGGGCGGGGGGCCCTCTCCCGGGCGGCGGCCGGCGACGGGGGTGAGGGCGAACTCGCTGGTCAGTTCCGCGAGTTGCCGAACAGCAGGCGGTAGCCGATCAGCAGCACCAGGGAACCGCCGATCGCCGCGCCCCAGGTGTAGAGGTCGAAGAAGTGGTTCTCCACCGGGCGGTCGAGGAAGCGCGCGGAGAGCCAGCCGCCGACGAACGCTCCCGCGACCCCGATGAGCGTGGTGCCGATGAGGCCGCCCGGGTCGCGGCCGGGCAGCAGGATCTTGGCGATGGCTCCGGCGAGCAGACCCAGAATGATCCAGCCGATGATGCCCACGTGTAGTCCTCCAGTCGGGTCGGGCCCGGCGCAGTGAGCCGGGCCCGGCACGTCGATTGCCTGCTTGCGCAAGCTTATGGACCGGAGTTGAGGAGAAACGGCGTCAGACGATTGCTGATGACAAGTCGTCGACGTTCTTTCACACACTTATTACATTGCGCAACCAATGAAGTGAAGGCGCTCTCGTCGGCCGTGTTCCGCCCCTTACACTGAGACAGCGCACATGCGTCGACAGTGACGAGGCGGGACAGGAGGAGACCGTGGCGACACTCGCCGGTGGCTTCGAGGACCCGTCCGACGAGGTACTGACCGAGGCGGCCGCCGTGTTCGGACTCCTCGCCTCCTCCGCCCGGCTGCACATCATGTGGGCGCTGTCCCAGGGCGAGAGCGACGTCACCCGCCTCGCCGACCGGGTCGGCGGCGCACTGCCCGCCGTCAGCCAGCACCTCGCGAAACTGAAACTCGCCGGGCTGGTGCGCTCCCGTCGGGACGGCCGCCGGCAGATCTACTACGTCGACGACCCCGACATCGTGACCGTGGTCCGCGTCATGGTCGGCCAGCTGACCGCCCGTACGGTCCCGGCCGCCGCGCACAGCACCGCCTCACGCGGCTCTTAGTCCGCCCCCGGTACGAAGGTGCGTGAGAGGGGGAGAGGCATGTCCGATGCCCGCACGCCGAGGCGCCGACGCTGGATCCCCGTGGTGGTCCTCGCCCTGGGGTTGTACGTCATCGCGCGCGCGGCGAACACCTCGCAGGGCGCCTCGACTCCGCCCCCGACGGCCGCCCCCGCGTCGCCGTCGACGATCACCCCCACCCCGACGGCCGGTTCGTCCTCGCCCTCGGTCCCCGCCCCTTCCCGCTCAGAGGTGATCCCCTCGCCGTACGATCCCGCCGACTACGCCTCCCAGGTCCGCAGCCGTGCCCGGCAGACCGGCGTCAGTGCCCGGCTGCTGATGGCGATCCTCTACAACGAGGCGTACAAACCCCACGTACCGTCCCTGGAGCGGGCCTGGCAGAAGTACAAGCCGGACGCGGCCTTCGGTGTCGCCAACATGCACCGCGCCACGTTCGACGAGGTCAAGAAGGGCCGGGACTTCGCGAACCGCAGGTGGGAGGAGCTGCCCGACGACCGGGACCTCGCCATCGAGGCCGAGGCCTGGTACCTGCACGACCTGGCGGCCGACCTCCCGGCCACCTGGTCCGCCCCCTACACCGAGGACGAGCTGCTCGCCCTCGGCTACAACACGGGCGCGGACAACATGCTCGCCTTCGCGCGGGGGGTGTCCCCGGGCAGCCAGGCCCGGTCCTACCTCGACAAACTGCGTGCGAACTGGGCCAAGGCGGAACGGGCCGTGGACGAAGACTGAAGTGCCCAGGAGGTTGCCGCGCTCCGCCATGAGATCTCTCACCCGTGAAATGCGACGGGGTTCGTACTGGCCCGGCCAGGGGTTTGTTAGATTGCGCAACTACGCAACCTAGGCGGAGTTCCCGCTCGGCCTGCCCGTACACCGCCGCGCACGCCCGGCCGCCCCCTCCATGGCCCGGCCTGAGGGGCCCGACCGTTTCGTGGGAGTGGTAGATGAGCGACCGGTGGGACAGCCCGGGCGGTCAGGCCACACGCAGTCGCACCGGCCGGGTGCCGGGACAGCGGGAGGACGAGGCCGGTGGGGCACCACGGCCCGGCGGCCGGGCCGCCGCCCGGGCCGCGGCCCGTTCGCAGGGCGGCAAGCGGTCGCGTCGACGGGCCCGTCCGGTGCGGCGCGGCAGGCGGATCCTGAAGATCGTCGGGATGTGTCTGGCGCTCCTCGTCCTGGGCACCGCCGGGGTCGGCTGGTGGTTCTACCAGCACCTCAACGGCAACATCAACAGCGTCGCGCTGAACGGCAAGGGCGGTTCGGAGAAGGCCGACGCGTTCGGCCGTACCCCGATCAACATCCTGGTCATGGGCTCGGACGGCCGGACCAGCAAGGCGGACTGCAAGCTGGGCGGCGGCTGTTCCCAGACCGGCGTGCAGAGCGGGAACGGCAACGCGGACGTGCAGATGGTGGTCCACATATCCGCGGACCGCTCCAACGCCACCGTCATGAGCATCCCGCGCGACACCATGGTCGACGTCCCGGCCTGCAAGGACAGCGAGAGCGGCCAGTCCACGCCCGGCTACTACGGGCAGGTCAACAGCGCGCTGCGGTACGGCCCCGCCTGCCAGGTCGCCACCATCCACCAGCTCACCGGCATCCCCATCGACCACTTCGTCAAGCTCGACTTCTCCGGCGTGGTCAAGATGTCCGACGCCGTCGGCGGTGTCTCCGTGTGCGTCAACAACAACGTGTACGACACCTACTCGCACCTGAAGCTCTCCAGGGGCGACCACACCCTCAAGGGCGAGGCGGCCCTGGAGTTCGTCCGTTCCCGGCACGGCTTCGGGGACGGCAGCGACCTCGGCCGTACGGTCTCCCAGCACATCTTCCTCAGCGCGATGATCCGGAAGTTCAAGAGCGCGGGCACGCTCACCGACCCCACCGCGGTCTACGACCTCGCGGACGCCGCCACCAAGGCGCTCACCGTGGACGACGGGCTGGGCAGCGTCAAGAAGCTGATCGGGCTCGCGGCCGACGTGAACAAGGTCCCCACCCAGCGGATGACCTTCACCACCATGCAGACCGCCGCCGACCCCGACGACGCCAACCGGGTCGTGGTGGGCGCGGGTGCCAAGGCCCTCTTCTCCAGCATCGCCGACGACCAGCCGCTGACCACCGGCTCCGGCAAGAAGTCCCCGAAGGCCTCCGCGACGGCCTCGGCCAAGGCGGTGCCCGCCTCCGAGATCGCCGTGACCGTCGAGAACGGCACCGCGATCACCGGCCGCGCCTCCGAGATCGCGAACGCGCTCACCGGCCAGGGCTTCAGCACCGCCACGACCACCGCCAACGCGCCGAGCCCCGCCGCGACCACCACCCTGACCTACGGCACCGGCCAGAAGGCCGAGGCCCAGACGGCAGCCAAGGCGCTCGGACTGCCCGCCTCGCACCTCGACGAGGGCACCGGCACCGGCCTGACCCTGGTGATCGGCGGCGACTGGACGAGCGGCACCACCTTCCCCGGCGGCACGTCCTCGCCGGCCCCCGCCGACACCAAGGCAGCGGTCTCCAACACCCACGCGCAGACCGCCGACCAGGCCAAGAAGTGCGCCGAGGTCAGCCCCTACAAGACGGTCTCTCTCAACGGCGTCCCGATGACACCGGCCCAGGCGTACGCGGAGGCGACCGACAAGAAGGACTCCGACGAGTGAGGCGTGGATCGCGCCCGTGGTTGTACAGTTGCGCAAGCTGGCAACAATGAGCGTCGAGAAGGGACGTGCCGCATGCTGCGCAACGGACTGGAGCCCTGGCACCTGCTGATCGTGGCGATCATGATCATCCTGCTGTTCGGCTCGAAGAAGCTGCCCGAGGCCGCCCGCGGGCTCGGCAAGTCGATGCGCATCCTCAAGAGCGAGGCCAAGGCCATGAAGGAGGACGGCACCGCGCAGAGCACCGCCGCCCCCGCCGAACCCGCCCCGCAGGTCGCCCGGTCCGCGCCCGCGGAACCGACGGCGGCGCACCGGACGGCCGAGGGCAACCCGGCCCACTGAGCTCCCGGCACGCCGGGCCGGTTCGGTGAGGCGACGGCGAACACCGCGGGCCGGTACCGGTCTTCGGCCCCTGCGCTGGGAGCCTTTGGCCGCGTCGCCGTAAGCTCCCGCCCATGAGTGAGGCAGCACAGGGCCCGGGCAGACGAGTCGTCGACGGGCGCTTCGAGTTGGAGGCCCGTCTCGGCGGCGGCGGGATGGGCACGGTCTGGCGGGCCAGGGACCTGGCGCTGCACAGGATGGTCGCGGTCAAGGAGGTCCGGCCGCCCGACCGGGACCTCGCCGAGTACGACCCCGACGGCGCGCGCACGCTGCGCGAGAGGGTGCTGCGCGAGGCACGGGCCCTGGCCCGGATCGACCATCCGAACGTCGTCACCATCCACCACATCGTCGACGGCGGCGAGGGCACCTACCCGTGGATCGTCATGGAACTGGTCAGCGGCGGCTCGCTCGCCGACCGGCTCGCCCAGGGGCCGATGCCACCGGCCGAGGCGGCGCGGCTCGGCCGGGGCGTACTGGCCGCGCTGACCGCCGCGCACGACGCCGGCATCCAGCACCGGGACGTCAAGCCCGCCAACGTCCTGCTGCGGTCCGACGGGCGTCCCGTCCTCACCGACTTCGGCATCGCCGCGATCCGCGAGACCACCAGCCTCACCGCGACCGGCTCCATCATCGGCACACCCGACTTCATGGCGCCGGAACGGATCTCGGGCCACGAGGGCGGATCCGCCTCGGACCTGTGGTCGCTCGCGATGATGCTGTACACCGCCGTGGAGGGCCACCACCCGCTGCGCCGCGGCAACACCCTCGCCACCCTCGCCGCCGTCCTCAACGACGACGTGCCGCCGCCGGTGCGGGCCGGCGCCCTGGGCGACGTCCTCATGAGCGCCCTGGTCCGGGATCCGGCGGCGCGCCCGTCGTCCGCCGTGCTGGACCGGCGGCTGGCCGAGATCGAGTCGGGGGGCGGCGGGCCGGAGACGGCGTGGCACCGGTCCCCCTCGTACCCGCTGAACCCGCCGCCCGCCGCCACGACCCCCTCGTACCCGGGGGCCTACGCCCCGCCCACCGCCCCCGTCGGCGGTGCCCCCGCCGGATTCGGGCCGCCGCCCCTCCTCCCCGGTCCCGGTCAGCCGGTCACCTCGCCCGTCCGAGCGGGCGGCAGGAACCGGTCCGGGCCGGCCGTCGTGCTCGGCGTCTCGGGGGCCGCGCTCGGGGCCCTGGCGCTGACGTGGTGGCTGCTGCCCGTAGGAGGAGACTCGGGCGCCTCGGGCGCCCCGGCGGGTGTCGGTGCCTCGTCCTCCGTCAGTACGGCCCCGGAGTCGACCGGCTCCCCGACCGCCGCCCCGGCGGCCCGCCAGTCGAAGGACACGACGACCACGACCCTCCTCACTCCCGACGGCATCCGCACCGCCATCAAGGCGCTGAAGGAGGAGAGCGGCCGGGACAGGTTCGGCGCCTTCACCGTCTACGACGACTTCGCGTCGGCCGAGTTGATGGTCGACGGCAGCGACAGCAAGTACGACACCTACACCTACCGCGTGGGGCGAGGCGTCGAGAAGGCCATCATCAAGGGGACCCTGTCCGGCGGCGACCGGCCCTTCCGCCTCGACGGCTTCGACTGGGACAAGGTGCCCACACTCCTCGAAGAGGCCCGCAAGAAGCTCAACGTCGACGATCCGAAGACCCGTTACGTGCTGGTGAGAGAGCCGAACGACACCTTCGACACCCCCCTCGGTCTGGCCGTCTACCTGAGCAACGAGTACAGCCAGTCCGGCTACCTGGAGGCGACCCCCAAGGGCAAGGTGACCCGGGTCATGCCCGCGGAGGACTGAGACGCCCGCACGGCGCCACGACGGCTCCCCTCACAGGCGGATGACGACGAGAGCGGTGTCGTCGGCGTTGCCGGTCGCGGGCAGCAGCTCGGCCAGGAGGGCGTCGGCCAGATCGTCGGGGCCGGCGTGGCAGTGGCGGGTGAGCGCGTCGGCGAGACGGGCCAGGCCGGTGTCGATGTCCTCGGTGCGGCGCTCGATCAGCCCGTCGGTGTACAGGACCAGTGTGGCGCCCGCGTCGAAGGGCGAGGTGGCCTCCGGACGGACCGTGTGCTCGAGGCTGGCGCCGAGCGGCGGGTCGGTGGCCCGGTCCAGGAAGGACACCGTGCCGTCGGGGTGCAGCAGGGCGGGCGGGAGGTGGCCCGCGCTGCTGTAGGTGAGCGTGTGCTCCTCCCAGTCGATGAAGGCCGTCGCCGCCGTGGTCGACTCGGCGCCGTCCACGGAACGGGCGTACAGCCCGAGGGCCTCCAGAGCCCGGGCGGGGCCGTCGGCGACCCGGGTGGCGGCGCTCAGCGCGCTGCGCAGCTGGCCCATCACACAGGCGGCCGCCAGACCGTGGCCCACGACGTCACCGACGGCGACGGCGAGACGGTCGCCCGGCAGGTCGACGAGGTCGTACCAGTCGCCGCACACGTTGAGCGCGCCGACGGCGGGCCGGTAGCGGACGGCCGCCTGATGACCGTCCAGGGGTCTGGGGGCGGGCAGCAGCGCCTCCTGGAGGGCCAGGGCGACCTCGCGTTCACGGGCGTGGGCCTTGCGCAGGCGTTCGTTCACCTCCTGGAGTTCCCGGGCCCGGGTGTACAGCTCGGCCTCCAGCACCCGGGCCCGGCTGTCGCCGCCGGGTCCGCCGCGGGCGCGGATGAGTTCGGTGACCTCCTCCACCCGGTGCACGAGCAGTGTCACCTTCCCGTCGGTGCCGAGGACGGGGGCGTTGACCGGGCTCCAGAAGTGTTCCCGCCAGTGGCCGGGCCGCTCGGGGTCCTCGATGTCGTAGCGCAGGACCGCCATGGTGTCGCGCTCGCCCGTGGCCACCGCGCGCAGCATGGACTCCCGTGTCTCCCGCATCCCGGCCGCGGCCGAGTCGTGGGGGTTCTCGGGGAAGACGTCGAAGATGTAGCGGCCCAGGAGCTGCTCGCGGGTGCGACGGGTGAGGCGTACGAAGTCGTCGTTGACGTCGACGTACACCAGTTCGGGCGTCAGCAGCGCCACCATGCCGGGCAGGGCCCGGAACACCGCCGCGTAGTCGATCTGCGGTTTCCTCATGTGCAGCCTGCCTCGACACGAGCCATCATGATGTGATTTTCCACGATAGAGGGGATCGGGCCGCCGCCTCGACAGCTACCGTCGTCACGGGGGTGGCGAACGACCTGGTTCGGATCCGTCGTGGGCGCGGCTCCCCGGCCGATCGCCCGAGTCCCGGAAGGCCCACTCGTATGCGTTACGCAGTCCTCGGAACCGGCATCGTCGGCCGGACGATCGCCGGCAGACTCGCCTCCCTCGGCCACGACGTCGTCGTCGGCACCCGTGATCCGGCGACGACCCTCGCCCGTACCGAACCCGACGGCATGGGCAATCCGCCGTTCGCCCGGTGGCACGCCGACCACGGCCAGGTGGGTCTGGAGACCTTCGCGGCGGCCGCGGCCTTCGGTGAGACGGTCGTCAACACCACCGCCGGCGGGCAGAGCCTCGATGCCCTTCAGGCGGCGGGCGCGGCCAACCTGAGCGGCAAGGTCCTCATCGACGTCGCCAACCCGCTGGACTTCTCCACCGGCATGCCGCCGACGCTGGACCCGGTCAACACCGACAGCCTCGGCGAACGGATCCAGCGCGCCTTTCCCGAGGCCAAGGTCGTCAAGACCCTCAACACCATGAACTGCTTCGTCATGGTGGAGCCGGCCCGGGTGGCCGGGGAGCACACCGTGTTCGTCAGCGGCGACGACGCCGGCGCCAAGGAGGCCGTCACCGCGCTGCTGGGCTCCTTCGGCTGGCCCCGGGCGAGCGTCATCGACCTGGGCGACATCAGCACGGCCCGCGGCGCGGAGATGCTCCTGCCGATCTGGCTGCGTCTGTACGGCAGGTTCGGCCACGGTGACTTCAACTTCCATGTTCAGGGGCCCCGGTCCGGCGACTGAGCCCCGGTCCGCCAGGCACGAGCGGGAGGAGAGGCCATGCGTGAGCAGTCCCTCGAAGTGCGGGAGACCGTCCGCCGACGGTACGTGGCGGCGGCCGTCCAGGTCGCCGAGGGCGGCACCGCCGGTTGCGGGCCCGAGCCGGTCGAGACCGACGAGAACTTCGGCTCGACCCGGTACGGCGCGGACGAGCGCGGCACAGTGCCCGCGGAAGCCGTCGCCGCCTCACTCGGCTGCGGCAACCCGACCGCCGTGGCCGACCTGCGCGAGGGCGAACGGGTCCTCGACCTGGGGTCCGGCGGCGGTATCGACGTGCTGCTCTCCGCCCGCCGCGTCGGACCGACGGGCAAGGCGTACGGGCTGGACATGACCGAGGAGATGCTCGCCCTCGCCCTGGCCAACGCGGCGCAGGCGGGCGCCACCAACGTGGAGTTCCTCAAGGGCACCATCGAGGCGATCCCGCTGCCCGCGCACACGGTCGACGTGGTGATCTCCAACTGCGTGATCAACCTGTCGGTCGACAAGCCCGCCGTCTTCGCGGAGACCTTCCGAGTCCTCAGGCCCGGCGGCCGCATCGGGGTCTGCGACGTCGTCGCCGACGACGCCCTCACCGCCGAACAGCGGGCGGAACGCGGGAATCACGTCGGTTGCGTCGCGGGAGCCCTGTCCTTCACCGAGTACCGGGCGGGCCTGGAAGCGGCCGGCTTCACCGGGATCGAGATCGTGCCCACCCACCCGGTCGCCGACGGCCTGCACTCCGCCGTCGTCCGCGCCACCAAGCCGGCCGGGGCCGACTGACCACGACGGTGCGGCCGCGCCGGCTCACCGTTCGACGAAGAACGCGAGGTGGTCCGGCGCCGGGCGCAGCAGGCCGTCGCGGACGGCGAGGGTCGTGGCCTGCGCCCGGGAGGCGGCGCCCGTCTTGCGGAGCAGGTGCTCGATGTGGCTGTGCACCGTCCGCGGGGAGAGGAACAGGGCCTGCGCGATGGCCTGATTGGTCTGCCCTGTCGCCGCCCGGGTGAGCACCTCCAGCTCCCGTGGACTGAGCCCGTACGGCAGTTCGGTGGGCACCTCGTGCACCAGCACCGCGTCCGCCGGGAGGGCCGCGTCCGGCCGGTGACGGTGGAGGGTGACGCGGTGCCAGACGCCGTCGACCGGCCACAGGAGCCGCAACCGGTGGCCGTTCGTGTCGGCGAAGGCACGGAGCAGGCCGCGGAACTCCGCGTCCCCCGGTGTCCGGGCGCGCTCGCGGCCCGGCAGCCCGATCGTCGTGTCGGCGGTCACGAGGCAGGCGGCGCCCTGTTCGGGCAGACCGTGCGCGTCAGCGGCGCGCGCCACGGGGTCGGCCAACGCCCCGAGCGCGGGGATGACGGAGGCGAGCAGGTGGCGCGCCTCGATGTCGTAGGCGCCGGCGCTCTCCGTGCTGAGGTGGACCAGGCCGACGAGCCGGTCGCGGTGCCGCAGCGCTCCGGTGATCCCGTCCCGGAAACCGGCCGGGCGGACCCGCTCGGCGTAGAACCAGCCCTGACGGAACCGGGGGCCGAGCTCCTCCGGATCCTCGGCGTCCTCGGAGATCGACGGCGGCAGTTCCCGCCCCACGACATTGCGATACCACGGCGTCGTGACGAACTCGGCGGCCAGGGCGTCGGAGGTCGCGGCGGTGTAGCCGATACCCGCGACCTGGACGTGGGCTCCGCTCAGCGGGTCGATCGCGAGCAGGGTCGCGGCGTCCAGCGGCAGAGCACGGGCGAGCTCACGCAGCGCCTGGTCACAGGCGGAAGCGGTGTCACGCTCACGGGTGAGCATGCCGATACGGGCGGCCGCCGCGATCTGGTGATGGCTGAGCATACGAGCCTCCGGGGAGCGGCTCGGGGGACGAGGTCGTTTGGGGCCCAACGATATGCGGCCCACGATAGGGATCGGGGCGGCTCGGGGCAAGACGTGCGGTGCCTGGATGCCGGGCAGGGCGCGCACCGCTTTCGGGGTCGTCGGCCCTTCCCTCTCGCCGTCGTCGGCCTCTCCCTCTCGGCAGGTCGGTATTTGTACGGATGGTGGAGTGGCCAGGCCCGGCGCTTTCCTGTTCGGCACAGTCGGACGCCCGCCGGGAGCGGGCCCGCCCCTCGGAGAGCCCCGCCATGACGACACGCCGGTCCGCCACGACCCCCACGGCCTCACGCAGACAGTTCCTCGCCTACTCCGGTGCCGCCGTCGCGGCCACCGCGCTCACCGCGGCCGGCTGCTCGGCGCCGGCCGCGTCGACCTCGGCCGGCCCCTCCGGCACGAGATCGGCGGGCGCCCGCCCGACGAAGATCGGCCTGGACTACCCGTTCACCCAGCTCCCGCTGTACACCACGCTCGTCAAGCTCTCCACCACCGCGGCGAAGAAGCACGGCGTCTCCCTGCTGACCACCAACGACGGGGCGAACGCGGACACCCAGGCCACCAACCTCACCACCTGGGTGGCCCGCAAGGTGCCCGCGATCGTGTCGTTCCCCATGGTCTTCGAAGCCACCGAGGCGACCGCCAAGGCGGCCCTCGACGCGGGACTGATCTGGGTGACGTACGGCGGCACCCTGGAGCACCAGAGCGCCGACATCCAGTTCAGCTTCCGCAAGAGCGGCACCCTGATCGGGGAGGCGGCGGCCAAGTGGGCCGAGGAAGCGCTCGGCGGTAAGGGCAAAGTCGCCTTCCTCACCGACAACACCATCGAACTGGGCCGCGAGCGCACCAAGGGCATGATCGACGCGTTCACCGAGCTCGCGCCCGGCGTGGACGTCGTCGCCCAGGAGCAGGCCATCGACCCCGACACCGGACTCGCCAAGGCCCACGCGATCCTCGCCAAACACCCGGACCTCAACATCGTCCTCGGCGTCACCGACGCCGCCGCGTACGGCGGGTTCAAGGCGCTCCAGCAGGCGGGCCGGAAGAAGGACGACGCGAAGACCTTCGTCGGCGGCCAGGACGGCGCCGTGCCCTCCCTGCTCGCCATCAGACAGGGCACCTTCTACCGGGCCTCGGCCGCCCTGGCCCCGGACGACATCGCGAACGCCGTCGTCGACGTGCCGCTCGCGGTCGCCGCCGGCAAGGCCGATCCCAGCGCGCAGGTGCCGATCTCCCTGGTCGGCCCGGACGACACCGCGGCGATCGACGCCCTGCTCGCCCAGAACTCCTGAGAGGCCGCCATGACACCGGTGAACCTGCGCATCCGCGGACTGAGCAAGTCCTTCGGCGGGGTGCGGGCCCTGGACGGCGTGGACCTGACCGTGCCGATGGGCCAGGTCCACGCCCTGCTCGGCCACAACGGCGCCGGCAAGTCCACCCTCATCAAGTGCCTGGGCGGCGCCTTCCCCCCGGACGCGGGCACGATCGAGGTCGGCGGGACGTCGTACACCCGGCTGAGCCCGCGCGAATCCATCGACGCCGGCGTGGCGATCATCTTCCAGACGCTGAGCGTGGTCGACGCGCTCACCGTGACGGAGAACATCTTCCTGGGCCAGGAGTGGACGCGGTACGGCCGTATCGACCGGCGCGCGCAGGAGGAGGTCGCCGCGGGACTGCTGAAACGGGTCGCGGCCTCCTGCTCCCCACGCGACCGGGTGGGTGAACTACCCATGGGACAACGGCAGTTGGTGGAGATCGCCAAGGCGCTCAGCCGCAGCGCCGCCGTCCTCGTCCTGGACGAGCCGACCGCGGCCCTGTCCACCGCGGAGAGCGACGCGCTGGCCGAACGCGTCGAGGACCTGCGCACCCAGGGGCTCGCCATCGTCTACGTCACCCACCTGTTGTCGGAGGTCGAGCGGCTCGCGGACGCGGTGACCGTGCTGCGGGACGGCCGGGTCGCCCACCATTCGGTGGGGGAGGGACGGACACGGCGGCAGTTGGTCGAGGCGATCGCGGGCCGGCCCGCACGGGAGACCCCGCAGCGGCCACGCCGGTCCGCACGTCCCCCCGGCCCGCCCCGGTTCACCGTCGACGCTCTGCACGGCCCCGGCTTCGGCCCGGTGAGCCTCACCGTCGGAGCGGGCGAACGCGTCGGCCTGTTCGGGCTCATCGGCTCCGGGCGCACCCGGATCCTGGAGAGCCTCTACGGCGCACGCCGTGCCGTCGGCGGAACGGTCCGGGTCGGCGATCGCACCGTCCACCCGGCCCGGCCCGCCGACGCGCTCGCCGCCGGAATCGCGCTCGTGCCGGCCGACCGGCGCCGTCAGGGGCTCTTCCCGGTGCTCGGCGCGCAGGACAACGTGCTGCTGCCGTCCGTACGACCCCTCGCCCGGGCCGGGATCCGCGCACTGGCCGCCGAACGCCGGGTGTTCGGGGCGCTCGCCGACGCGGTGGGCCTGCGACCGGCCGGGCCCCGATGGCCCGCCGCCGCGTTCTCGGGCGGCAACCAGCAGAAACTCGTCCTCGGCCGGTGGACCAACGAAGCCCGGCACACGGACGTCCTGCTGCTGGACGAGCCCACCCAGGGTGTCGACGTGGGCGCCCGCCAGGAGATCTACGAGGTGGTGTCCGCCCTGGCGGCCGACCGGGGTACGGCCGTGCTGTTCGCGTCGAGCGACCCCGAGGAGGTCGTCGCCCTCGCGGACCGCTGCCTGATCGTCGCCGAGGGCCGGATCGTCGCGGAGCTGTCCGGCGCCGAACTCACCGAGGAGGCCCTGCTGTCGGCGATCCACGACCCGGGAACGGACCGGGACGCCGAGCCCGACGAGGCGGCCCCGGTCCCGGACACCCACCCACGTACCGACCCCGCCCCCGCCGAAGGAGCAGCATGACCACCGCCGACTCCGTCCTCACCCGCCCCCGACTGCTGGCCTCGGGTGGGCTCACCACCCTGCGGCGGCAGCCGCTGATCCTCGTGCTCGCGGGGATGGTCCTGGTCTTCCAGCTCTCCACGGGCAGTTTCCTCGACCCGGGGAACCTGCGCGGCATCGCCACCGACGCCGCCACCCTGGCCATCGTGGCGGTGCCGTCGGCGCTGCTGGTCATCAGCGGATACCTCGACCTGTCGGTGGGCTCCACCCTCGCCCTCGGCGGACTGGTCGGGGGATGGCTCGCCGGACAGGGGCAGTCGCCCGTCGTCGCCGTCCTGGGCGCGCTGGCCGCCGGCGCGGCGGTGGGCGCGGTGAACGGCCTCCTGTGCTGCTACTTCGGCCTGTCGGCGTTCATCGTCACACTGGGCATGCTGACCGCCGTCCGAGGGCTGGCCCAGCAGCTCTTCCCGTTGCCGCTGAGCGGTTTCGGCACCGGCTTCGCCTGGCTGGGCGGGGCGCGGATCGCGGGCGTCGCCGCACCGGTCGCCGTCGCCGCGCTCGTCCTGGTGGCCGGCGCGCTGTTCCTCGCCCTCACTCCCGCCGGGCGGCACGTCTTCGCCATCGGCGTCAACCGGGAGGCCGCCCACCTGTCCGGAATCGACGTCCGCCGCACTCCCTTCGTCCTGTTCGTGATCACGGGCGTCGCGGCGGCCCTGGCCGGTGCGATCAAGGCGTCGGTGCTGGACAGCGTGGTCGCCGGGACCTCGGGGAGCGGGTTCGAACTGGCCGTGCTCACCGCCGTACTGGTGGGCGGGGTCGCGCTCACCGGAGGCACCGGCTCGATTCTCGGAGTGCTGCTCGGCGTGCTGTTCCTGGGCTGCCTCCAGAACGGCCTGACACTGCTGGACGTGCCCACCTTCTGGCAGCAGATGGCCCAGGGAACCGCCCTGGTGGCGGGCGCGGCACTGGCGTACTTCGCGCCTCGCGGCGCCCGTTGAACCTCCCCGATCCCGATCCCGATCCTCGGTCCCCGATCTCCGTCCGGCTCCGATATTCGACTCCGATTCCGAAAGAGGCCCCCATGCGCGGATCCGCGCCCACGCTCGTCCTGACCGGTGGTCAGATCCTCACAGTCGACCGTGACTTCACCGTCACCGAGGGGGTCGCTGTACGAGGTGGGGACATCGTCGCCACAGGTACCGACGCCGAGATGCGCGCCCTCGTCGGACCCGGCACCCGGGTCGTCGAACTCGGCGGCCGGACCGTCCTGCCCGGCCTCAACGACTCGCATCTGCACGGCGCCGCCTACGGCATGACCAAGCCGCCCTTCGCCATCGACGTCGGACACCCCGCCGTGGCCTCGATCGCCGGCATCGCTGCCGCCGTGCAAGGGGCGGCGAAGGCGGCCCGCCCGGGGGAGTGGATCATCGGCCTGGGCTGGGACCCGGGCTACCTCGCCGAATGCCTGGCCGACCCACGCCGCTTTCCGCACCGCCGCGACCTGGACGCGGTCGCCCCGCACCACCCGGTGTGCCTCACGGACTTCTCCTCGCACATGGTGTGGGCCAACAGCGAGGCCCTGCGCCGCTGCGGCATCGACGCGGGCAGCGCACCCCCGCCCGGCGGCGTCATCGACCGCGACGCCGACGGAGCACCGACCGGCATCCTGCGAGAGGCCGCCCAGGGGCTCCTCCAGGGCACGCTGCCCGCCCCGACGATCACCCAGCGCCGCCAGGCCATCCAGGGCGTGGTCCGCGAACTGCACACGCGTGGCATCACCAGCTACACCGAGCCCGGCCTCGGCCCCGGCGGTACCGGCACCCTCTTCGGCGGCCTGAGCACCGACAACTGGACCGCGTACGCCGACCTCGCCGCAGCAGGCGAACTCCACGCGCGGGTCAGCGTGTTGCTGCTGCCCGCCCCCATGGGCGGATCCGCCGACGACGTGCGCAAGGGCCTCGACGAACTGCGCCGCCCCGCCTCGGCGGACCCGCGCCGACTGAACGCCATCGGCGTCAAGATCTTCGCCGACGGCGTGCCGCCCAACCGTACGGCCTGGATGAACGAGCCCTACCCGGAGGGCGGCCACGGCGCCCTGTGCGTGCACGGCGACACGCCCGCGCTCCAGGTGGAGGAGCTGCGCGAGATGATCGCCGTCGCGCACCGGGCCGGGTTCCAGCTCGGTGTGCACGTCACGGGGGACCGGGCCATCGACACGGTGGTGGAGGCCTTCGCCGCCGCGAACGCCGCCGCACCCCGCGCGGACGCCCGGCACTACGTCATCCACGGCGACTTCATCGGCGCCGGCAGCCTGGCGAAGCTGGCCGCGCACGGCTACGGCGTCAACATGAACCCGGCCATCAAGTGGACCATCTCCGACCTGATGGACGAGGTCGTCGGCCCGGAACGCTCCGCCTACCAGTGGCCGGTACGGACCGCGCTGGAGGCCGGAGTCCGGGTGTGCGCGAGCTCCGACGCCCCGATCACCGAGCCGGACTGGCGGCAGGGCGTCGCCGCGATGATGCTGCGTGAGTCCAAGGCCAGCGGCCGCACGAGCGGCCCCGAGCAGCGCGTGACGCTCGCCGAGGCCCTGCGCGCCTACACCGCCACCCCGGCATGGCAGGACTTCGCCGAGGACTGGAAGGGCACCGTCGAGCCCGGCAAGGCGGCCGACCTGTGCGTCCTGGACCGCCCGCTCCTCGACCTCGACCCGCACGAGATCACCGACGTCCAGGTCGACCTCACGGTCTTCGACGGCGCCGTCGTCCACGAACGCTGACGCCGAACTCGTAGAGAAGGAGCCAGAATTGGCCCCCGCCAACACCACACCCCGCATGCTGCTCGTCCTCAGTGAGAACTGGACCCTCACCGGCGGCCGCGCCGACCTGCCGACGGCCGTGCGCTGGGCCCGCGAGGCCGAGGACGCCGGCTTCGACGCGGTCATGGTCAGCGAACACGTCGTCCTCGGCCCCGACGCGGCCGCCGCCGGCATCATGGGCAACCCCCGCGACTACGCGCTGCCCGGCAACCAGGACCCCTTCACCCCCTGGCCCCACTCCCTGCTCCTGCTCGCCGCCATCGCCTCGGTCACCTCACGGCTGCGCCTCGCCGCCGCGGCCGTCCTCGCACCGCTGCGACACCCCCTGCTGCTCGCCCGGGAACTCGGCACGCTCGACCTGATCAGCGAGGGCCGGCTGGTCGTCCAGCCCACGGTGAGCTGGAGCAGGGACGAGTACGACGCGCTGGGCGTGCCGTTCGGCCGCCGCGGGCGGCTCCTCGACGAGCACCTGCGGGTCTGGGCCAAGGCCTGGGGACCGTCGCCGATCTCCCACGAGAGCGAGCACTACCCCTTCCGGGACGTGTACTTCGAGCCCAAGGCCTACCGCCCCGAGGGTCCGAGGCTGTGGTTCGGCGGGCAACGGCTGCACGGCCCCGTCCTGCGCCGCCTCGTCGAGCACGGCCACGGCTTCCATCCCCTCGGCCGCCCGGCCCCGGAGGACCTGCGCGCGCTGACGGAGGCGATGGCCGCGGCCGGACGGGACCCCGGAGACCTGGAGATGATCGGCGGCACCTCCGCCGTCTTCCCCGACGACCGCTCCCCGGCCGACCTCGGCGCGGCCCTGGCCTCGATACCGGAGCAGCTGGAGCAGGGCTTCACCACGTTCTGCGTCAAACCGAACCAGTTCGTCGACGACCCGGACGGTGTCGGAGCGTTCTGCCGCGAGGTGATGCGGCGCGTGGACGGAGCGGCGGCCCACTGAGGGCCGGGCGGCTCGCGGGGACAGACACCGCGCCGACCCGAGGGGGAGCGCCCCCGTTCCCTCAACCTGCGGTCGAACGCACCGAATCCCGGATCACGAGCTGCGTGCTCAGCACCACGTGACTGTCGGACGGGAACCCCACCTCGCGTTCCAGAGCGAGGCGTACGGCGGTCCGGCCCAGTTCCTCGTACGGGACCCGGACCGTCGTCAGGGCCGGGGTCAGGTCGGCGGCGAACGGGACGTCGTCGAAGCCGACCACGGACACCTCGCGCGGGACGCTCAGGCCGGCCTCGCGCAGGGCGGCCAGCGCGCCGAGAGCCACCACGTCGGAGCCCGCGAACACCGCCGTGAACCCGACCCCCGTGCGCAGCGCCTCCCGGGTGCGCAGGTAACCCGACGTGCGGGTGTAGTCCCCGCTCGTGTCCAACTCCTCGGCGAACGGAGCGCCGTGGGCGCGCAGCGCGTCCCGGTAGCCGAGGCGCCGTTCCTCCGCGCTGCTGAAGCCCGGCACACCGCCGAGGAACAGGACCCGCCGGTGGCCCGCGGCGAGCAGGTGCGCGGTGGCCTGGAAGGCGCCGCCGCGGTTGTCGTAGTCCACGACGGTGACCGGCACACCCGCGGGCAGGGGCGGCCGGCCGCACAGCACCAGCCGGGACCCCGCGGAGTCCAGCGCCTCGGCGTAGCCCGCCATGCGGCGGTGATACGCGTCGTCCACCACGGTCCCGCCGACGAGGACCACCGCCGCCGCGTGCTGTTCCCGCATGAGCTGGACCAGGTCGTCCTCCCGCTGGGTGTCCCCCTTCGTCGAGCAGACCAGGCTGAGGCGGCCCCGCCTGCCGGCCTCCTCCTCCACGCCCGCCGCCACATGGGCGAGGGAGGGGCCGGTGATGTCGCGCAGGACGAGGGCGACGGGCCCGGCGACCCGGCCGGAGAGCGCCTTGGCGTGGACGTTCACGACGTAGTGCAGCGACTCCACGGCCGCCATGACCCGCTCCCTGGTCTCCGCGGAGACCGGGTAGTTGCCCGCCAGCGTCCGGGAAACGGTTGCTACGGACACCCCCGCCTTCGCGGCGACATCGCGGATCGTGCTGGGCCTCTCGGCCGGCCCCCTCTTCCGCTTCGCCCGCTTCGCCTCCTGGGCGCCGGATGGCCCCTCTTCCTGGTCCGTCACGGCTCCGACGTTACTGCACCGGCCCGCGTCGGCGGGTCCGCCGCCCGCGTTCACTGATGGCTGGTGCAGTAAACGTTTACGGGCATTCGTGTGAAGTGGCCCTTCGGCCCCACAGGGGTCAGCTCGGCTTGAGGACGACCGCCTGGCCGCCCGCCGGGGCCATGGCCACGCTCAATATGCTCTCCGCGGTGACGGACCGGGTGCTGACCACGACCGGGGTCTGGTACGGGGCGGCCCCGGGGGTGCCGTCGGCGTACACGGTCGCGGTGTACGTGCCGCCGCCCAGGAACGACAGCGGTACCGACAGGGTCCGGGACGTCTCGTCGGTCATCGCCCCCAGGTACCAGGTGTCCCCGCTGCGGCGGGCGACCGCCACGTACTCGCCGATCGATCCGGCGAGGGTCCGACTCTCGTCCCAGGTCGTGGGGACGGAGTTGAACCACGGCAGTCCCGGCCAGTTCGCCGGGTTGGCGTACTTGGACGGCTTGTCGTACCAGAAAAGGAAGTTGAGGGGCTGGTAGTACACCGCGGCCATCGCCATCTGGTGGGCGTTGGTCGTCTTGTCCCGTGACTGGCCGTAGCAGATGGTGTAGTCCATGGGGCCGCCGATGTTGCGGGCGAAGGGGAGCGTCACGTTGTGCGTGGCGGTCGGGAACTGCTCGTTGCCCCGGACGCCTTCCAGGCTGATCCAGTTGGGGTACGTCCGCTCGTAGCCGAACGGCCGCACGTCGTCGTGCATGTCGATCAGCAGCTCGTACGCGGCGGCCGCCTTCGCCCAGTCGGTGATCTGGTTGGTCATCGTCTGCGTGCCGTCGTTGATGAAGCCGAGCTTGATGCCCTGCACGCCCCAGCTCTTGTAGAGGCCGAAGAGGGAGTCCGCGTCGGTCAGCGCGAGCCGGTTGACGTAGAGGAAGACGCCGATGCCCTTGCTCGTGGCGTACGCGATGACGGACGGCATGTCGATGGCGGCGATCGGCTTCGTCGCGTCGGTGGTGGTGAACTCGGGGCCGTACCAGCCGGCGTCGTACTCGATGTACTGCAAGCCCCGGGCCACGGCGAAGTCCACGCCCGCGAGGCCGGCGGCGGTGCTGAGCTCGCAGCGGAAGACCTTGCCCGGCTTGATCCATGAGGTGTCGGCCAGGGCGTTGGGCGGGGCCAGGTTGAGTACCAGCTCGGCGTTGTCGACCAGTTCGGCGTGGGTGGAACCGATTACTACCGCGCGCCACGGGGTGGCGAAGGGGGTGGTGACGGTGCTGGTCGGCTCGACCGGGCCGGTACCGCGGGCGGTGTGCTCCATCAGGTGGGCGGACAGGGTGTTCGGCCGGCCGTCGACCGAACCGAGCATCAGGCGCGGGAAGTCGAGCCGGGCCGACTCGCAGACGCAGGCGATGAGGCCGTCCGTGAGGGTGGCGGTGAGCGGCAGGTCGGTCAGCGGGCCGTTGTCCGTGCTGGAAGTGCCGGTGACCGGGATGGAGCCGGGTGCCACCGGGAGGTAGGCGTTCTCGTCGCGGGCGCTGTAGACGGTGGTGTCGTCGGGGAAGGCGAACGTGGTCAGTTCGTCGGCGACGGTGGCCGTGCCGTCGTCGAGCAGGAGGTAGCGCAGGGCGACGCCGGTCCGGTAGGCCCGGATCTGGACGCCGAAGCGGATCCCGGAGGCGTTGTCCCGCAGGTGCCAGCGCATTTCCTGGTAGTGGTCGGTGACGGTGGCGTTGCGCCCGTACACCGGGTTCCAGGTGGTGCGGGCCGTCCGGTACCCGGTCCGGGTCACCGTCACGTCGCTGCCGAGGACCGTCCCGTCGCCGAGTCCGAGGCCGAGGACGGAGGTGTCGACGACCGTCCGGCCGTGGTGCCTCACGGACCAGCGGAGGGCCCCGTCCACCACCGACATGGTGATGGCGTTGGCGCCCATACGGGCCGTCGCGCGGAGCGGGAGCCCCGCCGTGGCCGTCCCGTCGGCGGCGTGGGCCGGCTGCGCCGCGGCCCCCGCCGCGGCCAGACCGACGGTGGCGGCCGTGCCCTTCAGCACTCCCCGACGCGACAGCGCCCCTAGGGTGCCGGCTCCGTCCCGCGCGGGCTGTTCCCGGTCCTCTGCGGTTCTCATGGTGGGCGCGCCCTCTCCGTCGAGTAAACGTTTTCTACTGCGGCAAAGTTGTACGTGGCCGAGGAAGCGGGGTCAAGACCCGGGGAAGGTCGGTGCGGGCGGGGGATCCGCCTGGCCGGGGACGCACACCACCTGATCAGGAGACGAGCGCCGGGGGATGGCGGAACCTTTGCCGCAAGCCGGGGCCGCGACGGCGGCCCGCGGGCCTCTCCGGAACGCCTCTACTGCTTCCGCATGCGGACGGCGACGAAGAACGGCGTCCGGTGGGTCTTGAGGTAACGGCTCTCGTCGACGCGGCGGGCGGCCTCCGTGGCCCGTGGCTCCACGAACCGCTCCAGGGCGAACCCGGCGTCGAGGAGTTCGCCGAGGAAGGTCTGCATCGTCATACGGCGGTAGGAGTGGGTGGTGCCGCTGTCGCCGAACCGCGTCTCGACCCGGTCCTCGTCGAAGTAGGAACCGCCGTGCCAGACCCAGTCGGCGGTCGGGTGGACCGTGGAGACCAGCAGGGTCCCGCCGGGACGCAGGACGCGGTGCGCTTCGGCCACCAGTTGCCGGCGCTCCTCCAGGTGATGGTGCACCAGGGCCATGACCGCCAGGTCGAACGAGCCGTCGGGCAGGAAGCCGAGGGGTTCCTCCAGGTCGTGGTGGTGCAGAGTGACGGCCTCGTCGGGGCCTACGCGGTCACGGGCGTGGCGCAGCAGCGTCGCGCTGCCCTCGACGCCGACCACCGTGGCCGCGCCCCGCGCCCGCAGTTCCGCGATGTAGTGCCCGGCACCGCAGCCGAGGTCCAGGACCCGCAGCCCGGTGACGTCACCGGCCAGGGCGAGCATGGCGGGCCGGTCGGTGTGGGCGTTGTAGGGGCCGTCGGTCGCGTTGTCGGCGAAGTGGTCGCCGAGGGCGCCCTCGTAGGAGGTGTTGATACGCATCTCGGCATGCTGCCAGCGGCCTCAGGCGGCGACAACAGGCGACGGCACGGGGTCGCGGTCCCCGGCCAGTCGCAGGGTCGCGAGGGCGGCGAGCCCGGACGCGACACCGAGGGTGAGGGCAGCCGGGACGCCTGTGCCGAGCGGGGAGAGCAGGTGCACCGGGCCCCACACGTCCGCGGTGTCGTCGATCGCCATGTGCAGGATCTGGCTCGCGAGCAGTCCGAGCACGGTCGCGCAGACCGCGCCGACCGCCATCGCCGGCGCGGTGGGCCGGGTGAGCAGGCCGGGCAGCAGGCGCAGCGACCACCACACCACGGCCAGCAGGAGCACGTCGGTCGCCCGGTACAGCAGCCACTGGCCGACAGAAGCGGTCGACGGACCGCTCCAGGCGCCGAGCAGGAGCCACTGGCGCAGCAGGTCACCGGGCTCGGACAGCAGACCCGCGCCGCTGAACGACGTCTGGATCCAGGCCGCCACCGACTGGTAGGACAGGACCACCAGCGACAGCGCGACCACCGCCGTTCCGACGCTCGCGGCCAGGCGGGCGGCACGCGGCGGCACCTCGCGGCGGGGCAGCGGGACCGCGTCCTTGCCGGCGACCCGCGCCACGACCACCGTGAGCAGGGCGGTCACCAGCCCCGCCAACACCGCGACCGGCCCGCTCGACGCGATCACCGCCGCGAGCCGCGGCAGGATCCGGTAGCTGCCGCGTCCCCCGGACGCGATCAGCCAGGGAGCGGAGACCGTCACGGCCAGGGTCGCGGCCGCCGGGCACCAGGCCCACAGCGCGAGCAGCGTGGCCGGCGTACGGCCCTGCGTCGGCGGGATCCTGCGGAGCAGGAGCAGGGCGCCGGCCAGGAAGAACGCGAACAGGGCCACGAACCTGACCTGCATCGCGGTGCTGTACAGATCGGCGTAGCGCGCGTCTTCGCCCGTGACCGTGTCCGCGGACCCGTAGGGCGACAGGGCCGCCGAGGAGTCGTACGACCACGGCGTGAGCCACCGCCGGAGTTCGTTCACGGAGTCCACGTCGAACACGCTGGTGCTGCCGCGCAGCTGGAGTGCCTGCGCGCTCGCCCCCGCCCACCACAGCAGCAACGTGATCAGCAGGCCGCCGACCAGGGCGGGTATCACCGCGCGCCGATATGTCATGTCTCTTGTTCCCCCGCCTCGACCCGATGGCCGCACCTGTGTCGAACAGGGGAAGAGTAAGGCGTGATGATCGCGCGCGGCATGCGCGGGTGCTGTTATTCCTGGCGCTCTCCGGCGCGGACCAGTCCCGTCTCGTAGGCGATGACGACGAGTTGGGCGCGGTCGCGGGCGCCGAGCTTGGCCATGGCCCGGTTGGCGTGGGTCTTGACGGTGACGGGGGTGACGAAGAGGCGTTCGGCGATCTCGTCGTTGGACAAGCCCGTCGCGACCAGGGACATCACCTCGCGTTCCCGGGGGGTGAGCGTGGCCAGACGGGCGGGGTCGGCGAGGTCGCCGGCCGCGGGCTGGGCCATGACGCGGGCGATGAGGCTCTTGGTGGCCGCGGGGGACAGCAGCGCCTCGTCGGCCTCGACGAGGCGGATGGCGTCGAGCAGTTGGGCCGGTTCCACCCCTTTGCCGAGGAAGCCGCTGGCGCCCGCCCGGAGCGCCTCGATGACGAACTCGTCCACCTCGAAGGTGGTCAGGACGAGGACCTTCACTCCGGCCAGGTCCTCGTCCTGGTCGATCAGCCGGGTGGCCTCGATGCCGTCGACCTCGGGCATGCGGATGTCCATGACCACCACGTCGGCCCGTTCGGAGCGGGCCAGTCGCACCGCCTCGCGGCCGTTGGCGGCCTCCGCGACCACCTCCATGTCCGGCTGGGCGTCGATGAGCAGGCGGAAGGTGCCGCGCAGCAGGGCCTGGTCGTCGGCGAGCAGTACGCGAATCGTCATGGGCGGCGCTTCCTCATGGCTGGTCAGGTGGTTGCGGGAGCAAGGGACAGCGGTAGTTCGGCGACGACTTTGAAGCCGCCGTCAGGGTCCCGGCCTGCGGTGAGGGAGCCGCCGATGGCGGTGGCCCGCTCGCGCATGCCGATCAGTCCGTGACCGGTGCCGGGACCCTGGGGGGCGTCAGTGCGGCCGTCGTCGCTGACGGTCACGCGCAGCGTCGAGGCACCGTAGTCCAGGATCACGTCGGCGTGCGCCGCGCGGGCGTGCTTGTGGGTGTTGGTGAGGGACTCCTGGACGATGCGGTAGGCCGTCAGATCGGTCGCCGGGGCGACGGGCCGGACCGGACCGGTGCGGGTCACCGTCACGGACAGGCCGCCGGCCCGGATCCCGCCGATCAGGACGTCGAGGTCCGCGAGCCCGGGAAGGGGTGCCCGGGAGTCGGGTGCGTCGTCGGGCTGGCGCAACAGGCCGACGGTGGCCCGCAGTTCGTCCAGTGCGGCGCGGCTCGTCTCCTTGATGTGGGCCAGCGCCTCGTAGGCCCGGTCGGGGTCGGTGCGCATGAGGTGATGGGCCACTCCCGCCTGGGCGTTGACGAGAGTGATGTGGTGGGCCACCACGTCGTGGAGCTCGCGCGCGATGCGGACCCGTTCCTCGGTGACGCGGCGCCGGGCCTCCGCCTCCCTGGTGCGCTCGGCGCGTTCCGCGCGCGCCTCGACCCGCGCCAGATGCAGCCGACGGCTGCGGACGGCGTCGCCCAGGGCGGTGGCCACGATCACGAAGTCGAGCCGCAGCAGACTGGTCCCCACGAGGAGCGGTTCCTCGTGGGTGGCCGCGTAGACACCGGTGACGGCGACGGCGGCGAGGGCGCCGACGGTCCAGGCGGTACGCCGATCGCTGCGGGTGGCGAGGGTGTAGAGGGCCACGAGGCCCGCCGCCGGTGTCGACACACGGTCGGGGACCACCGCCATGGCGGTGAGATCGACCGCCAGGGTGAGCCCGACGACGGGCAGCGGCCAGCGGCTCCGGAACACGAGGGGCACGCAGGACAGCGCCGTCCAGGCCACCCCCGACCCCCGGGGCGCGTGCCAGCCGTGATCCCCCGCGGCCGCCGCGCCCACGGCGACGACCATCAGCGCCACCGCGGGCAACGCGTCCCTGATCCGCTCATGACGGGCCGCCCACCGCCTCATCGCTGTCACCTGCATTTCCTCACTGTAAGGAGCGCGAGCACGGGAAGGGGCGCGGGCCGGCGCGGCCGGTCCGCCCGACCCGTGCCGGCCCGCGTGTGCGTCGTCGCTACGACGTGACGGTCGGTGTCAGTCGGTCAGCCCGGCCGGCTGCGGTTCCCGGGCCGGGTGGCGCGCCGGTGCCGGCTCGTCCGACGGCCCCTCCACGGACACGTTCGGGAGCGCCTTGTCCAGCCCTCGCGGCAGCCACCAGTTCGCGCGCCCGCACAGGTGCATGAGCGCGGGGACGACGACCATCCGGATCAGCAGCGCGTCGAGGGCGACGGCCACGGCGAGGCTCACGCCGAACTCGGAGATCACCCGCATCCCGCCGAACACGAAGGAGCCGAAGACACAGAACATGATGGCGGCGGCGACGGCGATCACCTTGCCGGTCTCGGCCTGGCCGACCCGCACCGCCCGGTGGCTGTCGCCGGTGTGGGCCCACTCCTCGCGCATCCGGCTGACCAGGAAGACCTGGTAGTCCATGGACAGGCCGAACATGATGCCGACGACCAGGATCGGCACGAACGACTCGATCGGTCCGGCGGCGCCGAGTCCGAGGAGCGAGGCGCCGAAGCCGTACTGGAAGACGACCACGATCGCGCCGAAGGCCACTCCGATGCTGAGGATGTTCAGCACGGCGCCCACGGCGGGGATGAGCAGGCTGCGGAAGGCGACGGTCAGCAGCAGGAATCCGAGCGCCGCGATCACCAGCACGAACACCGGGAGCTTGGACATCAGGACGGACGCGAAGTCGTCGTTGCTCGCGGTGGTCCCGCCGACGTAGACCTTCAGGGAGGTGCCCTGCTCGGCCCGCGGGATGACGTCCTCGCGCAGGTGGCCGATCAGTTCGGAGGTGGCCGCCGACTGGGGTGAGGTCGTGGGGACGACGGAGATCACCCCGACCGTCCGGCCCTCCCGCAGCGGGGCGGCGGTGGCACTGGCGACGCCGTCGACCTGTCCGAGCGTGGTGACGAGCTTCGCCTCGGCCGCCCGGTCGGCCGCCGTGGGGGCCTTCACGGCAAGGACGAGAGGGCCGTTGAAACCGGGTCCGAAGCCGTCCGCGATCATGTCGTAGGCCTGGCGGTTCGTGGATGTCGTGGGCAGATTGCCGTCGTCGGACGCGCCCAGGCGCAGCGACAGCGTCGGGAAGGCGAGCGCCGCCAGCACCGCCAGGGCGAGCAGCCCGAGGGCCTTGGGCCGCTCCTGCACCCGCCGCGCCCACCGGGCCCACGGACCGGTCACGCTCTCCGGGCCGCTCTCGCCCGCGGCGAGTGCGCGGCGCTCGCCGCGGCTGAGGACCCGGGGTCCGATCATGCCGAGCAGCGCGGGCAGCAGGGTGATGGCGGCCAGCACGGTCAGCACGACGGTGACGGCGGCGCCGATGGCCATGCCGTTGATGATGCCGACGTTCAGGGTGAGCATGCCGAGCAGTGCGACGACGACGGTCAGCCCGGCGAACACCACGGCCCGGCCGGAGGTGTTGAGCGCCTTGGCGACGGACTCGGGGACGCCCATGCCCGCCTTCAGGTTGGCGCGGTGCCGGTTGACGATGAACAGGGCGTAGTCGATGCCCACCCCGAGGCCGATCAGCGAACCGAGGGTCAGCGTGGTGTCGGACAGGGTGATGAGGTGGCTGAGCAGCATCACCGCGACCGCGGAGGTGCCGACGCCGACGACGGCCGTGACGATCGGCAGCACCGCCACCCAGACCGCGCGGAAGACGAACAGCAGCACGACGAAGGCGAGGGCGATGCCCATGGCGTCGGCGACCGCGTTCGGCGCGGGATTGACGGTGAACGCCTGTCCGTTCAGCGCGATGTGCAGACGGTCCGACCCGGGAGCGGTCGCGAGTTCCTTGACGTGCTCGATCTGGGCGTCGCTCACGTCCTGGTCGAACGCGACCGTGGCGTAGGCCGTCCTGCCGTCCTCGCTGACCTGGGCCGCGCCGGCCGCGGTGTAGGGACTGGTCACGGAGGCGACACCGGGGGCCGCGGAGATGCGCCCCAGGGCCCCGTTCATCGTCCGCTCGGTGCCCGGCTCGGTGACCTTGCCGCCGTCGGCCTGCCAGACGACCCTGCCGCTCTTGCCCGCCGCGCTGTCGGAGGCCTGCTGGAGCAGGGCCGTCGCTTTGGCCGAGTCGGTGTCCTGCGAGGTCGGGCTGTTGCCGAAGGCGCTGCCGGCCGCGCCGACCCCGGCTCCCAGGGCGAGCAACAGGCCCACCCAGGCCAGGACGACGGCGAGCCGGTGCCGGTGGCACCAGCGGGCGAGAGGGGACATCGACGAGCCTTTCGAGGGGGTGCACCACGTGATCGGGCCGGCGATTCTCGGCCCACCCTCACGCTCGCAGTCCCGCGCTCTCTCGTCGTTGGCCGTCCGCAGACACTTGCCTCTACTGCGCTCGCAGTACAGGAGCGGGCGACGAGCCGACCGGGGAGCCGCCGGGGACGGCTCGTACGAGCTGTTCGACCCGGCCGTGGACGTGCTCCACGTGATGCTCGGACTCCGGTTTCATCAGCACGCTGCGCAGCACGCGCGCCCCGTCGGCATCCGCGCTGATCTTCGGATGGCGGGCCGTGAACGCCTCGCGGTCGGCCCTGAGGGTGCTCAGGAACACCGGATCGGCGCCGGCCATGCCGTCCGCCAGGACCCGGGCCGAGGCCCCGTCGATCCCGCTCAGCGTGGCCGGTTCGACCAGCGGGAAGTAGCTGACGATGTCCAGCTCGGGCTGCTGGTACAGCTCCAGCACGTCGGACGCGGTGATCAGGTCCGACCAGCGCAGGGCGGCGCGTCGGCCGGCGGCCAGGACCCGGCCGAGGCCCGCGGGGGCGGGTGGCAGGAGCTGGAAGGTGAGCCACAGGGCGGCTGCCGAGGCACCAGCTCTGGAGCACTCCAGGCTGATCTCGCCGAGGTGGAGCTCGCTGGAGGTGAAGTAGGTGTAGGGCGAGTCGTGCAGGTAGAAGCGGCCCACCTCGGGGTCGCGGAAGAGGACGGCGCCGCAGCCGTAGGGCTGGAGGCCGTGCTTGTGCGGGTCGATGACCACGGAGTCGCACCGGGCGATGGCCCGCCAGGGTTCGGCGGGAAGCCCCTCGGGGCCGTCGGCGCCGGCGAGCAGGGTGAAGAAGCCGCCGTACGCGGCGTCGACGTGGAGTCGGACGCCGTAGCGCTCCCGCAGGTCCAGGGCCCGGTGGACGGGGTCGACGGCGCCGAGCCCGGTGGTGCCGGCGGTGAGCACCACCGTGCCGACCTCGCCCCCGCGCAGGATGTCCTCCAGGGCGTCGAGGTCCATCCGGCCGCGGTCGTCGGTGGGCACCGGGTAGCCCTTCATGCCGAGGACGTGGCACATCCGGCCGTGGGTGTAGTGGGCGTCGGCGCTGTACGCGATCCCCTGGCCCGGATGCAGCTCCCGGGCGACGAACAGGGCCTCCAGGTTGGCGATCGTGCCGCTGGTCGTGAGATGGCCGAGGTGGGTGTCGTACCCGAACATCGTGGCGAGCTGCGCCACGACCTCCCGCTCCATCCGTGCGGTGGCGGGACCGCCGTCCAGGGCGTGGTTGTTGGGGTTGATCAGCATGGCGGTGAGATAGCCGACGACGGCCGCGGGATGCGGGGGCTTGAGCATCTGACCCGCGTAGTGCGGGTGGAAGAAGGGGTAGTTGTCGCCCAGCCGCCCCGTGAACTCCTGGAAGGCGGCCGCGAAGCGCTCGTCGTCGACATGGAGTGCCGCGTGCGGCTCGAAGGGGCCGAAGCCGTCGGCCCACTGCTGTATCGCCTCGGTGGCTCGGCCCAGCCAGTGCTGCAGGTCCATGGGACTTCCCTTTCTACGACTCTCCGCCGGGAAGCCGAGCATAGGACTTCGTTGACTACTCAGCAATTGATTGCTCAGTAATTGAGACGTCGGTAGGTGAGGAAGCAGTAAACTGCGGACGGACAGACGGTCCGGCCGACGGCACGAGAGGGCGCAGACAGTGGATGCCACGACCCGGCGGGGCGATGAGGCCGCCCGAGCGGCGAACAGCCCCCGTGTGCACGACTTCGGGCTGCTGATCAAGGCCGCGACCCGGCTGGAGCAGCGGATCGACACCGCCCTACGGCGCGAGTGCGGTATCGGGCACACCATGTTCGAGGTCCTCATCCGGCTCTGCCGGCAGCCGGGAGAAGAGGTCTCGCAGCGCGAACTCGCCGACGACCTCACGCTGACCAGCAGCGGCATCACCCGGCTGATCGACCGCATGGAAGAGGCCGACCTCGTGGGCCGCGCCCCCTCGCCCGAGGACCGCAGAAGCGTCCTGGTGGAGCCGACCGACCACGGTCGCACCGTGTTCCTCCAGGCCGTGGCCGTGCACTCGCAGGTCGTGGAGCGGTACTTCGTCGTACCGCTGGCCGGTGACGACTACACGCGGCTCACCCGTGCGCTGGGGGAGATCCACAAGGCGCTGCGGGAAGGCTGAGAACCCCGGCCCTCCGGAGCGCGCTCGACGGCCCCGGAAGCCACCGGCCGTCTGGGTGCCCCAGCGCCACGCCCCGCCGCCGGAATCGACCCACCCTCGGATACTTCGCTTGCCCGCGCCCGCACGCGGGACGACCTCACCCGACCGACGACGAAGGCAGAGAAGTTGACCACACGGAGCCACCCCGTCGACCACGAACTCGTCCAGGCCGCGGCGCAGGTCGCCCGCACCCGGTGCCGAGGCGACAACCACACCATGGCGGCCGCGGCCCGAGCCCGGGACGGCCGGATCGTCACCGCCGTGAACGCCTACCACTTCACGGGCGGCCCGTGCGCCGAACTGGTCCTCATCGGTACGGCGGCCGCCCAGGGCGCCTACGACCTGGACACGATCGTCGCCGTGGGGGACCGCGACCGCGGGGTCGTTCCTCCCTGCGGCCGCTGCCGGCAGGTCCTGCTGGACTACTTCCCCGACCTCAAGGTCATCGTCGGCACCGGTGCCCGTACCCGGACGGTGACCATCACCGACCTGCTGCCCGAGAGCTACGTGTGGGCCGATCACCAGCTCGACGCCGAGTGAGAGGAGCCGACCGAGCCGGTGCGACGGGCATGGTCGGCGATCCCGTGGACAGCAGCGTGGACAGCAGCCTCGCCCACCCGCCCCGGAGCCGGTGGACGGCCCGAAACAAGGAGCGACAACCATGCGGTACCGCACACTCGGCAGCTCGGACCTGAACGTCTCGGAGATCTCGCTCGGATCCTGGCTCACCTACTCCGGCGGCGTCGAGGCGGACGCGACCCGCGCCTGCACCGAGGCGGCCTTCGACGCGGGCATCAACTTCTTCGACACCGCCAACGCCTACGGCCGGGGTGCCGCCGAGACCGCCTGGGGCGAGATCCTGTCCGCCCACCCCCGCGACTCCTACGTCCTGGCCACCAAGGTCTACTTCCCGATGTCGGACGACCCGGCCGACCGGGGGCTGTCCCCGGCCCACATCGGCCGGCAGATCGACGCCTCCCTCACCCGCCTGCGGACCGACCACGTCGACCTCTACCAGGCGCACCGCTTCGACACGACCGTGCCGATCGAGGACACCGTCGAGGCGTTCCAGAAGGTCGTCGAACAGGGCAAGGCCCGCTACATCGGCTTCAGCGAGTGGACGCCGGAGCAGATCCAGGCGGCCATCGACCTCGCCGGGCCCGAGCTGTTCGTCTCCTCCCAGCCGCAGTACTCCATGCTCTGGCAGGCCCCCGAGGCCGAGGTGTTCGGCCTGTGCGCCGCCAACGGCATCTCGCAGATCGTGTGGTCGCCGCTGGCCCAGGGCGTGCTCACCGGCAAGTACAAGCCGGGGCAGCCCGTGCCGGAAGGAAGCCGGTTCGCGTCCGCGGACATGGCGGTCTCGCAGGACCTCGTCTACAGCGACGCCATCCTGGAAGCGGTCCAGCGTCTCGTTCCGATCGCCGAGGAGGCGGGCATCAGCATGCCCACCCTCGCGCTCGCCTGGGTCCTGCGCCGCGGCGAGGTCGCCTCGGCCATCACCGGCGCCTCCCGGCCCGAACAGGTCCACGCCAACGCCGCCGCATCCGGCGTCGAACTGTCCGACGACCTGCTCACCGCCGTCGACCAGGCCCTCGGCGACGTCCCCGTCACCGAACCCACTCTCGCGCCCGGCGCCCAGGCCGGCGTCAAGCACCGCTGACCCCGTACGCCGGGCCGCCCTGACGACGGGTTCCCGGGCTACTCCGCCCACGCGGCGGTGGCGGCCGAACGCTCCCGCCACTGCCGCACACCCGAGCCGTGCGGGTCCCAGCGGTGGCAGAACTCCCTCAGCGCCTCGCAACGGGCCAGCATGGCGCCCTTGCGGACCGGCCATGGGGGCACCTCGCCGCCGTAGGCCCGGAAGAAGTGCGGAAGTGCCTCGCGCTCGGCGGGGTGATGCATCCGTACGATCCACTCGCACCAGGCCAGGTCCTCCAGCGGGTCTCCGACGTGGGCGAACTCCCAGTCGACGACGGCTGTGACCGCGCGGGTGGCGGGATCCAGCAGCACGTTGTGGGGACCGAAGTCACCGTGCACGAGCACCTTGCCCGCCTCGAACGCGGCCCCCTCGGGCGCGTCCGTCTGATGCGCGTCCGCCTGATGCGCGTCCGCCTCCAACGCGTTCGGCGCGGTCTCGTGGAGGCGGCGCAGCACCTCCCCGCAGCACACCAGGACCGCCTCCGCACAGCCCGAGTCGAGGAGTTCCTGGCCGGGCGTGCCCCGCACGAAGCCGAGCGTGAGGGTGGTGTCGTCCGCCGCCACCACCGGCGGCACGGGCAGCCGGCCCCGGAGCCGGGTGAGCAGTTCGTGTTCGCGCCGGAGCCGGAGGTCCGCGTCGGGCCCCTCGTACGTCTTCTTCACGACGGCACCGTCGCTCAGGATGTGGTTGGTGTAACCGTGCTTCAACGGGCGCATCCGCAGATCATCCCCGAACCACCCCGAGCGCCGGCAGCCCTGTCGTGGGGTCCAGTGCGAAGAAGAGTCGGAGAGAGGCCGACGCGGCGTACCCCGGCCCCGCCTCCGCCGTCGCCCACACGCAGGCCGCGACGATGCTGGCGAGGAGCGACGCGTCGGAAGGGCAGGCGGGTGGCGTCCGCGAGGTGCGGGGCGAGGGCGCCGACCACCGGCGGCAAGCGGGCCAGGAGGACCGCCCGTCCGCCGTGACGTGCCATCAGCGCCCCGGTCCGGTCCCGGACGTCACCCGGAGCGCGACCGCCGACGCGTCCCGCGCGCAGTCGGGCACCGAGGAATCGGCCGGTCCGGTGTGCGAGGAAGTCGCCCGCCACCGCGGCGACCTCCCTCTCGTCGTCGCCTGTGCGGTCGGTCAGCAGGGTGAGCGTCGGGACGAACGCGCCGACCCGCAGCAACGAGTCCATAAGGACGCGAGCCGGAATCCTTGCCCTGCTCGCCCGGGGGTTCACCCAGGCCGGTGCTGATCGTTGCGGAGCTCCCGTCGCAGGTCGGCAGGGCCGCCCGGACCCGGTCGGTGACCTCCGGGGCGGTCAGGACGCCCCTGCCGACGCCACCGCCGCCGGTCGGATGCCGGGTGACGCGGACGTTGCCTGATTGACGCCTCCGCGCCCCCTGCCTACCGTCGCCCCAACACGTCTGAACAGGCAGGCCGACGATGACAGACACCTCGGGATCCCCCGACACCAGAGCCCTCGGCAACAGATCCACCGCCCGGCAGCTCCAGGTGGAGACGCACGGGCTGGACGTGATCGGTGACGCCGAACGCAAGGGCACCCCGCGCACCCTGTTCTGGCCCTGGTTCGGCGCCAACGTCTCGGTCCTCGGCCTGAGTTACGGCTCGTTCGTGCTCGGCTTCGGGATCTCCTTCCGGCAGGCGCTGGTGGCCGGCGTGCTCGGGATCGTCTTCTCGTTCCTGCTGTGCGGCTTCGTCGCGGTCGCCGGAAAGCGGGGCTCCGCGCCGACGATGGTGCTCAGCCGCGCCGCCTACGGGGTGCGCGGCAACCGCCTCCCGTCGGTCGTCTCGTGGATGCTCACCGTCGGCTGGGAGACCGTGCTGTGCGCCCTCGCGACCCTCGCCACGGCGACCGTCTTCGGACGGCTCGGCTGGGGCGGCGGCACGGGGACCCAGGTCATCGCCCTGATCGTGGTCGCGGGGCTCACCGTCGTCGGCGGGGTGATGGGCTTCGACCTGATCATGCGGCTTCAGACCGTGATCACCGTGGTGACGGGCGTACTGACCGTCGTGTACGTCGGGCTGGTCGCCGACCACATCCACTGGAGCGCCGTCAGCGCCCTCCCGGCGGGCTCCGCCCAGGAGTTCATCGGCGCGACCGTCTTCATGATGACCGGCTTCGGCCTCGGCTGGGTCAACGCCGCCGCCGACTACTCCCGCTATCTGCCCCGGACTTCGTCGAGCCGGGGCGTGGTCGGCTGGACCACCTTCGGCGCCTGCGTGGCCCCGCTGCTCCTGCTGGTGTTCGGACTGCTGCTGGCGGGCTCGTCCACCACCCTGAACTCAGCCGTCGCCGCCGACCCGATCGGCGCGCTCACCACCCTCCTGCCCACCTGGTTCCTGGTGCCCTTCGCCGTCGTCGCGGTCCTCGGCCTGGTCGGCGGCGCGGTCCTCGACATCTACTCCTCGGGACTCGCCCTGCTGTCCGCGGGCGTCAGGATCCCGCGCCCGCTGGCGGCGCTCGTCGACGGCGTCCTGATGATCGCGGGCTCCGTCTACATCGTGTTCTTCGCCGACGACTTCCTCGGCCAGTTCATGGGCTTCCTCACCACGCTCGGCGTCCCCATCGCCGCCTGGTGCGGCATCATGCTCGGCGACCTCCTCCTGCGCCGCCGTGACTACGCCGAGGCCGACCTCTACCGCCCGAGCGGCCGCTACGGTGACGCACCGCCCACCCCGCTGATCCTCACGGTCCTCGCCACCGCCCTCGGCTGGGGCCTGGTCACCAACTCGGCCGCGAGCTGGCTGGACTGGCAGGGCTACCTCCTCGGCCCGTTCGGCCTCGGCGGCCCGTCCGGCTCCTGGGCGTACGCCAACCTCGGCGTGCTGGCCGCGCTCGCGCTCGGTTTCCTCGGCACCCTGGCCTTCGGCCGCCGACGGGTCCGCGCGCAGGAGGACGTCGTATGACGACCGGGTGGCTCGCCGTCATCGACATGCAGCGTGTCTTCGCCGAGCCCGACAGCCCCTGGGCCGCCCCTCGTTACGCCGAGGCGGCGGCAGGCGTACGGCGGCTGCTGCCGGCCTTCGCCGAACGGGTCACGTTCACCCGCTTCGTCGCCCCCGGCCAGCCCACCGGAGCCTGGCAGCCCTACTACGCGCGGTGGCCCTTCGCCCTCCAGCCGTCCGACGCCCCGCTGTGGCGCCTCACCGACGACTTCGCCGACCGGGCGCCGCACCTCATGGACGCGACCACCTTCGGCAAGTGGACCCACGCACTCGCCGCCCGTGTCCGCCCCGAGGGCCGCCTGGTCCTGGCGGGTGTCAGCACCGACTGCTGCGTCCTGTCCACCGCGCTCGCCGCAGCGGACGCGGGCGTGGAGACCCTGGTGGTGTCCGACGCCTGCGCCGGGGCCGACGACACCTCGCACGCCAGGGCGCTGGACGTGATGGAGACGTACGGGCCCCTGATCCGGATCGTCACCGTGGACCAACTGATCGGATCCTGAGGCCACTTGGCGATATCCGGTCGGTACCGGGCGGCGCCCGGCCGTGTTGAATCGCCGGTAGCGCTTCCCGGAAGGACGGCCCCCACACGTCAGGAGGCACCGTGACAGTCGTTCCCCGACCCGGCCCCACCGAGCGGGAGATCATCGAACGGGCCGTGGCCCTCAGGCCCGCGCTGCTCGCCCGCCAGGCCGAGACCGAGCGGCTCACGCACTACCCCGAGGCCACCCACGACGACTTCCTGAAAGCCGGTCTCTACCGGATCCTCCAGCCGCGCCGCTACGGCGGCCACGAGTTCGGCCTGCCCGTCTTCTACCGCGTCGTCGTCGAGATCGCCCGCGGCTGCCCCTCCACCGGCTGGGCCCTGTGCCTCACCGCCGCCCATGTGCTCCAGGTCTGCACGGTCTTCGACGAGCAGGCCCAGGACGAACTCTTCTGCAGCGACGGCGACTTCAGAGCCGCCTCCACGGTCGCCCCCGTCGGCGTCGCGCGCCCCGACGGCCCCGACCACGTCGTCCTCGACGGCACCTGGCCGTACTCCTCGGGCGCCCCCTACTCCACCCACTACGTCGGCCAGACCCTGCGCGCGGGCGACCCGCCCGGCCCGCCCGTCCTGTTCGTCGCCCCGCGTTCGGTGTGGACGGTCCTCGACGACTGGCGCGGCGCCCTCGGCCTGCGCGGCACCGGATCCAACAGCATCCGCATGGAACAGGCCCGCGTCCCCGCGTACTTCACCCGCGAGACGAGCCTGCTGGACCTGCCCGTGGAAGGTGGCAGCGTCGGCTCCGAGCTGCACGGCAACCCGATGTACGCGGGCCGCGCGCCCAGCTTCTTCCACGGCGAACTCGCCGCCGTCATGATCGGCACCGCGTACGCCGCCGCCGACGAGTACGCCCGGATCGTCGCCGCCCGCCCGCTGCTCCTGGAGCCCGACCGCACCCGCGCCGACCTGCCCGACTACCAACGCCACCTCGGCGAGGCCCTCGGCGTGATCCACATGGCCGAGGCCTGCCTCAGGCAGACCGCCGAGGACTGGATGGAAGCCTGCCGACGCAACGTGAGCGGCGAGGCACCCTTCACCATGGCAGAGGACAACCGGCTCGCCCTGACCTTCCTCAACGCCGGACGCATGGCCTGGGACGTCCTCCAGAGCATCCTGTTCCGCACGGGCGGCTCCCGCCACGCGCGCGACGGCGAACGGATGCAGCGCTACTTCCGCGACGCGGCCACGTACTGGACCCACGTCGGACCCGGCATGTACGAGCCGCTCGTGCGCCGGGTCGGCTGCGACACCCTCGGTCTGCCCTCGGAGCACATCGCGCTGATTCCCTGACGTCCCGAACGCATGCTCTCGGCACCCTCGGGTACGCGAGCAGGACCGCGCCCCGGGCGATCATGCCCGCGGGCGGGCCGCACGACCGCCGCTACCAGGGGATCTGCCATGGACACACCCGCAAACGACCACAACGCCACACCGGCTCAGCGGGCGCTGGACGCGCTGACGCAGAACACCGAGGACGTGACGGCGCTGGACACGCTCGCGACCAGTGACGTGCTCATTCCGGTGCCCGACGACGCCGCGGACGAGGACACGACCGTGGCGCTGCCCGTGCTGGAGCAGCAGGACGGCGCTCCCGTGGTGCCTGTGTTCACCTCGGAGACGGAGATGGCCGAACTGCTGCCGTTCGTCTCCCGCTACCGCCTGGTGCCGCTGGGCGCGCTCGCCGCGCAGTGGCCGGACGGCGACCTGTCGCTCTCGATCGACGCCAGCTCCACGCACCCGCTGACGCTCACGTCCGAGGGAGTGCGCACGCTGCTGGCGCGCCCCCAGGGCTGAGCCGTACGCCGGCCTCACGCGGTGGGGCCCGGCCACCACATTGCGACGGAGGGGGAGCGGCCGGGCCCGCAGAGGGGCGCGACCTGCTCCCGCTGCCGCACCCGGGTTCTCGCCTGCGAAGACAGGGATGAGCGGCGCCGACCCTGCTCATCCCCGGCGCGCCGTGCGATCGCCGTGACCCGACCATAGGACCGATCCGGCGGGCCGTCGCTCCGGAAAACGTGGCGCATGTCCGCAAAACGCGGCGGATCGGCGGTCGCGACGGCTCACGCGGCGCGCAGCGTCTGCGAGGGCGACTCCCCGAAGCGCTCCCGGTACCGCCGCGCGAACCGGCCCAGATGGACGAACCCCCACGCGTGAGCCACGTCCGTCACCGTGGTCGTCCCCGGGGCCGCCGCCCGCAGCTGCCGGTGGACCCGCTGGAGCCGCACCTCCTGCACGTACGCCATCGGCGACATGCCGACATGCCTGCGGAAAGCTTCCTGCAGGGTGCGCAGACTGACCTGGGCGATGCCCGCGAGCCGGTTCGCGTCGTACGGCTCGGCGGGCAGCTCCTGTACGGCGTCCATCACCCGCTTCACCGACGCCGGACGCATCGGTGGGGGAGGGGCGTCCAGCGCTGCGCGGAACGTGTGGTCGGTGGCCAGCAGCATCCCCTCCAGGAGCGTCTGCTCGAGACGGCCGCGGATCATCGGATGGCTCAGCAGCCCGAGCGGCACGTCCCGCTCCAGCAGGTTCCACATCGCGAGGCGCATCCAGCTCAGACCCGGTCCCCGCGAGACGTCCATGTACGGCTCGAAGCACGGGGGGCGCCGCACCGACCGGCCCAGCAGCACCTCCAACTGCCGCAGCACGGCTGCCTTGTCGATCTTGACGGTGAGCGCCTGGCAGTCCGCGGACCAGGTGTCGATGTGGATGTCCCGGGCCGGATCGAAGACCAGCGCCCGCCGCTCGGTCGCGAACTCCACGCTCCCGTGCCCCTGCTGGACGCTGAAGCAGCCGCCGAAGGGAACGGCGACGTGGTACACGCCCGGTTCGCCGAAGCTCATCCGCATCTCGGTGCCGAAGCGGATGTCGCCCACGACGAGCGCGCCGAGATCGACGACGTTGAGGGCGGTCGCGAACTCCGCTGCCTGGCCCGCGACTTCGAGACGCAGATCGTAGTAGTGGGCCGCGATCGCGTCGTGCGCCTCCTCCAGCGAGTTCGTCGCGTAGCTGTTGAAATCGGCGACCCGCTCCTCTTCCACGGCCAAGGCGCGTCAGCCCCTTCCCCGCTCGGCGTCTGCTGTTCAGCATGACCCGCGGACGGCCGGTCATGCCGGGCGGTGGCCGACGCGGATTTCACAGCGTCGGCAATCTCCTCAGGGTGGTGCCGCAAGGGGGGGGCGCGGCGGGGCCGAGTTGCCCGGTGAACCACGGGGCCGGCGGCGGGTGGTCCGGTGTGGTGGATGGTCCGGGCTCACGCGAAGGGCGACGGGACGCCCACTGCTTCACCGTGACTGTTGACCGGCCACCGACCGGTCGCCCCGAGGGGGGTGGAGCGCGTCGAGGACAGGTTCCCAGGCCAACTCCCCGAGCAGGGCGTCGGCTTGCGGTGTGCCCCCGTGGCGGAACGTCCCGGAGGACTCGGCGGGATCCTCGCCGGGGAACCGCGGACGGTGGCCCGCCTCGGCGTGGGTGACCAGTCGGACCGGGGCTCCGGCTGCGCGACGTCGTGCGGCCAGCTGCTCGGCGTACCGCAGGGAGGACCACATGGCGTCGTCACCACCGGCCACGAGCAACACGTCGGCCCGCGCCCGTTCCACCGGGATCGCGGCGGCCTCCAGGTGGCCGGCGAAGGTCCGTTCGCTGAGGTCGTACCACCCGCGGACGGACACCGGCCCGCCGTCCTCCTCCGCCGGTCGCCAGGAGTCGTCCAGGGGCATGAAGGGCAGCGGCCGCCCCCGCCAGGTCCAGGAGGAACGGTACGGATGCCGGCGGCCGTCCAGGCCGGGCCCGACGTTGCACCAGACCAGCGCGGTCGGCGACACGGCGACCACGACGTCCACGCGCGGTTCGCGTACCGCCGTGAGCAGTGCGGCTTCGGCGCCCTTGGACAGCCCCAGGACGCCGACGCGCTCCACTCCGCGGGACCGCAGCAGGTCCACCGCGGCGACGAAGGTCTCCAGGGGGATCTCGCAGATCCCGGCGGGCCCGTCCGGCCCCCCGAACCAGCGTATGGCGAGGGCGACAAGACCCTGCTGAGCCAGAAGTCGCGCTCGCCGCCGCTCCACACGACCGCTGGACCCCGCCAGCACCACGACCCCGGCGGCGCTGCCCGCGACAGGCTCGAACAGGGCCCCTTCCCAGGGATCCGTCACCTCGTGCTCGACGATCTCCGACACGATCTCTTCCTCACGCATGCGCGGGGCCCGCCTCTCCGATCATGAGGGGAGGCTGTCCCGCACCGGGCCGCGGTGAACACCGATCCTCAGTCCCTCTCCTCCCCGGGCCGCCGGCCGCAGCAGCTCCCGCATGAGAGGCCCAGGTGCCCGACGAGCCACTGGGGATCACGGTTCAGCACCACCCGCCCGGCCAGGACACCGTCGAACCAGGCGGTGACGAGCCGGCTGCCCTGCGGGTGGAGGCGGCCGAGGAGCTTGTCCGTGACCGGGGCGACCTTGTCGTACCGGACGGGTGGGAAGGGGAAATCGGCGGCACCCCCCCGCGTTGGTGACCGCGATCCAGCAGTCGATCAGCCGGCGCCGGAGCTCGGGCGTGGTCTCGACGGAGCCAGGGAGTGGTCTCGCGGACGTCGGTGACCTGGCGAAGGCCGGGGTCGTTCGCTTCCGTCATGCGCAGAGCCTCACACCAGGCTCTGACATCAGGTCGGCGTCCCGGGCACCGACCGGGTACCGAACCGGGCCACGCGGTCGGTCCTAGCCGTCGAGCATCCTCGCCAGCACCTCGCGCTGGAGCGGCAGTGCTTCGGCGTGCAGGTCACGGCCCTTGCGGGTGAGGGACACCCACACGCCCCGCCGGTCCTCCACGCACATGGACCGCTCCACCAAGCCGTCCTTCTCCAGACGGCCGATCAGGCGGGACAGCGCGCTCTGGCTCAGATGCACCCGGCCGACGAGGTTCTGCACGCGGCACTGGTCGCCCTCCCGGGGCGACTCGGTGGCGAGGATGTCGAGCACCTCGAAATCGCTCGCGCCCAACCCGTGCGGATGCAGCACGCGGTCGATCTCGCACATCGTGCGCGCATGCACCGACAGGATGTCCCGCCACCGCTCCTCAAGGCCGGTCCCGACCGTGTTCACCGCCATACATGCACGGTAACACCGATCGAGCCATTGTTGTCTGTGCAACTAGTGCGCGTGCAAGAAACTCAGGCCTGCGGATCCTGAGTGATCCCCACCAGGTTGCCGTCCGCGTCCTTGACGAAGGCGATCAGTTTGCCGCCGCCGACGTCCTGGACGTCCTGGAGCGTCTCAGCCCCGGCCGCCACCAGCGCCGCGAGCGTGGCGCGGATGTCGTCGACGTGCCAGTAGGGCACCGGGCCGGTCATGCCGCGGGCGTGTCCGTTCGGGTCGAGGCCGACGTCCTGGCCGGCGTCCTTGAAGCCGACGTAGTACGGCTCGTCCGCGTACGGCTCCACGCCCAGCAGCGCGCCGAACAGGGCCTTCGCCGCCGCCAGGTCCTTGACGGGGTAGATGATCGTCTTGAGGCCGGCAGTCATGGTGTGCTCCTTCGTGTGGTGTCCCCGACGGTCCGTGTCGGTGGTTTCACGCTAGGCCGGGGGAGGGGAGGAGCGCTTCTCCGATCCTGATCGGTCCCCGCACGGCACCGCCCCGATCCGAGCTGAGCAACGAGGCCCTGCGCGGAAGCGGACGCGCCGGCTCGGTGCGGGGCCGGCGGACCGGCAGGGGCGTGCTCCGAAGGTCACCGTCAGGAAGAGTGCACGCTGGTCGGCGAACCGATCGACCCGGCCCGACCCATGCGAACGTCCACCCGCGCCGATCCCATGGCGCCCCGCTGTGGTCGCTTCTCGTCTGCCGCGCCTCGCCGCCGACCGGGTGGCCGAGTCGCGTGAACGCGCTGACGGTGGGTGGGGCGGCTGTCCGCGCGATGGCCGTCGATCGTGTGGCGCCCCGCTGTGGTCGCTTCTCGTCTGCTGCGTCTCGCCGCTGACCGGGTGGCCGAGTCGCGCGGACGTGCTGACGGTGGGTGGGGCGGCTGTCCGCGCGATGGCCGTCGATCGTGTGGCGCCCCGCTGTGGTCGCTTCAGGCCTGCCGCGCCTCGCCGCTGACCGGATGGCCGAGTCGCGTGAACGTGCTGACGGTGGGTGGGGCGGGCTGTCCGCGCGATGGCCGTCGATCGTGTGGCGCCCCGCTGTGGTCGCTTCACGCCTGCCGCGCCTCGCCGCCGACCGGATGGCCGAGCCGCGCGGACGCGCCGGACGCGCCGACGGTGAGTGGGGCCGACTGTCCGCCCACCCGCCGCCGATGTTCGTGGTGGAGTTCGCGAGCCAGTCGCGTCGGCTCGTGGAACGCGGCGGCCTGAGCAGCGCGGCCGTCGCCGCGCGCACGGGCCATGGACCGCCGGCCACCGGGCCGCTCCGAACCCGGCTCAGGTCGATTCGCGCCGCACCAGCTCCGTCGGCAGGATGACCGCCGCCGGATCCTCGCCGCCCAGTTGAGCCAGCAGCACCCGCACCATCTCGGCGCTGATGCGGTCGTAGGGCTGGCGGATCGTGGTGAGGGCGGGGGTGGCCTCCGTCGCCGCGATGGAGTCGTCGAAGCCGCCCACCGCCACATCCTCGGGGATCCGGCGGCCCGCCTGGCGCAGCGCCGCCAGAGCGCCCAGCGCCATGAGGTCGGAGGCGACGAACACGGCGTCCAGGTCCGGGGCCTGGGCCAGCAGCCGTTCGGTGCCAGCCTGCCCGGCGGCCCGGCTGTAGTCGCCAGCGACGACGAGCCGCTCGTCGATCTCGATGCCCGCCTCGGTGAGCACCTCCTTGTAGCCCGCGAGGCGGTCCACCCCGCCGGGCGAGTCCGGCGGGCCGGTCACGATGCCGATCCGGCGGCGGCCCAGCGACAGCAGATGCCGCACCATGTCACGGGCGCCATCGCGGTCGTCCGCGGCCACGTAACTGACCTTCGAGCCCGGCCGCATGGGCTTGCCGCACTGCACGACGGGCACGCCCGCCTTGTGCAGCTCCTCGGCCACCGGGTCGGCGGAATGGCTGGTCACCAGCAGGACGCCGTCGAGGTGGCCCGCCGTGATGAACCGCTTGATCCGGCGGCGCTCGTCCTCGGTCCCCGCCAGCATCAGCAGCAGCGGGATGTCGTGGGCGGCCAGCGCCTGCGTGCAGCCGCGCAGCAGGACGTTGAAGTTGGGGTCCTCGAAGAACCGCTCCTGGGGCTCCGTGAGCAGGAACCCGACCGAGTCGGAGCGGCCGGTGATCAGGGAGCGGGCGTGCCGGTTGACGACGTACCCCGTCTTGCGGATCGCGGCGTTGACCGCCTCCAGGGCGGGCGGGCTGACGTAGTGTCCGCCGTTGAGCACGCGCGAGACGGTGCCCCGCGAGACCCCGGCCTCGCGGGCCACGTCGTGGATCGTCGGCGGTCTGCGCCGGCCCCCCGCATTGTTCATGGTCAAGACTCTAAGGCCCGTGAGGGCGGGAAGGGGGTGGTCGAACGGCGGGACGGCACCAGGGGGATGCGCGTCGGCTGGGATCGTGCACAGAAAAGTCTCCCGTCAGACCTTGGCAAGGCTCACCTCTGTACGGTTATCTTGGGCCGCACGCATCTGGATCGGTGTGTGCACGTTCCCAACCAGTCGAAACGGGAGAGACCATGCCGGAGACCACCCCCAGGGGCCTCACGAGGCTTGCCTTCGGCGGGGACTACAACCCGGAGCAGTGGCCCGAGAGCGTCTGGGACGAGGACGTCCGGCTGATGCGCGAGGCCGGGGTCACCATGGTCAGCCTGGGGATCTTCTCCTGGGCGCTCCTGGAGCCGGAACCGGGCGTGTACGACTTCGGCTGGCTGGACCGGATCATCGGCCTGCTGCACGAGAACGGCGTCCGCGTCGACCTCGGCACGCCCACGGTCGTCCCGCCCGCCTGGTTCTACCGCGCCCACCCCGACGCCCTGCCCATGACGGCAGACGGCACCCGGCTCGCGTTCGGCTCCCGCGGCGCCATCTGCCACAGCAACGGCGCCTACCGCGAGGCCGCGGCGAACATCACCACCCGGCTCGCCGAGCGCTACGCCGACCACCCGGCCCTCGCCATGTGGCACGTGCACAACGAGTACGGCGTCCCCGTCTCCGCCTGCTACTGCGACTCCTGCGCCGCCCACTTCCGGCGCTGGCTCACCACGACGTACGGCGGTGTCGACGGCGTCAACGAGGCCTGGGGAACCGCCTTCTGGGGCCAGCACTACACGAGCGTCGAGCAGATCGACCCGCCGCGCACCGCGGCCACCGTGGGCAACCCCGGCCAGGCGCTGGACTACAAGAGGTTCGCCGACGCCACCATGCGCGAGAACTTCGTCATGGAGCGGGACATCCTGCACCGGCTCTCCCCGGGCGTCCCGGTCACCACCAACTTCATGACCGCGCTCAGCCAGTGCGACTCGGTCGACTACTGGGCCTGGGGCCGCGAGGTGGACATCGTCACCAACGACCACTACCTCATCACCGACGGCCGCCGCACCCACGTCAACCTCGCGATGGCCGCCGACCTCACCCGCTCGGTCGCGGGCGGCGCCCCCTGGATCCTGCTGGAGCACTCCACCTCGGGCATCAACTGGCAGCCCCGCAACCCCGCCAAGGCCCCCGGCCAGATGGCCCGCAACTCCCTGGCGCACGTGGCCCGCGGCTCCGAGGGCGCCATGTTCTTCCAGTGGCGCCAGTCCCGGCGCGGCGCCGAGAAGTTCCACTCGGCGATGGTCCCGCACGGCGGCACCGACACGCGCGTGTGGCGCGAGGTCGTCGAACTGGGCGCCGCTCTCGACTCGTTGAGCGAGATCCGCGGCACCCGCACCCGGGCGGACGTGGCGGTGCTGTGGGACTGGCACTCCTGGTGGGCGCAGAACCTCGACTGGCGCCCCAGCGAGGACCATGACGCGCGCGAGCGCGCCGACGCCTTCTACGCGGCCCTCTACGACCGCCACCTCACGGTCGACTTCGCCCACCCGGAAGCCGACTTGTCGGCTTATCCCCTTGTCGTCGTCCCCGCCCTGTACCTGATGACGGAGGCCGCGGGGCGCAACCTCACGGAGTACGTCGAGAACGGCGGCACCCTCGTCGTGTCGTACTTCTCCGGCATCGTCGACGAGCACGACGCCGTCCACGCGGGCGCGTACCCGGGCGCGCTCAGGGACGTCCTGGGCCTGACCGTCGAGGAGTTCTCGCCGCTGCTGCCGGACCAGTCGGTCCGTATCACCGGCCCCGACGGCTCCGAGCTCACCGGCGACGTGTGGACCGAGTTCGTGGTGCCGCGCGGTGCCGAGACCGTGTGGACGTACGCCGACGGCCTGGCCGCCGACCACCCGGCCGTCACCCGGCACCGGCACGGCGCGGGCACCGCCTGGTATGTCTCCACCCGCCTGGCCGCCCAGGGCCTCGACGCGCTGCTCGGCTGGGCCGCCGAGGACGCCCAGCTCCCCTCGCGCGCCGATCTGCCCCACGACGTCGAGGTGGTCCGGCGCGACGGCGAGGCCGGTTCCTACGTCTTCGTGGTCAACCACACCGCGTCGGAGGCGAAGGTGCCCCTGGACACGTCGGGCACCGAACTGCTGACCGGCGAACGCGCCGTGGGCCGCCTCGCCGTCCCTGCGGGTGCCGTCCGGGTCGTACGGCTCGACGGCTGAACCGACTCCCCTCCGCCCGCGCGACCACGAGCCGCGGGCGGAGGGGCCCCACGGCGTCCGGCGGGGTCCGTCGGGCGGGGTCCGTCGGGTCGGCGTCTCCTTCCTCACCGGCCGCCTCCGCGCCGAACGGCCCTGTGCCACAGAGGAGTTCCATCTCGGACAAGCTCGGCGACTGCGGGACAGGGCGGCTTCGACTGCGGGACAGTGGACACACGCAGAAGGAGGGGCGGAGGGGACGAGATGCTGAGGACTCCGGCCAACCAGAGGCGCCTGGACATCCTGGAGTGGCTGAAGGACCCGGCCGCGCACTTCCCGCCGCAGCGGCACGGCGACCCCGCCCAGGACGGAGTCACCGCAGACGCGGTCGCGGGCAAGCTCGGAGTGCCCCGCTCGGTCGCGGAGACCCATCTCGGTCTCCTCGTGGAGATCGGCCTGGTGCGCACCAGGAGGATCCGGTGGCGCACCTACTACCGTCGCGACGAGATGCGCATCGCCGAGGTGGCGCGCATGTTCGAGAAGGGCTGGTAGCGACACGGCAGGGTGGGCGCCCACTGGACCGACCGTCCCAGCGAACTGACGCCTGCCGCACCTCGCGATCGGCGGCCATGGCGCCGAGGGCATCGTCACCGACGCCCGCGGTCGGTGCGCGCGGATGGCCGCACCCTCCGAGCTGCCGCCCGTGTCGCCGTACACGCCCCCTCCGTCCTACCGGCCTCGCCCACCACCGGTCCGCTTCCGTACGGCGCCGGCGTCGGTGAGGCGGTCGGCCACCTGGTCGTCGCCCAGGCCCAAGGGAGCGCGGCATCGTTCTGTCCGGGCCGCCGGCCGCCAAGTGACCCCGGCGGTGCCCCGGCGTTACCCTGGTCCTCGGTCGCGATCACCCTCGCGGTACGGCGGTGGGGCCCGCCGTACCCGAACCGCGGCGAAGGCGCCGCCAACGGTCCCTACTTGCGATGGAGCGCGCCCGTGTGCCGGGCCCCGGCGAGTAGGAGAGACACGACCATGACAGCCCCCCAGAGCGTGCGTGCCCCCGCCGGACCCGCACGCCGGTCCCTCCGGCACGGCCAGGCACCCGTGGTCGCGGTGGTCGCGCTCGGCGGCGCCCTGGGCGCGACGGCACGGTACGCGCTCTCCCTCCACTGGCCCACCCCGCCCGGCGGATTCCCCTGGGCGACCTTCTGGACCAACGTCATCGGCTGTGCCGTCATCGGCGTGTTCATGGTCGTCATCACCGACGTCCGGGCCGCCCACCGCCTGGTCCGCCCCTTCTTCGGCACCGGCGTCCTCGGCGGTTTCACCACTTTCTCGACCTACGCCGTCGACATCCAGAAACTCGTCGACCACGGCCGACCCGGCACGGGCCTGGCCTACCTCGCCGCGACCCTGCTCGCGGCCCTCACCGCGGTGTGGCTCGCGTCGGCGGCCGCCCGCCGTGTCCTGAAGTGGAGGCAACCATGACGAGACTGACCGGCAACGCCCTGCGCCTCACCGTCCACATCGGCGAGAACGACACCTGGCACCACAAGCCCCTCTACGCCGAGATCGTGCACCGCGCCCACGCCGCCGGTCTCGCCGGGGCCAGCGTCTTCCGCGGTATCGAGGGCTTCGGCGCCTCCTCCCTGATCCACACCTCCCGGCTGCTGTCCCTCAGCGAGGACCTGCCGGTGGCCGTCGTCATCGTCGACACCGAGACCCGGGTGCGGGAGTTCCTGCCGCAGCTCGACGAACTCGTCACCGAAGGTCTGGTGACCCTCGACGAGTGCGAGGTCATCCGGTACGTCGGCCGCGAAGAGAACCAGGACATAGCGGGCGTGAAGGGTAAGAAGTAGTTGTGAACTGGCTGCTGGTCGTCACGGGTGCCATGGTCGGCGCCCCGCTCCGTTATCTCACCGACCGCGCGGTGCAGTCCCGGCACGACTCGGTCTTCCCCTGGGGCACGTTCGCCGTCAACGTCACGGGCTGCCTGATCCTCGGCCTGCTCACCGGCGCCGTGGCCGCGGGGGCGGCCGGATCCCACCTCCAGCTCCTCCTGGGCACCGGCCTGTGCGGGGCCCTGACGACGTACTCGACCTTCTCCTACGAGACCCTCCGGCTCACCGAGACCGGGGCACGCTTCTACGCCGTGGCCAACGTGGTCGCGAGTGTGGTGGCCGGTCTCGGGGCGGCCTTCGCGGGAGTGGAGCTGGCGCAGGCCGTGTGGGCGTAGGCGTTCGACGCTTGTCCGCGTGTAGTAAGACTGTGCCCTCCGCACCTGCCTTCCCCTGAGAAGAACTGGATCCCATGAGCGTCATCAGCGTCGGTCAGGCCGTCGTCCTCGGAGCCGTCGAGGGGGTGACCGAGTTCCTGCCCGTGTCCTCCACCGGCCATCTGAAGATCGTCGAGGGGCTGATGAACATCCCCGTCGACGACGACGCCGTCGTCGGGTTCTCGGCCGTCATCCAGGTCGGCGCGATCGCCGCCGTGCTCGTGTACTTCTTCAAGGACATCGTGCGGATCGTCTCCGCGTGGGGGAGGGGCCTGGTCGACAAGGAGGAGCGCCACCACCACGACTACAAGTTCGCCTGGTGGGTGATCGCCGCGACCGTCCCGATCGTCGTCGTCGGTCTCGCCGCCAAGCCGCTCATCGAGGGGCCGCTCGCCTCCCTGTGGGTGGTCGCGGGTTCCCTGATCGTCGGCAGCGGTGTGATGTGGGCGGCGGACCAGATGGGCCGGCACAAGCGCGGTGAGGACGACACCTCCTTCAAGGACGCCATGCTGGTCGGCTGCTCGCAGATCCTCGCCCTGCTCTTCCCCGGCTTCTCCCGCTCCGGCGCCACCATGTCCACGGCGCTGATCCTGGACCTCGACCGTGTGGCCGCCACCCGCCTCTCCTTCTTCCTCGGCATCCCCGCCCTCACCGGCGCCGGCATCTACGAGCTCAAGGACGCCCTGGGGGCGGGCGTGGGCGCGGCCCCGCTCGCCGTGGGCACGGCAGTCTCCTTCGTCGTCGCCTACGCCTCCATCGCCTGGCTGCTGAAGTTCGTCGCCAAGCACTCCTTCAACGCCTTCGTGATCTACCGGATCGTCGTCGGCCTGCTCCTCTTCGGCCTGCTGACGACGGGGACACTGTCGAGCTGACCTGTGCGGGACGCTGTCGAGCTGACCTGTGCGGGGGGCGCGGGCGGCCGGCCGCCATGGGGGTGCGAGTCCGCGCCCACGTGCGCGGAGGTTCGAGCCGCTGACCGCAGCGGCGGTCCTGGGCAGCGGGCTGCGAGTGCGCCCTTCCAGTCGACACGGTGGCACGCCCGCTGACCAGCACGGGCACATGAGAGGGCCCCTGCTTCTCGCCTTCGCGTACCCGGCGGGCCAGGGCGGCGGGCTGCGACCGGGGCGCCGGGCCGTTGACCGCCACGGAGGTGCGCCCTCTGGCCGACATGGACGTGCGCCCTTCCAGTCGACATGGAGGCACGCCCGCTGACCAGCACGGGCACATGAGAGGACCCCTGCTTCTCGCCTTCGTGCACTCGGCGGTCCGGGGCAGCGGACTGCCACCGGGCGCCGGTCCGCTGACCGCCACGGTGGTGCGCCCTCTGGCCGACATGGGCGTGCGCCCTTCCAGTCGACACGGTGGCACGCCCGCTGACCAGCACGGGCACATGAGAGGACCCCCGCTTCTCGCCTTCGCGCACTCGGCGGCCCGGGGCAGCGGACTGCCACCGTGGCGCCGGTCCGCTGACCGCCACGGAGATGCGCCCTTCCAACCGACACGGAGGCACGCCCGCTGACCAGCACCGGCACATGAGAGGACCCCCGCTTCTCGCCTTCGCGCACCCGGCGGCTCGGGGCAGCGGACTGACACCAAGGCCAAGGCCTGGTTCCGCCGACCGCCACGGAGATGCGCCCCCCGACCGCCATTGACACTCCCGCCCCTCATCGCCCCGCGACCCCGCTGACCAGCACGTGCTCGTGAGGCGACCCCCGCTCCTCACCCTTCGCGCACTCACCCCCTTGACAGCACCCTCCCGCCGCCCGGAGTATCGCTCCCGTGAACCTGTCAGACAGCCGGACAGCCAGTCAGCCTCCGCGGCGCGTCAGCGCCATGGAGGCGGTGTTGGCGCATCTGCGTGGCGCCATCGAGCGGGGGGAGTACGCCATCGGCGACAAGCTCCCCTCCGAGGCGGAGCTCTGCCGCACGCTGGAGATCAGTCGGCCCGTGCTGCGCGAGGCCCTCAGGGCCCTGCAGACCATGGGCCTGACCGTCTCCAAGACCGGCAAGGGCACCTTCGTCGTGGCCAACGCCGTGGAGGACCCCACCTTCGGCGACTACGCGGCCAGCGACCTGCTGGAAGTCCGCCGCCACGTCGAGATCCCGGTCGCGGGGTACGCGGCACAGCGCCGTACCCCGGAGAACCTGGACCACCTGGCCCACCTCCTGGACCGGATGGAACGGGAGACCGACACCACGGCCTGGGTCGCGATGGACACCCTCTTCCACCTCGCCGTGGCTGAGGCCGCCCAGAACCCGGTCTTCCGCCGGGTCATCGAGGAGATCCGCGACGCACTGGCGCGTCAGTCGGCCTTCCTCAACGAGCTGGGCGGCCGCCGGGAGCAGTCCAACCGCGAGCACCGCGCGATCGTCGAGGCGCTGATCGACGGTTCCGAGCACGACGCGGTGGAGGCCATGTCCCACCACCTCGACCGCGTCGAGACCACCCTCACCGACATCGTGCGTTCCCCGAACACGGGCACGGACAGCACGGACACCCCCATGGAAGGCGAGCCCCAGGCGTGAGCGAGCAGTCCCTGCACGACGGCGTGCAGAAACGTTCCGGCCATGTCGACGCCGGAGACGAGGGCTACAGCAAGTCCCTCAAATCACGGCACGTCAACATGATCGCCATCGGCGGAGCCATCGGCACCGGCCTCTTCCTCGGCGCCGGCGGCCGCCTCGCCGACGCCGGACCCTCCCTGTTCATCGCCTACGCGGTCTGCGGCGTGTTCGCCTTCCTCGTCGTGCGCGCCCTCGGCGAACTCGTCCTGTACCGGCCCTCCTCCGGCGCCTTCGTGTCGTACGCCCGGGAGTTCCTCGGCGAGAAGGGCGCCTACGTCGCCGGTTGGATGTACTTCCTGAACTGGGCCACCACCGGAATCGCCGACATCACCGCCGTCGCGCTCTACACCCACTACTGGGGCATGTTCTCCGACATCCCGCAGTGGGTGATCGCCCTCGTCGCGCTCGCGGTCGTCCTCACCGTCAACCTCATCTCGGTGAAGATGTTCGGTGAGCTGGAGTTCTGGTTCGCCATCATCAAGGTGGGCGCGCTCGTGGCGTTCATGCTGATCGGAGTCTTCCTGCTGGCCACCCAGCACCCGATCGACGGCCACCACCCCGGCCCGTCCCTGATCACCGACAACGGCGGTGTCTTCCCCAACGGCCTGCTGCCGATGCTGCTGATCATCCAGGGCGTCGTCTTCGCCTACGCCTCCGTCGAACTCGTCGGCGTCGCCGCGGGCGAGACCGAGAACCCCGAGAAGATCATGCCCAAGGCGATCAACTCGATCATGTGGCGCGTCGGCCTCTTCTACGTCGGCTCGGTACTCCTGCTGTCGATGCTGCTGCCCTGGAACAAGTACACCGGCGGCGAGAGCCCCTTCGTGACCGTCCTGTCCAACATCGGCATCCCGGCCGCCGGCGGCGTGATGAACCTCGTCGTCCTCACCGCGGCCATGTCCTCGCTCAACTCCGGCCTGTACTCCACCGGCCGCATCCTGCGCTCCATGGCCATGTCCGGCTCGGCGCCCAGGTTCACCGGCGTGATGAGCCGCAGCCAGGTCCCCTATGGCGGCATCCTGCTCACCAGCGGCGTCTGCGTCCTCGGTGTCGGCCTCAACTACGTCGTCCCCGCCGACGCGTTCGAGATCGTGCTGAACTTCGCCGCCATCGGCATCCTCGCCACCTGGGGCATGATCATGGTCTGTCACCTGCTCTTCTGGCAGAAGACCGAGAGGGGCGACCTGACCCGCCCCGGCTACCGACTGCCGGGCTCCCCCTGGACCGAACTCGTGACGCTGGCCTTCCTCGCCTCCGTCCTGGTCCTCATGTACGCCGACGGCGGCGCCGGCCGCACCACCGTGCTGTGTCTCCCGCTGATCGCCGGAGCCCTGGTCGCCGGATGGTTCGCCGTCCGCGGCCGGGTGACCCGCGCGGCCACCGGGACCGAATCCACCGGCGCGTGATCTCTCGCGCGCCTTCCGAACCCGAAACGACCGGCACGCACGCGTGATCCGCGTGGCGTTCCCGGAGAAGCAGGAAGTGATGTACATCAGTGCCGTCGCGGCCGCACCCCTGGTCCGTGAACCCCTCCACGCCCCCGTCGCCCACCTCATCCGCGGCGGGCTGATCGAGGGCACCCACTACGGTTCCGTCGTCGTCCTCGACGGCGACGGAGACGTCCGCTTCCAACTCGGCGACATCGAGGCCGCGTTCTATCCGCGGTCCGCGCTCAAACCGGTCCAGGCCGTCGCCATGGTCCGGGCCGGGCTGCCCCTCGACGGAGAGCTCCTCTCGCTCGCCGCCGCCAGCCACTCCGGCGAGGAACGCCACCTCGCCGGGGCCCGGCGGATCCTGGAGCTGGCGGGCGTTTCGGAGGACGCCCTGCGCAATGTCCCCGACATGCCGTTCGGCCCGGCCGTACGGGACACCTGGATCCGGGACCGGCGCGGACCGTCCCGGCTCGCACAGAACTGCTCCGGCAAGCACGCGGCGATGCTGTACACGTGTGTGCTCAACGACTGGCCGCTGGAGGGCTACCTCGACCCCGCGCATCCGCTCCAGCAGGCGATCGCCGAGATCGTCGAGGACCTGACCGGACAGCGGATCGCGCGCGTGACCGTCGACGGCTGCGGTGCCCCCCTGTTCTCCGTCTCCCTGCACGGCCTCGCCCGCGCCGCCGCACGGATCACCTCGGCCGCCCCCGGTACGCCGGAGGCCCGGGTCGCCGACGCCATGCGGGAGCATCCGGAGATGGCCTCCGGGGCGGGGCGCGATGTGGCCGCGCTGATGAAGGCCGTGCCCGGGCTGCTCACCAAGGACGGCTTCGAGGGAGTTCAGGTGGCCGCGCTTCCCGACGGGCGGGCGGTCGCCGTGAAGATCTCCGACGGGGCGAACCGGGCGCGGGTGCCGGTCGCCGCGGCGGCGCTCGCCCGTGCCGGGGTTTCGCCGGACCTGCTGACGGAGTTCCAGGGTGAGGCGCTTCTGGGCGGCGGCCGTGAAGTCGGGCATGTGCGGCCGGTTCGTTCGCTGGAGCCCATCGCCGAGGCGGCGTGTGCCTAAGAATCTGCCCCTTCCTCTCGTCCGGCGGCCGCGGCCCGTACGTGGCTGGTCGCGCAGTTCCCCGCGCCCTTAAAAGCTCACCTGAACCCTCCTCGGAAGAAGGACCCATACCCTCATGACCGCCGCCGTCAGCCGCCGTGAGCACGACCTGCTGGGCGACCGGGACGTACCCGTCGACGCCTACTGGGGTGTGCACACCCTGCGGGCCACCGAGAACTTCCCCATCACCGGGACCCGGATCTCCGCCTACCCCCACCTGATCGACGCCCTGGCCGCCGTCAAGGAGGCCGCCGCGCTCGCCAACGAGGAGCTCGGGCTGCTGGAGTCCAGGAAGGCCGCCGCGATCGTCGAGGCCTGCCGTGAGATCCGGGACGGGAAGCTGCACGACCAGTTCGTGGTCGACGTGATCCAGGGCGGGGCCGGCACCTCCACGAACATGAACGCCAACGAGGTCATCGCCAACCGGGCGTTGGAGCTGCTGGGGCACCGGAAGGGGCAGTACTCGTTCCTGCACCCCAACGAGGACGTCAACCTGGGCCAGTCGACCAACGACGTCTACCCGACCGCCGTCAAGGTGGCGACGGTCTTCGCGGTACGTGGACTGCTCGACGCGATGGCTGTACTCCAGGACTCCTTCGCCCGCAAGGCCGTCGAGTTCCGCGATGTGCTCAAGATGGGCCGTACACAGTTGCAGGACGCGGTGCCCATGACGCTCGGTCAAGAGTTCTCCGCGTATGCGGTCATGATGGGCGAGGACCGGTCCCGTCTTGACGAGGCCGTCGAGTTGATCCATGAGATCAACCTGGGGGCCACGGCCATCGGTACCGGACTCAATGCTCCCGCCGGTTACGCCGAGTCGGCCCGCCGCCACCTCGCCGAGATCACCGGGCTCCCGCTGGTCACCGCGGCGAACCTGGTCGAGGCGACCCAGGACTGCGGTGCCTTCGTCCAGATGTCCGGCGTGCTCAAGCGGATCGCCGTCAAGCTCAGCAAGAGCTGCAACGACCTGCGGCTGCTGTCATCGGGGCCGCGCGCGGGTCTGGGGGAGATCAACCTGCCGCCGGTCCAGGCCGGTTCGTCGATCATGCCCGGCAAGGTCAACCCGGTGATCCCCGAGGTCGTCAACCAGGTCGCCTTCGAGGTGATCGGCAACGACGTCACCATCACCATGGCCGCCGAGGCCGGACAGCTCCAGCTCAACGCCTTCGAGCCGGTCATCCTGCACTCCCTGTCGGAGTCGATCACCCACCTGCGCGCCGCCTGCCTGACCCTGGCCGAGCGCTGCGTGGACGGCATCACCGCCAACACCGAGGCACTGCGCCTGACCGTCGAGAACTCCATCGGCCTGATCACCGCCCTCAACCCGCACATCGGCTACACGGCCGCCACGGACATCGCCAAGGAGGCCCTCGCCACGGGCCGGGGCGTGGCCGAACTCGTGCTGGAGAAGGGCCTGCTGCCCGCCGAGCGCCTCGCGGACCTGCTGCGTCCCGAGGTACTCGCGGGCGGCGGCCACGAGGCGGGCGATCCGACGCGGGCCGTCTGACCGGCGGCGCCCCGCGTCATCAGGTGATCCGACGCCTCGCGCCGGGCCGACACGCGGGGTGCCGTCACACCCAGGGATGAAGCGTTCACCGGCGCGACGCGGCCGTCAGACCCCAGCGAGCCCGGGATCGCGCGCTGCGGTGTCCCTCCGGGGGTACCGGCTGATCGGCGCAGGCCGCCTCGCCGTTCTCCAAAAAATGCTATCAACGCTCATATGCTGAATTCGCGGTCCTCGGTAACAGACCGTCTCCGTCTCCTGTCCTGGTGAACGTCTCCCCTTACACCCCTGCGCCGGGCGGAGCGATGGAATCCTCGGTGAATACAGGAGAATTCATGCGTGTGGCCGTGACAGGTGGCGGCGGTTTTCTCGGCTCGCATCTGTGCGAAGCGCTTCTGCGGCGCGGTGACGAAGTCGTCTGCGTCGACGATTTCTCGACCGGCGATCCCGCCAACATCGCTCCCTTTCTGGGAAATCCCGCCTTCGAACTCGTCCGCGGTGACGTCAGCCGGTCGGTCGAGGTGTCGGGCACGGTCGACGCGGTGGCCCACCTGGCCAGCCCCGCCTCACCCCCCGACTACCTCGCGCGTCCACTGGAAACACTGGCCGTGGGCAGTCGCGGCACGGAGAACGCGCTGCGCCTCGCGGCACGTCACGACGCCCGCTTCGTCCTCGCCTCCACCAGCGAGGTGTACGGAGATCCCCAAGTTCACCCCCAGGACGAGACCTACTGGGGCCATGTGAACCCCGTCGGCCCGCGCTCCGTCTACGACGAGGCGAAGAGGTTCTCCGAGTCACTGACCCAGGCCTACCGGACGAGCCGCGGAACGAACACCGGAATCATGCGGATCTTCAACACCTACGGTCCCCGTATGCGTCCGCACGACGGCCGGGTCGTCTCCAGTTTCGTCGTCCAGGCACTCGCGGGAGAACCACTGACCGTCTACGGCGACGGAAAGCAGACCCGCAGTTTCTGCTACGTCGACGACCTGGTGCGTGGAATCGTCGCCATGCTCGACCACGACGAGCCCGGACCGGTGAACCTCGGAAATCCCGTGGAACTGACGGTTCTGCAACTGGCCGAAATGGTTTTGGACCTGACGGGGTCCCGAGCCGAGGTGCAGTTCCACTCGCTGCCCGTCGACGACCCCACCCGCCGCCGGCCCGTGATCACCCGGGCCGCGGAACGCCTGGGATGGAATCCCGAGGTCGACATCGAGGACGGGCTGCGCCGCACCGTGGAGTGGTTCGCCGCCCGTCCCGACGACGTGGCCGCCGCGCTCCGCGCCATCCGGGGTGGACAACAGGACGGCGTCGTCACCGCCGCCGAGCCCCGCCCGGTCGGCGCGACCCCCGTCGCGTCGTGACCCAGACGGATCACGGCCGCGGACGCGACATCGCCCTCGACACCGGCCGACAGCCGCCGCGGGCCGACGAGGCGACGCTGAAGACCCACCTGTGGAGCCTCTCGGCGGGCAACGTCGTCGACATCCCGGCCGACGGACCGGTCTTCGGCAGGCCGCGCAAAGAGCGCACGCCCCGCCCCACCTCCTGGGTCCCCCGTCTGGGACGCCTCGACCAGATGATGGTGTCGTCGCTCGCGGTGTGCTGGTGGACCGCCCTCGTCGTCTTCTGGGAGTGGTGGCTGCGCCCCGAACACCGGGTCGGCTGGGCGGGCTTCGTGGTGAACAGCGCGCTCCTGCTGTACCTGTCGGTGCTGCCGCTGTACTTCGTCGTCGTGATGGTGCGGCTGCGCACCTTCGACCCGGCCGTCGAGGTGCCCGGGCTGCGCACCGCCTTCGTGGTGACCCGGGCCCCGTCCGAACCCTGGGCCGTCGCGCGCACCACGCTCACGGCGATGCTGCGCCAGGACTTCCTGCACCCCTACGACGTGTGGCTGTGCGACGAGGAACCCACCCAGGAGATCCTGGACTGGTGCGCGACCAACGCGGTACGCGTCTCCTGTCGGCGCGGCAGTCCGGCGTACCACCGCGACACCTGGCCCCGGCGCACCCGGTGCAAGGAGGGCAACCTCGCGCACTTCTACGACCACTGGGGCTATAGCGACTACGACGTGGTCGCCCAGCTCGACGTCGACCACGTGCCCCACCCCCACTACCTCGGCGAGATGGTCCGGCCGTTCGCCGACCCGGCCGTCGGCTACGTCGCCGCCCCCAGCGTGTGCGACGCCAACGCCCGCACCTCGTGGTCGGCACGCGGACGACTGCACCGTGAGGCCACCTTCCACGGACCCATGCAGCTCGGCCACTCCGACGGCCTGGCACCGCTGTGCATCGGATCCCACTAGGCCGTGCGGACCCGGGCCCTCCAGGACATCGGCGGCCTCGGGCCCGAACTCGCCGAGGACTTCTCGACGACGTTCCTGCTGAACTCGGCGGGCTGGCAGGGGGCGTTCGCCATCGACGCGGAGGCCCACGGCGACGGCCCGATCACCTTCGCCGCCATGGTGACGCAGGAGTTCCAGTGGTCACGCAGCCTGGTGTCCATGCTGCTGGGCATGCTCCCCAGACACCTGCGCCGCATGCCCGGCAGACTGCGGATCCGGTTCGCGTTCGCCCTCTCCTACTATCCGCTGCTCGCGCTGACCACGACCGCCGGCCTGCTGCTGCCCCCGATCGCAGCGGTCACCGGCCACCCCTGGATCAACGTCGACTACGTCGCCTTCCTGCTGCACTTCTGGGCCATGTCCTTCTTCCTGGTCGTGCTCACCTGGATGCTGCGGCGACGCGGCCTGCTGAGACCCGTCGACGCGCCACTGCTGAGCTGGGAGGGCTGGCTGTTCGGACTGACCCGCTGGCCGTACGTGGCCTGGGGAGCAGCCGCCGCACTGGTGCAGCGGGTGCGGCCGAGGAAGGTCGTCTTCAAAGTGACGCCCAAGGTCCGCGACGGCATGGAGCCCCTGCCGCTGCGCCTGATGCTGCCCTACCTCCTGATCACCGTCGTGCTGTCCGGCGCCGCCTTCGTCGGCGAGCTCACCGGTCCCGCGATCGGCTATGTGTTCCTGTGCCTGCTCGGCTCCCTCTCCTACGCCCTGGTCACCCTCGCCATCGGCGTCCTGCACATCCGGGAGGCCGCGAAGTCGGCGGGCGTCCGCGTGCACCGGGCCCTGCGGACCGCCGCCCTGCCGCTGGCCGCGGGCCTCGTCGCCCTCGTACCGCTGGCCTGGGCCCTGCTGCTGTTCCCCACCTACGTACGCGGGTTCCTCGCGGGCTGACGCCGCGTCCCCACCGGGCCCCGAACCCTCACCGGCGTATCCGGCCGCACGAAAGAACGAGGCACCTCATGCCCGAAACCGTCCTGGTGACCGGTGGCGCCGGCTTCATCGGCAGCCACACCTGCGTCGAACTGCTCACCCACGGCTACGAAGTCGTCGTGGTCGACAACCACGTCAACAGCTCTCCCCACGCCCTGGACCGCATCGCCAAGACCGCCGGACGCACGCTCACCGCCGCCTACCAGGTGGACGTACGCGACCGGCAGGCCCTCACCGAGGTGTTCGCCGCCCACCAGGTGGACGCCGTCATCCACTTCGCGGCCCACAAGGCGGTCGGAGAGTCGGTGGCGCGGCCCGTCGAGTACTACGACACCAACGTCGGCGGCACCTGCGCCCTGCTGTCCGTCATGCGCGAGCACGGCGTGCACCGGCTGGTCTTCTCCTCGTCCTGTTCCGTCTACGGCGACGCGCGGACCGTGCCCCTGACCGAGCTGAGCCCGGTCGCACCCACCAATCCCTACGCGCACACCAAGCTGATGTGCGAACGGATCCTCGCGGACGTCTGCGCCCACCTGACGGACATGAAGGTCCTCGCCCTGCGCTACTTCAACCCCGTAGGAGCCCACCCCGACGGCCTCCTCGGCGAGGACCCGCGGGGCGTCCCGAACAACGTCATGCCGTACGTCGCCCAGGTCGCCGTCGGCCGACGCGAGCGGCTCAGCGTCTTCGGCGACGACTACCCCACGCCCGACGGCACCGGCATCCGGGACTACATCCACGTCATGGACGTCGCCGAGGGACACCGGGTGGCCGTCGAGCACCTGGACGACGAGGCGGGCATGCGGGTGTTCAACCTCGGCACGGGCATCGGCACCTCGGTGCTCGCGCTGGTCGCCGCGTTCGCCGAGGCGAGCGGCCGGGACATCCCCTACCAGGTCGTCGACCGCAGACCCGGCGACGTCGCCGAACTCGTCGCCGACGCGAGCGCGGTGGCCGCCGCCTGGAACTGGACCACCACACGCGACCTCACCGCCATGTGCCGAGACGCCTGGCGGTTCCAGGAACTCAACCCCCACGGCTACGCCCACTGATCCCGTCGACGCCGACGACCCTCGGACAGGAGAAGGCTCATGCGGTTGACCGTCATCGGTACGGGCTACCTCGGGGCCGTGCACGCCGCGTGCATGGCCGACATCGGACACGACGTCCTCGGTGTGGACACCGACACCAGGAAGATCGAGGCACTCGCGGCAGGCCGGGCGCCCTTCTACGAACCGGGCCTGCCCGAGATCCTCACCAGGAACACCCGCGACGGGCGGCTGCGCTTCACCACCTCCCTCCAGGAGGCGGCCGACTTCGCCGACCTGCACTTCGTGTGCGTCGGCACCCCGCAGCGCCCCGACTCCCTCGCCGCCGACCTGCGCCACGTCGAGGCCGTCGTCGACGGCCTGGCACCCCTCCTGACGCGCGACACCCTCCTCGTCGGCAAGTCGACCGTGCCGGTGGGCACCACCCGCGCGCTGAGCCGCAGGGTCGCGGCGCGACTGCGCCCCGGTGTCGACGCCGAGATCGCCTGGAACCCCGAGTTCCTGCGCGAGGGCTACGCCGTCGAGGACACCCTGCACCCCGACCGGCTCGTCGTGGGTGTCACCTCGCCCCGCGCCGACCAGCTGCTGCGCGGTGTCTACGACTCGATGCTGCGCGCCGGTGTCCCCTACGTCAGCACCGATCCGGCCACCGCGGAGCTCGTGAAGGTCGCCGCCAACTCCTTCCTGGCGACGAAGATCTCCTTCATCAACGCCATGGCGGAGGTCTGCGACGCCTCCGGAGCCGACGTGGTGACACTCGCCGACGCCCTCGGCCACGACGTGCGCATCGGGCGCCGGTTCCTGTCCGCGGGGCTCGGGTTCGGCGGCGGCTGCCTGCCCAAGGACATCCGCGCCTTCCTCGCCCGCGCCGAGGAACTCCAGGTCGGAGAGGCGGTGTCCTTCCTGCGCCAGGTCGACCGCGTCAACGACCGCCAGCGACGGCGGACCGTCGACCTCGCCCGTCACCTCGTGGGCGGTTGCTTCGCCGGACGACGGGTCGCGGTGCTGGGCGCCACCTTCAAGCCCGACAGCGACGACGTGCGCGACTCACCGGCGCTCGCGGTCACCGCGGAGATCGTCGCCGAGGGCGCCGACGTCCTCGTCCACGATCCCGAGGGCCTCGACAACGCGCGGGCCGCCCTGGCCGGGCCGACGTACTGCCCGGACGTCATGGAGGCCTGCCGGGAGGCCGACATCGTGCTGCACCTGACCGAATGGCGCCACTACCGCGACCTCGACCCGGCGAAGCTGTCCGAGGTGGTGAGGGCGCCGCGCCTGCTCGACGCGCGCAACGCCCTGGACCCGGCGACCTGGCGGGCGGCCGGCTGGCACCTGCGTGCCCTGGGCCGTCCCGCGCACGTACCGCAGCCCGGCTCGGGCGACGACCTGCGGGTGACGATCCCTCAGGCCCCCGGCCCCCACTGCACGGCCCCCACTCCGGGCGACCCGGTCAGCGGCGCCCCCAAGTAGTCCACGGGCCCCGGGTTCACGCCCAGGCTCCGCAGGTTCACGGCTCCACCGGTCAGCGTGGCGGCGCACTGGGAGGCCAGCGCGCCGCGCGTCGGACCGGTGCCGTGCAGGTCCGGACCGGCCGCGGGCAGCGGGATCCGGGTGAGGCAGGGGTCGGCGTCGGTGCCGGTGGCTCGCGGGCCCAGGGTCTCCTGACCCGTCGCCCGGCGCCAGGCGGCGAGATCGTCGAACCAGCGGTCCCCCCACTGCACGTTCAGGCCTTGTGGACTGTAGTAGTCGTTCCCCTGCAACAACACGTCCGACGACAGGAAGGCGCTCCGGGACGCCACGACCGGGGGGCCGTCCGTCACGAACACGTTGTTGCGTACGGTGACGGAGCCCAGGCTGGGCTGGAGCCGCAGCGCGGGTGCGCGGACGAGGCCGTTGGCCGTCATCAGCACCGTGTTGTGGTAGATCGCGAGGTTCGTCACCCGCGATCCGAGCGCGACGATCCCGCCGTACTCCTGGAGCTTGCGGCCGTCGTCGTGACTGATGTTGTACCGGACCGTGTTGCCCGTCTGAGCGGTGTTCGGGGCGGCGGAATAGACCAGGAAGCCGGCCCCGTCGTTGCCGTAGGCCAGGTTGTACTGCATCACCGAGTGGGACACGTTGTTGTCCAGGCCGAAGCCGCCGCCGTCCACCCGGGAGCCGGTGTGATTGCCGTAGGAGACGTTCTTCTGGAACGTCATCCGCGTCGAGTCGTACGTCCAGATGCCCTCGGGGCCCTCCAACGCGCCCGGCGACGAGAGCTCCCCGTTGCCGTGGGCGACGGAGCGCTCGACCCGGCCGCGCCGGACGCTGCCCAGGACGATGCCGCTGCCCGTGTTGTGGTCGGCCGCCTGCGGATCGCCGACGTTGTCGTACGCCGTCACCCCCGACACGGTCAGGTCCTCGTGCGCGTAGGCGGGCGCGGCCGCGTCGAAGGCCGGGCCGTCGGCCACGAGCCCCGCGTCCTGGTTGGTGTGCAGCGTGCTGTCGCTGATCAGCACGTCCCTGAAGCCCGACGCCTCCGGGCCGCCGTGCAGCCGCAGGCCGTTGCGGAAGCCCTTCACCTCGACGCCCGAGACCCGCACGTACGGCAGCTTTCGGTCGCCGGGCAGATCGTTGACGAAGGCGATGCCGTCCTGCGTCCGGTAAGCCTCCGCGTCGCCCGCGACGACCAGGTCACGCAGGGTGACACCGCTCGTGTTGTGCACCTCGATGCCGCGCGTGCCGCTCGCCAGGACGACCGCGCGGCCCTTGCCGTAGGACTCGATCACCACCGGCTTGCGGGGGTCGCCGGCGTCTCCCTGGCCGATGCTCAGGGTGCCCTCGAACCGGGCGCCGCCCTGGAGCCGCAGTCGGTCGGCCGGCTTGAACCGCACGGTGTCGGCGCGGCGGAGGGTGCGCCACGCGGACTGCGGGGTCCGGCCGTCGTCGCTGTCGTCGCCCCGCGGGCTGAGGTAGAAGTCCCGTCCGCCCCGCGCGTTCTCGCGCAGGGGCACGTGGGGGGTGGGCATGCCGCATCCGGCCAGCAGCACCGCCGCGGCGCACAGACCGGCGACCGCCCGGGCCCTGCTCCTGTCGTCTCGCCGCACCGAGTCGGTGACTTGGGTGCGTTCGTTCCGCTGGCGCAACATCGCTCCTGTCTGCTCGCTGACCGAACGGGCCCCGCCTCACGGGGGCCGCGAACCCTCACCCTGACGTGCGGGTGCGTGATCGACGGGCCAGCACGCGCAGTTCGGCCCCAGACATGCCTGATTGGACGGCACGGCGGGCCCTCGGGCACCCGTGGCCCGGGGGCAGCCGTGCGTCGGGCGTGCGGCATGATGCCGATCATGTCCTCGCAGTTCCAGCCGGTTCTCGACCGCATCCTCTCGGAGATCGACGGCACCCCGGGCCGCGGCCGCCCCGCCGACTACATCCCCGCGCTCGCCTCCCGCGACCCGCGCAGCTTCGGCATGGCCGTCGCGGAGCTGGACGGCACGGTGTACGGCGTCGGGGACTGGCGCGAGCCGTTCTCCACGCAGTCGATCACCAAGGTCTTCACCCTCGCCCTCGACCTGGCCCTGGAGGGCGACGCACTCTGGGAGCACGTGGGCCGTGAGCCCTCCGGCAACCCCTTCAACTCCCTGGTGCAGCTGGAGTACGAGAACGGCATCCCGCGCAACCCCTTCATCAACGCGGGCGCCCTGGTCGTCACCGACCGCCTCCAGACCCGTACCGGCGACGCGGCGGGCGAGCTGTTGTCGTTCCTGCGCGAGGAGAGCGGCAATCCGGGCCTGGACTTCGACGAGGAGGTCGCCGCCTCCGAGTCCGCGCACGGCGATCGCAACGCCGCCTTGGCCCACTTCATGGCCGCCTACGACAATATCGACAACGACGTCCCGGTCCTGCTCGACCAGTACTTCCGTCAGTGCTCGATCAGGGCGTCCTGCGCCGACCTGGCCCTGGCCACCACCTTCCTGGCCCGCCACGGCATCCGCGCCGACGGCACCCGCCTGCTCACCCTCAGCCAGGCCAAGCAGATCAACGCGATCATGCTGACCTGCGGCACGTACGACGCGGCCGGTGACTTCGCCTACCGGGTGGGTCTGCCCGGCAAGAGCGGAGTGGGCGGCGGGATCATCGCGGTGGTACCGGGCCGCTGCACCCTGTGCGTCTGGAGCCCGGGCCTGGACGAACGCGGCAACTCGGTGGCGGGAGTGGCGGCGCTGGACAGGTTCACGACGCTCACGGGGCTCTCCGTGTTCTGAGGCGGGGAGCGCGTCCCGAGCCCGACCACGCACCGGTCACACCCCGGTCGCCACCGCGTCGCCTTCCAGCCACCCACGACTGCCACGCTGCCGACGTGTCGGTCAACGCCCCCGTCGATCTCCGTCGCTGCCAGATCCTCGGTCTGGTCGGCACCGCCTTCCTCGCCGCGGGCGGTGAGACCGCGGGAGCCCTCCCCGTCCGCGAACTCCTCACCCCCGCCTCGCCCCAGGCCGCACTGGGCCTGGTCGGCGCCTACTTCGGCGTCGTCCTGCTGATCGCGGCCTGGCTCCTGCTCGGCCGCCTGCTGCGCGGTTGCGGCGAGCGGCCCAGCACGCGCGAGCTCATGGGCGTCCTCGTCATCTGGTCGATCCCGCTGCTGCTCGCCCCGCCCCTGTTCAGCCGGGACGTCTACAGCTACCTCGCCCAAGGCGCCATGGCCGACGCACACGTGGACGTCTACGCCCACGGCCCCGCCCTGCTCGGCGGCCCCCTCGCGGACGAGGTCGCCCCCATGTGGCGCGACACGGCCGCCCCGTACGGCCCCGTGTTCCTCGGCGTGGCCGCCGCCCTGGCCAAGGCGTCCCGCGGTGAACTCCCCGCCGGTCTGCTCGGGATGCGGCTCGTCGCCCTGCTCGGCGTGGCCCTGATGGCGGCCGCCCTGCCCCGCCTGGCCCGCCACAGCGGCGCCGACCCGGCCGCCGCGCTCTGGCTCGGCGCCCTCAACCCGCTCGTGCTGCTCCACCTGGTCGCGGGCGCCCACAACGACGCCGTCATGCTCGGGCTGCTCGGCCTCGGCCTGGTCGCCGCCCTCGGACGGTGGCCCGTCCTGGGCGCCGTGCTCGTGACGCTCGCCGCCCTCGTCAAGGCGCCCGCCGCCCTGGGCCTCGCCGCGATCGTCGTGCTCCGCGTCCGGGCCGGAGACCGTCCGGCTAAGACCACCCTGACGGCCGCCGTCTCCGCCACCGTCACCACCGTCACCGCGACAGCCGTCACGGGCACCGGCTACGGCTGGATCGGCGCCCTCAACACCCCCGTGTCGTCCGGGAACTGGGCCCTCACCAGCCTCCTCGGCCGGGCCACCGCAGCCCTGCTGGAACACCTCGGCAGCGACCTGGCCCCGCTCGCCGTCCCCGTCTGGCACGCCCTCGGGGTCGTGACCGCCCTCGCCGTCATCGGCCACATATGGCTGCGGCTGCGCCCGCGACCCGTCTACGCCCTCGGCCTGAGCCTGGCCACCGTCGCCGCCCTCGGCCCGGCGATCCGGTCCTGGTACGCCCTGTGGGGACTGTTCCTCATAGCGGCCGCCGCGCCCAGCGCCTCGGTACGGCACCGGGTGGCCGCGGTGACGGGAGTGCTCGCGCTGGCCACCCTCCCGAGCGGCGGCCCGGCCGACGCCGGGCAACTCGTCCTCGCCGTCTCCGGGGGAGTGCTCGCCCTGGTCGTGCTCGTCCAGGCGCACCAGTCGGCCCGGATCCCCGTGACGGGACGTACGGCATGAGGGCGCCGGCCACGGACCGCGGCCGGCTGCTGTCGGCCCTCGCCGCCGTCACCGCCGTCACCGCCGTCACCGTCTTCACGGCGACCGTGCCGCTCCTGCGCGACTGGTTCGACCTGCGCGTCTACCACGGAGCCGTCGACATCTGGGTCCACCACGGCGGACGGCTCTACGACTACCGGGTGCCGGGGACGGCGTACGGCTTCACCTATCCGCCGTTCGCGGCCGTCGCCATGCTGCCGATGGCCCTGCTCGACCTGCGTGCCGCGATCGCGGTGGGCCTGCTCCTCAACCTGGCGGCGCTGGCCGTCGTCGTGCGCCTGCTCACCGGCCGGACCTGGCGGCGGTACGGCTGGTACGGCTGCGTCCTGGGTGCTTGCGCGCTCGCGCTGTTCGAGCCGCTGCGCGACACCTTCAGCTTCGGGCAGGTCAACGTCCTGCTGCTGGCCCTCGTCCTGGTCGACGCGTGGCTGCTCGCCACGGGCCGGGAGCGCTGGGCCGGTGCCGGGATCGGGCTGGCCGCCGCGGTGAAGCTCACGCCGGCCCTCTTCATCGGCCTGCTCCTGGTCGCCCGGCGCGGGCGCGCCGCGGCGGTCGCCACGGTGGTGGCCCTGGCGGCGACGGGTTTCGCGGCCGTCGTGGCGCCGGACGCCTCACGTTTCTACTGGACCGACGCGATGTGGGACACGACCAGGGTGGGCCGCCTGGACTACGTGTCGAACCAGTCGTTGCAGGGCGTCCTGGCCCGGCTCGGGGAGACGGACCGCGCGGTGTGGGCGGTGGCCGTGCTGCTGACCCTGGGCGTGTGGGCCGTACGGGCCCGGCGGGCCGCGGCGGCGGGGGACTGGGCGGCCGCGTTCGCGCTGACCGGGCTGACCGCCTGCCTGGTCAGCCCGATCACCTGGGTGCACCACCTGGTGTGGCTGCTGCCCTCCTTCGCCGTGCTCGTGCGTACAGGGCACCCGCGGATCGCGGGCGCCCTGTACGCCGTGCTGTGCACCAGCGTGGTGTGGCTGTGGTTCGACGACGCGTCCGGCGTCGACGGCTTCCTCGGCGGCAACACGTACACCTGGATCACGCTCGGACTGCTGCTGTGGCTGCCGGTGGCTCAGCCGCGCGCCGCCCGCCCGAACCGGGCCCGCAGCGCCAACGCCATCGAGCCCGCGCCGAGTCCGGCGGCGCCCAGGACGGCCCAGGTCTCCAGCCAGCCGGGCCCCGCGGGCTCCGGGGACACCGCCGCCGCCGGCGCTGCCGCCGCCGCGACCGGCGCGGCCTCGGGCCCGGGCTGCGGCCTGGCCCGGAGCGCGTCCAGCGAGCCCACCGGCTCCACCCGCCCTGCCGCGCCGAACCCCCAGTCGAGCAGTGCGCGCGCCTCCTCGTAGACCGCGAAGCCGCCGCCCGACCGCGGGTTCATCACGGTCACGACCAGCGTCCGGTCGCCCCGGCGGGCGGCGGCGACGAGCGTGTTGCCGGCGTGGCTCGTGTAGCCGTTCTTGATCCCGATCAGCCCCTCGTAGGGCTCGACGCCGTCGGCACCGGTCAGCAGCCGGTTGGTGTTGCGGATCCCGTACCGCCATCCGCCCCGGCTCGGGAACGTCGCCTCGGCCGTCCCGCAGTACCGCGCGAAGTCCGCGTTGCGCAGCCCGGCCCGGCCGAAGACCGCGAGGTCGTACGCCGAGGAGACCTGACCCGGGGCGTCGTAGCCGTCGGGGGAGCGGACGTGGGTGTCCAGGGCGCCCAGGGCGCGCGCCTTGGCCTGCATCCGGGCGGCCGTCGTACGCCAGCCGCCGCTGAGCCCGGCCAGGACGTGCACGGCGTCGTTGCCGGAGTTGAGGAAGACCCCGCGCCACAGGTCGGCCACCCGGTAGGTCTGTCCCTCGGCGACCCCGACGAGACTGCTGCCGGCCCCGATGCCCGCGAGTTCCCGCTCGCCGACCGTGTGTCTGAGACCGCCGGGCAGCACCGGCAGGACGGTGAGGGCGAAGAGGGTCTTGAGCGTGCTGGCGGGCGGCAGCCGGCGGTGGGCCTCGTGCGCCGCGAGGACCTCACCGCTGTCGGCGTCGGCCACCACCCACGACAGCGCGGACACGGCCGGGACCCGGGGCACGCCCCGGTGCGGCCGGACCTGGACACCGGAGCGGTACAGGAGGGCGGGCGACGCGGCCGCGGCCGGTGGTCCGCCGGGCGCGCCGGGGTCGGGGCCCGTGTGCGCGGCCGCCGTCGCGGGGGCGGACACCAGCAGTCCCGCCAGGCACAGGGCGCAGGCCGAGACGGCAACCCGGGAGGGATATCCGATAGTCATACCGCAAAGCTAGGAACGGACCGGCCGTACACCGTGCTGCCCGGGCCGTGCGGGGCGCGTGAGCACCCGGACGGGGGATGGCGCCCGTCAGCCGGTGGGCAGGGTCGGCTGGACGCGCCGGAGGAACGTCGCGTTGTCCGGGGTCTCCCGCATGCGCTGGAGGAGCGTCTCCAGGTTGCCCTGGCCGTCTCCGCTCCGCAGTGCCCGCCGCAGTCCGCGTACGGCGGTCAACTCGGCCGGGGTCAGCAGGAGTTCCTCGCGGCGGGTGCCGGAGGGGGTCACGGCGACGGCCGGGAAGACGCGGCGGGAGGCGAGTTCGCGGTCCAGGCGCAGCTCCATGTTGCCGGTGCTCTTGAGCTCCTCGAAGTAGAAGTCGTCGGCGCGTGAGCCGGTCTCCACCAGGGCGGTGGCGAGGATGGTGAGCGAGCCGCCCTCCTCGGCGAGCCGGGCGGCGCCGAAGAACTTCTTCGGCCCGACCAGCGCGGTCGCGTCGACACCGCCGCTGAGGGTGCGGCCGTTGCCGGGGGCCGCGTTGTTGTGGGCCCGGCACAGCCGGGTCAGGGAGTCGAGCAGGATCACGACGTCCTCGCCGGCCTCGACGAGCCGCTTGGCCCGCTCGATCACCAGCTCGGCGAGCGCGATGTGCTGCTTGGGCGTGCGGTCGAAGGTGGAGGCGTACACCTCGCCGCGCACGGAGCGCCGCATGTCGGTGACCTCCTCGGGGCGTTCGTCGAGCAGCACCACCATCAGCCGGGACTCGGGGTGGTTGCCGGCGACGGCCGCGGCGATCTGCTGGAGCAGGACCGTCTTGCCGGTCTTGGGCGGGGCCACGATCAGCCCGCGCTGCCCCTTGCCGACGGGGGCGATCAGATCGGCGACCCGCCCGGTCAGGCCGGACGCCGGGTGTTCGAGCCGGATCCGCTCGCGCGGGTGCAGCGGCGTGAGGTCGTGGAAGTTCCGGCGGTTGCGGCCGGGCCCCTGACCGTTGACACGGGCGATCTCGGTGAGGGCGCGCTGGGTGCCCCGCACCCCGTCGACGACGTCCCCCTTGCGCAGGCCGTACCTGCGGATCAGGGCGGGGGAGACCTGGAGGTCCGCGGGTGAGGGCAGCAGGCTCGCGGCGCGGAGGTGACCCTTCCCGGCGGCGTCGATGTCGAGGACGCCGGTGACGGCGCGGACCGGGGACTGCTGCACCGGAGGGGTTTCGAGAGTGATGGTCATGTGGTCGGTCCTTTCGAGGACGGAAGGCATGAGACGTGCGGAAGGAAGGGGGGAAGCCGCGACAGGGAGGCGGACAACGCCTTCGGGCGGCGGAAGACAGCACCCGCAAGACCTGCGAGGTACTGGGCAGAAGCCGGTACAAAGACCGGCGAGAGGAGAGAGAACTGGCACCGGCGCCCGGAAACGGGCGTACACAAGTGCTAGCGGGACGGTACCACGGAGACTCAGCGCGTGGCGAGGACTCCGTACAGCAGGGGGATCCGCGGCTCGGGAAGCCGCCACCAGCCGGACGCCGTGCGGGTCATCCGCGCCCAGCGGGGCCAGGGCAGCTCATCGCTCTCGCGCAGCCGCCGGACCCCGAGCCCCGCCTCCGTCAACGCGTTGACGACCTCGCCTATTCCGTGCATCCACTCGAAGCTCTCCGTGGCGCCCTCGACGGCCGGGCCGTCGGTGTAGGTGCGGGTGGCGTCCCGGCGCACGGGGCCGTCGCCGCCCAGGTAGTCGTGGCGCAGCAGCAACTCCGGTCCCTCGTCCGGAGCGGGCTTCGGGCCCAGCGAGTTGAGCAGCGGATGGAACTCCACCACGTACAACCGGCCGCCAGGACGCAGCAGTTGCGCGACCACGTCCGCCCACCGTGCCAGGTCGGGCAGGTAGCACAGCGCGCCCTTCCCGGTGTACACGACGTCGAACTGCCGCCCGTCCAGCGCCTCGACGGCGTCGTACACGTTCGCCCGGACGTACTCGACGTCCGCGCCCGCGCGCGCCGCGATCCCCTGAGCGGCCGCGACGGAGGCCTCCGAGAAGTCCAGGCCCACCGCCCGGGCCCCACGGCGGGCGAACGCGATCGTCTCCGTGCCGAGGTGGCACTGGAGGTGGAGCACATCACGGCCGACGAGTTCGCCGAGGTCCTCCCACTCGAAGGCGGCGAACCAGCGCTCCGGATCGAGGTCCTGGTCGAGGCCGTAGAACCGGCTGGCGAGGTGGACGGGGGTGCGGGCGTCCCAGTTGGCCTGGTTGACCCGCATCAGCCGCGCGTTCTCGTCGGACGTCATGACGCCATCCAACACGCCTTCGTCAGGGGCGGGGATCCGGTCGCTCTTTTTTCGCGCGGGTGTCGATTCGGCCCGGCCCCGTTCGTCGGCCGGGTGTAGGAAGCTCATGAGGACCGGGAGGAACCATGAAGTACATGCTGCTCGTCTGCGGCGACGACACCAACGACGCCTCGGGCATGGCCCCCGTCGAGCCCTGGGTCGAGGAACTCGGGGACCGTGGCGTACGACGGCACGGGCACCGGCTCGCCCTGCCCGCCGACGCGGTCACCGTACGGGTGCGCGGCGGGGAGGTGCTGCGCACCGACGGGCCGTTCGCGGAGACCAAGGAGTACGTGGCCGGCTTCGACATCCTGGAGTGCGACACCCTGGAGGAGGCCGTCGAGGCGGCCGCGAAGCATCCCGTGGCGACGATCGGCGCCATGGAGGTACGGCCGTTCTGGGAGGACGAGGACGCCCAGGGGCAGATCCGCCGCCTCGACGCCGAACTGACGGAGGCGGCGCGCACGGGGGACGTGGAGCGGAGGATCGCCTGCTACGCGCAGGACGCGGAGGTCGTGGCCGGGGGCCGGCACCACAGGGGCGCCGAGGCGCTCCGCAAGGCCCTCGCCGAGACCTCCGTCGAGCCCGTCACCCGCGAGGTGCTGGAGTCCCGGATCCACGTCGACGAGAGCGTCGCCTTCGGACACGCCCTCGTCCGTACCGACGGCAGGCTGCTGCGCGTCACCACCGGGTACCGCGACACCGGCCCGCGCTGGCTGATCGCCCACGAGCACGCCACGGAGGTCTCGTCATGAAGTACGCCCTGCTGATCTGCACCCCCGTCGGCGGCGAGGAACTCAGCCCCGCCGAGATCGCCGACGACCCCCGCTTCACCTCCTACGTCGAGGAGGTCCGCGGCCGTGACCTCATGAAGGGCGGAGCCCGGCTGCGCCCCGCCTCGGACGCCACCACCGTGCGCGTCCGGGGCGACGAGGTCCTGCTCACCGACGGGCCGTTCGTCGAGTCCAAGGAGTACCTCGCCGGCATCGACATCATCGAGGTCGCCGACCTGGACGAGGCGATCTCCCTGGCGTCCCAGCATCCGGCGGCGCTCGGGGGCGGCTCGGTGGAAGTGCGGCCGGTGTGGGAGTGACTCCCGAGGAGGCCGTCGCCGCCGCCTTCCGGGACGAGTGGGGCCAGGTCGTCGCCACCCTGATCAGGGTGACCGGCGACTGGGACCTCGCCGAGGAGTGCGCGCAGGACGCCTTCGCCCAGGCCCTCGACCGGTGGCGGCGCGACGGCGTCCCGGACCGCCCCGGCGCCTGGCTCACCACGACCGCCCGCCACCGGGCCATGGACGTACTGCGGCGCCAGGCGGTCGGAGAGCGGAAACTACGGGAGGCGGCCATGCTCACGGCACCCGGGGAGCCGTACGACGACAGCGGTGTCCAGGACGACCGGCTGCGTCTGATCTTCACGTGCTGCCACCCGGCGCTGCACATCGAGGCCCGCGTCGCCCTGACCCTGCGCACCGTCGCCGGACTGACCACACCGGAGATCGCCCGCGCCTTCCTCGTCCCCGAGGCGACCATGGCGCAGCGCCTGGTGCGCGCCAAGAAGAAGATCCGCAACGCCGGCATCCCTTACCGGGTACCGCCCGCGCATCTGCTGCCCGAGCGCACCACGGGCGTGCTCGGCGTGCTCTACCTGCTGTTCAACGAGGGGTACGCGGCCGGCTCGGGCGCCGACCTCGTACGGCGGAACCTGTGCGCGGAGGCGATCCGGCTGGCCCGTGTGCTGGCCGGGCTCATGCCCGACGAGCCTGAGGCACTCGGCCTGCTCGCGCTGCTGCTCCTGCACGACGCCCGCCGCGAGACCCGCGTGGACGGTGCCGGAGAGCTGGTGACCCTGGAGGACCAGGACCGCACAGCCTGGGACCACGCCGAGGTCGACGAGGGCGCCGCCCTGCTGGAGAGGGCGCTGCGCCGGGGCCGACCCGGGCCGTACCAGATCCAGGCCGCCATCGCCGCCTGCCACACCACCGCGCCCACCGCCGAGGACACCGACTGGGCCGACATCGCCGCCCTCTACGGCGAGTTGGCGCGGTTCGTGCCCTCCGCCGTGGTGCGGCTGAACCGCGCGGTCGCCGTCGGTATGTCCGAGGGCCCCGACGCGGGGCTCGCACTCGTCGCGGAACTGGAGCGGGAGGGCGAGCTGAGCGGCTACCACCTGCTGCCGGCCACGCGCGCCGACCTGCTGCGCCGCAGCGGCCGTACGGCGGAGGCGGCCGGGGCGTACGCACGGGCGCTGGAGCTGGTGGAGAACGGCGCCGAGCGGAACTTCCTCGAAAAACGCCTCGCGGAGTGTCGATCCGCTCCCCGGCCGTACGTCGGTGGGGTGAAGGCAACCCCACGACACCGGAGGCACTGATGACCGCTCACCCGCACCCCCGCCCCGTCGGCCGGCTCCGTCGCGCCCTCGCCGCACTGCTGCGCGGCTCCCGTACCGCCCCGACACCGGACGCGTGGCTGGCCGGCCTCCGCCTCGGCGGCTGACCGGGGGCGCCTCCGAGCCCCTCAGGAGGCGGACGCGGTCCTGGCCTCCGCCTCCTTCGCGATCTCCTCGAACCGCGCGCCCATCGCCGTCGCGAGGGCCTGCGCGCCCGACAGCGGACGGACCATCACCATCAGCCGGTCGATCAGGCCGTCCTCGTCGAGATGGATGAAGTCGCAGCCGTCCAGGGCCCGTTCGCCGACCCGGGTCGCGAACACCAGAGCGTGGTCACGGCCGTCCTCGCTGCTCAGCTCGCTCACGTAGCGGAAGTCCTCGAAGACCTTGACGACCGCGCCGAGTATCGCCGCCGTGATGGCCTTGCCCGTGTACGGCTTGAAGACCACCGGGCTCGTGAAGACCACGTTCTCGGCCAGCAACGCCTCCACAGCACCGAGGTCACCCGCTTCGACCGCTTCTCGGAACGCTCGCATCGAGACTCCCAATAGTAAATTTGTTGAGTAGGTGTGGAGTAGGGTAATCGTCTGCTGTTAGCGTGTCCACATGTCGCTCAAGTACGCGGTGCTGGCCGCCCTGCTGGAGGGCGAGGCCTCGGGCTACGAACTGTCCAAGGTCTTCGACGTCTCGCTGGCGAACTTCTGGCCCGCCACACCTCAGCAGCTCTACCGCGAGCTGGAGCGCCTCGCGCGGGACGGGCTGATCGAGGCGCGGGTGGTGCAGCAGGAACGCAGGCCCAACAAGCGGCTGTTCACCCTCACCGAGACCGGCCGGCGCGAGCTCACCGAGTTCGCCGCCGAACCGCCCCGCAGGCCGGCCGCACTCCGCGACGAGTTCCTCATCAAGATCCAGGCCATGGACGGCGTCGACCCCGAGGCCACCCGGGCGCTGTTCGAGGAGCGCCTGTCCTGGGCGCGCGGGAAACTCGCCCGCTACGAGCGCGTCCGCGACCGGTTCCTCGACGGCCGAACCGAGGAGGAGTACCTCGCGGACGCGGACCGGATCGGCCCGTACCTCACGCTCCTGGGAGGAATCGCCCTGGAGGCGGAGACCGTCCGCTGGTGCGAACGGGCGCTTGCCGTCCTGAAGCGCCGCGCTCCCCTAAGCTGACGCGGATGTTCAGCCCAGAAGGCCCCAGCCTCCGCGAACTCGCCGTCCAGGCGCTGTCGTCCGTCGAGCGCGGCTACGACCTGCTCGCCCCCAAGTTCGACCACACCCCCTTCCGTACGCCCGACTCGGTGCTGGACGCCGTCGCGTCCGCGCTGCACCGGACGGGCCCCTTCGACGCGGGGCTCGACCTGTGCTGCGGCACCGGCGCCGGGGCCCGGATGCTGACGCGGGTCTGCCGGGAGAGCGTGACCGGGGTCGACTTCAGCGCCGGAATGCTCCAAGTGGCCCGCGAGCGGACCGAGTCCGGGGGGCCGCGCCTGTCCTGGGTGCGGGGAGACGCGCGCGCCCTGCCGTTCGCCCCGGCCTCCTTCGACCTCGTCGTGAGCTTCGGGGCCTTCGGCCACTTCCTGCCCCGCGAACTGCCCGGCCTGTTCGCCAAGGCCCGTGAGGTGCTGAGGCCGGGCGGCTGCTTCGCCTTCCCGATCGTGGCCCCACCCCGTCCGTCGTCCCCCGCCTACTGGATGCTCCACGGTTTCGACGCCGTGATGCGGGTGCGCAACGCCCTGTGGCGACCGCCGTTCGTCATGTACTACCGAGCCTTCGGGCTCGGGGACGTGCGACGGGAACTGGAAGGGGCGGGCCTCGACGTGGAGTTGCACGCCCTGCCCGAGTTCGGGGTGCGCCGGGACGGGAGCCCACGGGTCCGGATGGTCGTGGCGAGGCGCCCGGCCTAGTCGGATCGTCCGGCTGCCGGGTCGTCTGGGTGCTCTCTCACAGAGCGCCGTACAGGGCCTCGATCAGCGCCATCTTCCGTGGATCGTCGGCGATGTGCGGCCCCATCCGGTTCATCACATAGCCCAGTGCGATGCCCGCCTCCGGATCGGCCAGGCCGCACGACCCACCGAAACCGTCGTGTCCGAAGGCTCGCGGATTGGGCCCGTACGAGCCGTTCGGCCCGCTGAGCCACAGGCCGAGCCCGAGCTCCGTCTCGCTGTCGAGCCCCGCGCCCAGCACCAGGTCACGGCATCTGCCCTGGCTCTCGCGGACCCGCTCGGCGGCCTCGGGGGACAGGACGCGGTGCCCGTGGAGGCAGCCGCGGCCGGCGAAGATCCCGTAGAGCGCCGTGACGGCCCTCGCGGTGCCGTGGCCGTTCGCGGCGGGGATCTCGGCGGCCCGCCACTCGGGCGTGTTCGCCTCCGCGGCCCCCGCCGCGGGGTTGGCCACGGCGGCGACCGCCGCGGGAGTCATCTGGGCGAAGATCGCCGCCTGTTCACTCGTCGACGGGGCTGGCGGATGCACCAGCTCGGCGGCCCGCCCGGCCTCCTTCTCCGGCAGTCCGATCGTGAAGTCGATGCCGAGCGGCCCCGTCACCTCCCGTTCCAGGAAGGCGCCCGGCAGCAGCCCCGAGACCCGCCGGACGACCTCCCCGACCAGGAAGCCGTACGTGAACGCGTGATACCCGGACACCGTGCCCGGCTCCCACCAGGGCTCCGTCGCCGCGAGCCGCCGTGTCGTCAGCTCCCAGTCGAGGAGCTCGGCGAGGGTGTGGGGCTCGCGCAGCCCGGAGAGCCCGGCCCGGTGTGACAGCAGGTGCCGTACCAGCACCTTCTCCTTGCCCGCCGCGGCGAACTCCGGCCAGTACGCGGCCACCGGGGCGTCGAGGTCGAGCAGACCCCGGTCGGCGAGGATGTGGGCGCACAGGGCTGTCGGGCCCTTCGTCGTCGACCACACGTTGACCAGCGTGTCGCGCTCCCAGGGGCGGGTGCGGGCAGCGTCGGCCCAGCCGCCCCACAGGTCCACGACGGTCTCGCCGCCGACCGTGACGCTCACCGCGGCGCCCAGCTCGGCACGGTCCCGGAAGTTCTCCTCGAACGCCGTCCGCACGGCCGCGAACCGCTCGTCGCAGTGGCCGTGGACAGTCGGCCGGTGCTCGGACATGGGCCCTCCGTCGTCGCGGGAAACCCGGACCGCGACACCGCGATCCGGGTCCCGTGAACATACCGACTGGTCGGGCTGGAGGGAAGGTTACCGACGGGACTCAGGCGTACGAGCGCAGCCAGCGCAGCTTCGCCGCCTCCTGGTAGGGGCCGCCGCCCTCGTGGTCGTTGAAGTCGTAGACCTCGATCGCCTTGTCGTCGTGGCCCCACGCGTTGAAGGCCGCGAAGACGGTGGAGGGCGGGCAGGTCTGGTCCTCCAGGGCCGCCGAGAAGAGCGCCGGGGCGCGGCCGCGGCTCGCGAAGTGCACGCCGTCGAAGTAGGCGAGGGTGCCGAGGACGTCCTCGGAGCGGCCGCGGTGCGTCTTGAGGTAGAGGCCGATCTCCCGGTACGGGTGACGGTCCGTCAAGGTCGCCGCGCGCGGGAAGTCGCACAGGAACGGCACGTCGGGGGCGACCGCCGCCAGGTCCGGCACCAGACCGCCGACCGCGATCGAGATGCCCCCGCCCTGGCTCCCGCCGAGGACGACCGTGCGCGCCGGGTCGGTCAGCGGGTGCGATCGGGCCGCCTCCACCGCCCGCACGGCGTCGGTGAACACCCGGCGGTAGTAGTAGTTCTCGGGAGCGTCGACGCCCCGGGTCATGAACCCCGGGTAGGCGGGCGCGCCGGCCACCGGGTCGGCGGTGCCACCACCGCCGCCCCAGGCGCTGCCCTGCCCGCGGGTGTCCATCACGAAGTGCGCGCGGCCCGTCGACGCCCACAGCAGGTGCTCGTGCGGCAGGCCCCGCCCGCCGCCGTATCCGATGAACTCCACGACCACCGGTATCGGGGCGGAGACCTCGGCCGGGATCGTGAACCAGCCCTTGACCGGGTGGCCACCGAAGCCGGCGAAGGTCACGTCGTACACCTTCACGGTGGACAGGCCCGTGTCGACGAGCTCGAAGCGGGCGTCCAGATCGTGCTCGCGGGCCTCCTGGAGGGTCTTGGACCAGAACGCGTCGAAGTCCTCGGGCTCGGTGGACTCGCTGCGGTAGTCGCGCAACTCGTCGATGGGGAGGTCGAACAGGGCCATGTAGGACCGCCTTAGCGATGGGAAATGCCGGATGATCACACCGTACGGGTGTGGTCGGACGAATCGCCAGGCATTTGCGGAACCTGGCTGGTCGGGCACGGCCCCCTCGACAGTTGTGGACCTGCTGGTCAAGGGCGTGGGGCTGCCGGGCGTGGACGCCGGGCGGGAGATCGTCGTCGGCCGACCGGCCGTCGCGAATGGTCGGGTCACCACCGCCGCCCCGGGAGCAGACGTGGTCAGGCCCGGCGGCGAGTCCACTGCGGTTCGGTGAGCGCCCAGTCCCGCTCCCACTCGGCGAGGCGGTGCCGGGCCGCCACCCCGCGGACGAGCGAGTGGCCGAGGAGGATCACGGCCATCGTGGCGCCCGCGCCGCAGGCGCCCATCACCAGGGTGTGCTGCCAGATCGCGGTCCCGTCCGGCGGCGGGGTCACGCTGCGCCCCCGGGAGTCGAACCACACGTCGACCTTCTCGCCCTCGTCGGTCCCGGCCGGGACCCGGGCCGTGGCGGTCCTGGCGGCGCCCCCGGCCTCCGTCCAGCGCACGGTCACCCGGTAGGAGCGCTCCCGGCTGCCCTGGACCGTCGGCGTCGAGTCCGGGACCCTGCCGACGACCTCCGCACGGACCCGGTGGCGTTCGGAGCGCTGCTCGGCCGCCACCGCACGGGCGTCGTCATGCGCCCACCGGCCGACGACCGCGCCGACCAGCGGGGCGCCGAGCAGCACCAGTACGGCGACGGCCAGCACCGTCCACGCCTCGACGACGTCCGACCGCCGCCGGAGCGGATTGCGCCGCCAGCGCCAGCCGCGCACCCGGGTTCGCATGTCGACCTCCGCACCGCGCACCCCTGCGAGTGGTCACACAGACGTAGTACCCCTCCATCCGCCTCGTTCACGTGTGGGGGCGCGCACATCCGCACACCGTGCGCAGGAGCACCACCGTCAGCCGAAGCGTTCGATCCGGATACGGTCCACCGGCTGACCGGCCCGCACCAGCAGTCGAGAGGCGTGCTCGGCGAACGCGTTGGAGCCGCACACATAGGCTTCCCACCCACCCTCGGGCTGCTCGGCCAGGAGCGGCGCCACATGTGCGGCCGACATACGTCCCACGGGCACCCCGGCCGGGGCGCTCCGCGTGAACACGGTGGTCGTCTCGGTGCCGAGCTCCCGCGCGTAGATGAGCTCCTCGGGGCCACGCGCCGACACCAGCAGCCGCAGCGGCACGGACAGCCCGCGCGCCCGGTGGTGGCGCACCATCGACATCAGCGGTACGACCCCGGACCCGGCCCCGATCAGCAGCGCGGGCCGGTCGCCGGGCCAGGCGAAGAAACCGCTCAGCGGCCCCCGCACCTCGACCTCGTCACCGATCTCGGCCACCTGGTGGAACCAGCCCGACACCTCACCGCCCTCGACGTGATCCAGGGTCAGCTCGACGTGTCCGACGTCCTCCGGTGGCGACGCGATCGAGTAGTGGCGCTGGGCGGTGTAGCCGTCCCCGGCGGTCAGCCGCAGCATCAGATGCTGGCCGGGCAGATGCCCCGGCCAGGCGGGCACCGCGAAGCGGAACGTGGAGGCGTACGGCGTCTCGCGGCGAATCTCGGTCAGCGTGGCGGTCTGCCACACGGCGGCGACGCGGTTGCTGACGGCGATACGCCCCGGCACCGCGAACCGCGTGGCAGGAGCGAAGGCGGGGGAGGAGAGCGCCTCAGTCACCGGAGTACCTCTGTTCCTCCCACGGGTTCCCCCGCGCGTGATAGCCGTTCCGCTCCCAGAAACCCGGCTCGTCGTGGTCGAGCAGCGTCAGCCCCGCGACCCATTTGGCGCTCTTCCAGAAGTACAGGTGCGGCACCAACAGCCGCGCCGGGCCGCCGTGTTCGGCGGGCAGTGGCTTCCCGTCGTACTCCCACACGATCCAGGCCCGGCCCCCGGTCAGGTCCGCGAGCGGCAGGTTCGTGGTGTACCCGGTGTGCGAGTGGGCGACGGCATGGGTGGCCGACCCCTGGGGACGCGCCACAGCCAGGAACGCGTCCAGCGACACACCCGCGAAGCGCACCCCGAACTTCGACCAGCTCGTCACGCAGTGGATGTCACCCTCGTAGGCCGACGGGGGCAGCGCGTGCGCCTCGTCCCAGTCCCAGGTGCGCGGTTGTTCGACCAGTCCGTCCACCCGGAACGTCCAGTCGGCCGGCGACAGGTCCGGCGTGACCTCCGCGGAGAGGACGGGCCAGTCGTCGCCCGCGTCGTACTGGCCGGGTGGCAGCCCGGCGTTGGGGACGCGGGTGCGTCCGGTGAAGCCTCGGGTGACCTTCATGCTTCCACCGTACGCTGTCGTCCCACGTGCCCCGTCCCAGGTCAGTGCCCCGATCGTTGCGGCCGTATGAACACCGCGCCGGTTCGGGAATAGCCGTCCCGTGCTGCTCCTTGGCGCTGGAGTGCCGGGCCGGTGTCCCGGTGACAGTGCGAGGAGAGCGAGGAAGCAGATGCCCAAGGCGTACGTCTTCACGCGGTACGGCGGACCGGAGACCGAGGCGTTCGTGGACGTGGACCGGCCGAGTCCCGCACCGGGCCACCTTGTCGTGGCCGTCCGCGCGGCGGGCGTGAACCCCGTGGACTGGAAGCAGCGCGCGGGCTTCCGGCGCCCCGGAGAGAGCGACGAGCGCGTCTTCCCCGTCGTGTTCGGCAACGAGGTCTCCGGTGTCGTCGAGGAGGTCGGGGAGGGCGTGGCCGGATTCACCGTCGGCGACGAGGTCTTCGGTACCGCGGTGGCCGGGGGCTACACCGAGTACACGCTCGTGCCCGCCGCCATCGCCGCGCACAAGCCCGCGGAGCTGCCCCACACGGTGGCCGCCACCCTGCCCGTCGCCGCCGCGACCGCCTACGACGGCGTCCGCCAGCTCGACCTGCCCCCGGGCGCCACGCTGCTGGTGACCGGCGCGGGCGGGGGAGTCGGCGCGGCGGCCGTACAGATCGCCCGCGCCTTCGGTCTGGGCGTGGTCGGCGTGGCGAGCGAGGGCAAGAAGGACTTCGTCGAGTCGCTCGGCGCCGTCCACGTGCCCTCCGGACCGGACTGGGCGGAGCGGGCCCGGGCTACGGCACCGGACGCCGTCTACGACCTCGTGGGGGGTCAGGTGCTCGCCGAGGCGGCCGAGTTGCTCACCGACCGGACGAAGCTGATCACCGCCGGCGCCCCGGAGGAGGACGTGCGGCGGCTGGGCGGGGCGCGTGTGCGGCGGGGCCGCAACGCGGCCGTACTGGAGGAGGTCGCGCGGCTCGTGCTCAAGGGCGACCTGGACCCGCACATCACCGGGACGTTTCCCTTCGACAGGGCGGGCGACGCGCTGCGCACGGTCGAGGCAGGCCACGCGAGCGGCAAGACGGTCATCGAGGTCGCCCGATGACCGACCGAGCACCGCACGTCCTCGACAATCCGGCCCTCGCCTCCCTGACCGGCCCGCACGCGCACTTCGCGGAGAAACGCGGCCGGGTCCTGCGCTACCCGGTCGACGTCTCGCCGTGGCTGGCCCTGCCCGACGAGCCCGACGCCGGCGACTGGGCCGACCTCGCGGCCCTGGTCGGCGCCGGCGAGGAGGTCCCGCTGTCGGGATACGCGGGCCGGGTGCCCGAGGGCTGGGACGTCACCTTCCACATCGAGGGCGTGCAGTTCGTGGACGACGGTCTGGCCGCCGCACCCGACCCGGAGGCGGTCCGGCTCGGCCCCGCCGACGTGCCCGAGATGCTCGACCTGATCGCCCGCACCCGGCCAGGACCCTTCCTGCCCCGCACCATCGAGATGGGCACCTACCTGGGCATACGCCGGGACGGCGCTCTCGTCGCGATGGCGGGGGAGCGGCTGCACCCACCGGGCTGGACCGAGATCAGCGCGGTCTGCACCGACCCCGCCGTCCGCGGCCAGGGCCTGGCGACCCGGCTGATCCTCGCGGTCGCGCACGGCATACGGCAGCGCGGTGAGACGCCCTTCCTGCACACCGGTGCCGGCAACACCCGGGCCATCGGGCTCTACGAGTCCCTCGGCTTCCGGCTCCGGCGCACCACCGCGTTCCTCGCCGCACGGGTTCCCGAGCGGCTGCCGGAGGCGGTGTCCTAGGCGCCGTCGACCGGACCGGGCCAGGCGTTGTAGCGCACGAGGTACCCGGCGAACCGCTCCAGGTCCTCCGGCGACCACTGAGCGAGCCGCTCGCCGACGGCCGCACGGCGGCTGACGGTGACCTGGCCCAGGATGCGCCGGCCGGCCCCGGTCAGATGCAGCACCTGGACCCGGTGGTCCTCCGGGTCCTGGCGCCGCTCGATGAGACCGGCCCGCTCCAGAGCGCCGACCTGGCGGCTCACCGTGGACTTGTCCAGGGCGTAGTGGGCGGCCAGGTCGGTGGCGCGGCAGCCGTCGCGCTCCTCCAGATGCCCGAGGAGCGTGTACGACACCAGCGACAGCTCGGGATGCAGGCGGCCCGCCGAGGCGCGGGCCCGTCGTGCGAAGACCGTCATCTCGCGCTGGATCGTCTCCACGGCCGTTGCCGTATCCATCGGACCTCCCTCACGTACTGGTTGCAGAGTACAACTCGGGGCGCCCTGGGGTAGGGTGGCCGTCCGGCCGAGAGAGGTCCCGGCCGTGAGGTACCGAGGAGGTGAGACCCATCAACGCTGTGTCGGATCGGGTGCTCTCTCCCCGTATCGGCGCGGATCACCGCCTTTGAGGCCCAGGTGACCGCGGGAGCGCCCTTCGGTTCTCGAAAGGCTCCCGGCTTCCATGCCCTCACTCTCACCCCGCTTCGCTTCCCCTGACGCCGTCGTCGCCGCCCTGCGCGCCGCGGGCTGTGTCTTCGCCGAGGACGAGGCCCGGCTGATCCTCGCCGCCGCCCGTACCCCGGACGAACTGGCCGACATGGTCGACCGCAGGGTCGTCGGCCACCCCCTCGAACTCGTCGTCGGCTGGGCCGAGTTCCGGGGACTGCGGGTCACCGTGGCCCCCGGCGTCTTCGTGCCGCGCCGCCGCACCGAGTTCCTCGTCGACCAGGCCCTCGCCCTGGTGCCGGACGCCTCCGTCGTCGTGGACCTGTGCTGCGGCTCGGGTGCGGTCGGCGCCGCGCTCGCCGCCGCCCTGGGGCCGGTCGAGCTGCACGCCGCCGACATCGACCCGGCCGCGGTGGACTGCGCCCGCCGCAACACCGCCGACGCGGGCGGCCGGGTCCACACCGGCGACCTCTTCGAGGCACTCCCCGCCGACCTGCGCGGCCGCGTCGACATCCTCGCGGCCAACGTCCCCTACGTCCCCACCGAAGAGGTCGCCCTCCTCCCCACCGAGGCCCGCGATCACGAACCCCTCGTCGCCCTCGACGGCGGCACGGACGGCCTGGACGTCCTGCGCCGGGTCGCCGCCGAGGCCCCTCGGTGGCTCGCCCCCGGCGGCTGCCTCCTCGTCGAGACCAGCGAACGCCAGGCCGCCGCCGCCCTCGACGCCTTCAGCCGCAGTGGTCTGACGTCCCGCCTGGCGGTCTCGGAGGAGCTGTACGCCCACGTCGTCACCGGCACCAGGGGGTAGCTCAGCCATTGCGCGTGGGCGAGGAAGCGTGCCTTCTTCTCGCGATTTACCACACGTGTTCATTTCCCACCGAAGGAAGCGCGGCCGCCATTTCCGGCTGCCCTCGGACCTCCAGCAGCAGGTTTCCGGCCGCCGACCGGGGCTACTCGGCGCGGATCGATCGCTGTCGGGTGGCGAGGGATCCTGGGGCGCCCCGCCAAAGCCGGAGGTTGTTTGACGATGGTGGATTTAGCGGTACTGCCGGGCTACATCGCGGTGATCCTGCTCTTTCTCGCTCCGCCCGGACCTGATATGGCCTACATGCTCGCGGTGGGTCTTGAAGGTGGTCGACTGTCCGCGCTGAAAGCCATCCTCGGTATCGGGACGGGCATGAGCTTCTATGCCGCCGCCGTCGTTGCCGGGATGGGGGAGGTCGCCCGATCGCACCCGTCGGTGCTTGACGCGGTGAGGATACTGGGTGCCGTTTATCTGCTGTGGTTGGCGTACGTGACGATGCGAAACGCGCGCCGTGCGATCAACGGGCACGGAACCATCGTGAAAGGTGGGTGGTATCTGCGGGGGGTGTTGGTCAGTCTGACGAATCCGAAAATTATCCTCTTTTACCTCGCAGTGCTCCCCCAATTCCTGGGGAGTGCCGGGAATCCCGAATTGCAGATGGCTGTTCTCGGTTTGATCAACGTCCTTATGGAGGTGATTCTTTACGGATGTGTCGGAGTGTTGTCGGGGTTTTTCCAGACACGACTCACCGGCTCCATGAAAGCGACGGCCGTGCTGAATTATGCCGCGTGCACCGTCTATGTCGTGCTGGCGACGGCGATCACTGTCGAGATCCTCCTTGCCGGACCGAGCTCTTAGGCCCAGCTGAATCGAGGGCGTACGTCCCTCACGTCACCGGTGTCTGCACCCGTGCGATCAGCAGCGCCACGTCATCGGAGTTGTCCGGCTGGTGCAGGGTGCGCAGCAGCAGGTCGCAGACCTCCTCCAGCGGTCCGTCGGGGCTGTCGAGGAGGTCGAGGAGCGCGTCCAGACGTTCGTCGAGCGGATGCTGTCGGGTCTCGACTAGACCGTCCGTGTACAGCACGAGCCGGTCGCCGGGTGCCAGGTCGACGGTGGTCGTGGAGAAGGCGACACCGCCCACGCCCAGCGGCGCCCCCGTGGGCAGTTCGAGCAGTTCGGGCGGACGGCCGGGGCGCAGCCGTACCGGGGGCAGATGGCCTGCGTTGGCGATCCGGCACTGTCCGAGCCGCGGATCGTGCACGGCGTACACGCAGGTGGCGATGGAGTGGTCCAGGTCCTCGGTGATCCGGTCGAGGTGTTCGAGGAGCCGGGCCGGGTCGAGGTCGAGGGAGGCCAGGGTGTTCGTCGCGGTGCGCAGCCGGCCCATGGTCGCGGCGGCGTTGATGCCGCTGCCCATCACATCGCCCACGACCAGCGCGGTCTTGCCCCCGTCCAGCGGGATCACGTCGAACCAGTCGCCGCCGACCTCCGCGGTGGCGCCCGCGGGCTGGTAGCGGGAGGCGACCTCCAGGCCGCCGGTCACGGAGGGGTGGCTGGGCAGCAGGCTGCGCTGGAGGGTGAGGGCGGTGTTGCGGGCGTCCTGGTACCAGCGGGCGTTGTCGATCTGCACCGCCGCCCGGGCCGCCAGCTCCCGCGCCAGCAGCAGGTCGTCCTCGCCGAACGGCTCCGGATTGTGGACGCGCTTGAGGTCGAGGGCGCCGAGCACCTCGCCGCGCGCGATCAGCGGCACCGCCAGATACGAGTGCACTCCGGCCCTGGCCAGCAGGGCGGCCGCCTCCGGTGAGCGGGCGATGCGGGCGAGGTCCTCCGGCCCGACCTGCGCCACCAGGACCGGGCTGCCCGTGCGCACGCACTCGGTGACCAGGCGTTCGGGGGCGTACCGGGCGACCTGCCCGGGCGGATCGGCGGCGCCCAGCGCTTCCGGGGCGCCGGCCGCGTCGACGGCCAGCGGGCGCATCACGGCGGGCTCGGTGGGCCGCAGGGTGCTCGGTCTGCCCTGGACCACCGCCTCCAGCAGGTCCACGGCCGCGACGTCCGCGAGCTCGGGCACGGCCACGTCGGCCAGCTCACGCGCGGTGCGGTCCAGATCGAGCGTGGTGCCGATACGGGCGGAGGCGTCGGCGACGAGCGCGAGGCGGCGCCGGGCCGTCTCGGCCTCCACGGTCGCCAGATGCTGCTCGGTGACGTCCAGGACCGAGCCCGCCACCCCGAGGACGGTCCCCAGCGCGTCCTCCAGGCGGTACAGCGAGACCGACCAGGCGTGGTCCGAGTCGGGATCCGCGGGCGTACGGCCGACCGTGTGCTGGTCGACCAGCGGCTTGCCGGTCCGCAACACCTCCCGGGCGGCGGCCTCGAAGGCGGCCACGTCGAGATGCGGCAGCACCTCGCCGATCTTCCGCCCGACGTGTTCCTCGGCCGGCACGCCGTTCAGCAGCTCCAGCGCCGGGTTCACCGAGACGTACCGCAGCTCGGTGTCCAGGACCGCCAGCCCGATCGGGGACTGGGAGACCATCCGGGTCGACAGTGCCACGTCCCGCTCCAGGCGGCGCACGGTCGACTGGTCCGCGCACAGCCCGAGCGCGTAGACGTCGCCGTGGTCGTCCAGCAGCCGCATGTTGCGGAACTCCACCAGCCTGGTGCCGCCGTCCTTGCGCCGGACGGGGAACGCGCCGGCCCAGCTCTGGCCGGTCTCCATGACGTCCGCGAACAGCTTGACGACCAGGTCGGCGTGCTGCTCGTGGATCATCAGATGGGCGGCGTACTGCCCCAGCGCCTCCTGCGCGCTGTAGCCGAACAGTTCCTCCGCCTGCGGGCTCCACAGCACGATGCGTCCCCCGGCGTCCAGCACCACCGAGGCCATGCCCAACTCGTCGAGCAGCCCGCTCGGCCGTACGGCCCCGCGCACTGGCTCTCCGCCCTCGGACGCGGGTATTCCGGCTGCACCCATTGCACGAACCGCCTTAGACCGTCCTCGCGGCACGCCGTACCCCCGTGCCGACTCCCCTTGTTCTACCGCGTTCAACCGTCTCCGTGACCACGCGGTCGTGTTCTTCCACCATCCCTCAACACGAGGGGGCGCGTCCGGTGAAGTGCGCCGGGGTGACGAAGGCCGCTTGTTCATTCGATTGGCCTGTACATGACTGCCGTGGGGGCGCCAGACTGTGCGCCGACCCATCTCACCCCCGCTCCAGGAGCCTCAGGAGTCATCCATGCCCCTGCGCGCCAGACAGCGTTGTCACGCGCTCCTCGCCGCCCTCGTCACCCTCACCGCGACGGCCCTCCTGGCCGCCGCGCCGGCCTCCGCCGCGGACACCTGGACCGAGGCCGGTTCCGACCGCGCCGACCCGCTCACCGAGAGCCAGGGCCTCACCTCGGTCGAGGTCCCGGCCGGATCCGCCAACCGGTACACCGGCATCGGCACCATCCCGTTCGGCGTCTCCGTCCGCGGCTGGAACCACGTGGGCGACCCCGACGCCTCCTACGACGGTCACTACATCGAGCCCTACCAGGCCGACTCCGGCACCGCGAAGATGTACCGCGTGCAGGCGCCGAACGGGACCTGGTCCGAGTACGTCCACACGCTCGGCCCGGGCGAGGCGCTCAACAACTCCTGGGTCGCGGTCTCGCCCGACGGGCAGTGGATGCTCTCCGGTGAGTGGGGCACCATGACCCGCTTCCTGGTCTTCCCCACGCCCGGCGTCAACACGAGCACCTCTCCCTCGGCGAACCTCCCGCAGGCGGCCACCGTCACCCTCGACCACGCCGTCCGGGACGTACAGGGCTGCGACTTCCTGAGCGCCACCCAGCTGCTGTGCTCCTCCGACGACCCGGCGGGCACGCTCTTCGGCTACACCAAGCCGCTTCTCCAGGTCGGCCTGTCCGCCGCCCCGACCGGCTCGGCGAACGTCACCGGGCATGTCACGGCACTGCGCCAACTGCCCCTGCGCAGCTCCTGTTCCGGCTCGTTCGAGGCGGAGGGCATCGACTACGACCGCCGTACCGGGACCCTGCGCGTGATCGTCGTCTCCCCCGGCTTCTGTGTGCTGACGGACAGCAAGACCTACCGCTTCACCAGGAGTTGAGCCCCTGACGGGCAGGTGCCGGCCCCCGAAGAAATGGGGGTCGGCACCGATGGCGGGGCCCGGGGGCCGGATGCGACGGTGGCACGAACACCCACCACAGCAAGGGAGACCCCGCATCCATCCCCGTGAGACACAACCCCCTGAGACACAGCACGCACGTCCTTCCGCGCCGCCGGGGGAGGTGACCCGTGGGGCACGCTGACACCCTGCTCGCCATGGGCGGCGCCTTCCTGGCGGCCGCGTTCCTCGCCCGCCTCGGCGGCCGCATCGGACTGCCGACCATCCCGCTGTTCATGCTCGCCGGCATCCTGCTCGGTCCGCACACCCCCGGCCTGGTCCTGGTCGAGGACCCGCACGACTTCGAGATGCTCTCCGCGCTCGGCCTGGTGCTGCTGCTGTTCTACCTGGGCCTGGAGTTCCACGTCGACGACCTGCGCACCGGCGGCAGGCGCCTGCTCGCGGCGGGCGGCATCTACCTCGCGGCGAACGTCGGCGCCGGACTCGGCTTCGGGTTCGCGCTGGGCTGGGGGAGCCGGGAGGCGCTGGTGCTCGCCGGGGTCCTCGGCATCTCCTCGTCCGCGATCGTCACCAAGATCCTCATCGACCTGGGGCGGATCGGCCGTCCCGAGACCCGGCTGATCCTCGGCGTGATCGTGGTGGAGGACATCTTCCTCGCGCTCTACCTCGCGGCCCTCCAGCCGGTCATCGGCGGCGCGAGCGGACCGCTGGAGGTGCTCCTCCAGGCGGGCAAGGCCTTCGGGTTCCTGCTGGTGCTGGCCGCCGCCGCCCGGTACGGGACCCGCTGGATCGGCCGACTGGTCCAGGTCCGGGACGACGAACTCCTGGTCATCAGCTTCCTCGGCGCCGCCGTGCTCGTCGCCGGAGTCTCCGAGGTGCTCGGTGTCGCGGACGCCATCGGCGCGTTCATGGTGGGCCTGATCCTGGCCGGCACACCCTCAGGACCCCGCATCCGCCGACTGGTGCACCCGCTGCGCGACGCCTTCGCCGCGATCTTCTTCTTCGCCTTCGGGCTGTCCATCGACCCCGGAGTCGTCACGTCCGTCGCCGGACCCGTCGCCGCGGCGGCCGCCGTGACCGTCGTGATGAACGTCGTCGCCGGCCTGCTCGTCGCCCGCCTCTACGGCTACGGCGCCCAGCCCGCCGCCGACATCGCCACGACCCTCGTGGCCCGCGGCGAATTCGCCCTGATCCTCGGCGCGATGGCGGCCGGCGCGGGGCTCGACGCGCGACTGGCGCCGTTCATCGCCGGGTATGTCCTTGTCCTGGCCGTTCTCGGCCCCGTGGCCGCGGGGCGGGCCCATCTGCTGGCCCGGGTGCTGGGTTCACGTCGTGCCCGGGAGCGGAAGGACGACACCGCACCGGCGCCGGTCCCCGTCGCCGTGGGGGCGGACGCCGAACGGTAGGGGCCGTGTGAAGGAGGAGTCATGCGCCAGCCCGACGACGAACACCTGGTCGAACTCGCGGCACGGCTGGAGCGTGACGACCCACGGTTCGTCCGCGCGCTGGGGTCGGGCCGCCCCGCCCGGCCCCGCGAGTACCGGCGCACCGGAGCCTGGGGGACCCTCACCCTCGCCCTGTCCCTCCTGGCCGCGGGCACGGCTCTGCCCGCGGGGATCCTCGTGGCCGCGGGCCTGGTGCTCGCCGGAATCGCCGTCCCCCTGTTCGACCCGCACCGGGACCGCCCGCCGCGCTGACACCGCCGCCGGTAGTGCTCCGGGAAAGGTGGTGCTTTTCTGGGGGTGTGGCGCGGCTCGCGGGGAACCCGGCGGTCCGGTCATCGCCACGAGAGGAGCGACCACGATGGATCGTGAGCAGGCACACGAGGAGTCCGTCTCCCTGGAGATCAGCGGATGCAGCGCGGAGGACGCGCGGATCGTCTTCGACACGCTGTCCGCGTGCTTCGAGTCCGACCGGGGTGCGGACGACGTGCCGCAGCAGTTGCACGAGACGCGGCCGATGGTGTGGATGGGGACGTTCGAAGTGACCGAGGCGCGCTCCTGCCCGCCGCCCGCGCCGCTGTCCTCCTCCGTCGAGGCGGATGCGCAGGGCGGTTACTGGGCCATCGAGAAGCTGCGGACGACATTGGACTCGATGTTCACGGTGCGGGACCTTTCGTCCGCGTCGGGGGATCAGGAGCGGGAGCTGCATGTGCGGCTGGAGAGCCGCTGACGGATTGCCGGGTTCTTACGAGGCCGTGGTGGCCGGTCGCGCCCCGAGGGATGCGACCGGCCACCACTGCGTGATCAGCCCTGCCGCACCGGCACCACCGCTGTCTGGGCGACCTTGACGTCGGCCATCACCTGGGCCGCCGACGTGGCTCGGATCACCCTTCCCCTGTTGTGCAACTAGTTGCACAAACGCGTCGCGGTCCTCTACAACAGAGAGGCACGAGACCGCGACGGAGGGGCCCGATGAGCCGTTACCCGCACCTGCTGAACCCGCTCGACCTGGGCTTCACCACCCTGCCCAACCGCGTGCTGATGGGATCCATGCACGTCGGCCTGGAAGAGGCCGAGCGCGGCTTCGAGCGCATGGCCGCCTTCTACGCGGAGCGGGCGCGCGGGGGAGTGGGCCTGATCGTCACCGGCGGCATCGCGCCCAACGACGAGGGGCGGCCCTATGAGGGCGGCGCCAAGCTCACCACCGACGCGGAGGCCGACCAGCACCGGACCATCACCGAGGCCGTGCACCGCGAGGGCGGCCGGATCGCGATGCAGATCCTGCACTTCGGCCGGTACGCCTACCACCGCGACCTCGTCGCCCCGAGCCCCCTCCAGGCGCCGATCAGCCCCTTCGTGCCCCGCGAACTCACCGACGCCGAGGTCGAGCGGACCATCGACGACTACGCCCGCACCGCCCGCCTCGCCCGGCAGGCCGGCTACGACGGCGTCGAGATCATGGGCTCCGAGGGCTACCTCATCAACGAGTTCATCGCCGCTCAGACCAACCGGCGCACCGACCGCTGGGGCGGCTCGTACGAGAACCGCACGCGCTTCCCCGTGGAGATCGTGCGCCGGGTGCGCGAGGCCGTCGGCGAGGACTTCATCATCGTCTACCGGCTGTCCATGCTGGACCTCGTCCCGGGCGGCTCCACGCTCGACGAGGTGATCACCCTCGCCAAAGCCGTCGAGGCCGCCGGGGCCACCATCATCAACACCGGCATCGGCTGGCACGAGGCCCGCATCCCCACCATCGCGACCTCCGTCCCGCGCGGCGCCTACACCTGGGTGACCAAGCGGCTCATGGGCCAGGTGTCGGTCCCGCTCGTGACCACCAACCGCATCAACACCCCCGAACTGGCCGAGGAGTTGCTCGCCGACGGGTACGCGGACATGGTGTCGATGGCCCGCCCGATGCTCGCCGACCCGGAGTTCGTGAACAAGGCGGCCGAGGGGCGTCCCGAGGCCATCAACACCTGCATCGGCTGCAACCAGGCCTGCCTCGACCACACCTTCAGCGGGAAGATCACCTCCTGCCTGGTCAACCCGCGCGCCTGCCACGAGACCGAGCTGGTGCTCTCCCCGACCCGGCTGAAGAAGCGCGTCGCGGTCGTCGGAGCCGGTCCCGCGGGTCTCGCCTGCGCGGTCTCCGCCGCCGAACGCGGCCACGACGTCACCCTGTTCGACGCCGCGAGCGACATCGGCGGCCAGCTCAACGTCGCCCGCCGGGTCCCCGGCAAGCAGGAGTTCGACGAGACGATCCGCTACTTCCGCCACCAGCTCGACGCCCACGGCGTGGACGTACGGCTCAACACCCCTGTGTCCGCAGCCGACTTGGACGCCTACGACGAGGTCGTCGTCGCCACCGGTGTCACCCCGCGCACCCCCGACATCCCCGGCGTCGACCACCCGAGCGTGGTCGGCTACCTCGACGTGCTGCGCGACGGCGCCCCCGTCGGTGACCGGGTCGCGATCCTCGGCGCCGGGGGCATCGGCTTCGACGTCGCCGAGTTCCTCACCGACGGCGGCGACAAGGCGAGCGAGGACCCGGCCACGTACTTCCGCCAGTGGGGCGTCGACATGGACTACATGGCCCCCGGCGGACTCGCGGCCCCCGAACGCCCCGCCCCGCCGCGCACCGTGCACCTCCTCCAGCGCAAGAGCAGCAAGGTCGGCGCCGGGCTCGGCAAGACCACCGGCTGGATCCACCGCACCGAGCTCAAGCACCGGGGCGTCACCATGGTCCCGGGCGTGCGCTACGACCGTGTCGACGACGCCGGACTGCACATCACCGTCGGCGAGGAGAGCACCGTCCTTCAGGTCGACACCGTCGTGCTGTGCACCGGGCAGGAACCGCGCCGGGACCTGTACGAGGAGCTCGTCGCCGCGGGCCGCAGCGCGCACCTGATCGGCGGAGCCGACGTGGCCGCCGAGCTGGACGCCAAGCGCGCCATCAAGCAGGGCACCGAGGTCGCGGCGGCTCTCTAGACGAACAGGCGCCGTCCCTAGGATGACCACATGTCACTCCCGCACGCGATCCTCACCGCACTGCTCGAAAGGCCGTCGGCGGGGCTGGACCTGACCCGCCGGTTCGACAAGTCGATCGGCTACTTCTGGTCGGCCTCGCACCAGCAGATCTATCGCGAGCTGGGAAAACTGGAGGCCGAGGGCCACATCCGGGCCATTCCGGCCGCCCAGCCGACCCGCGGGCAGAAGAAGAGCTACGAGGTCCTGCCCGCGGGCCGCGCCGAACTCGAACGCTGGACGGCCGCCGCGCAGGACCCCAAGCCGCACCGGGACACACTCCTGCTGCGGCTGCGCGCGGCGGCCGTCGTCGGCACGGCGGGCCTGGAAGCCGACCTGCGCCGCCATCTCGACCTGCACCGGCGGCAGTTGGCCGAGTACGAGGAGATCGAGAAGCGCGACTTCCCACCCGGCGTCGACAGCGCGCAGGCCCGGCTCCAGCACCTGGTCCTGCGCGCGGGCATCGAACTGGAGACCTTCTGGACGCAGTGGCTCACGGAGGCGCTGGAGGAGTTCGCCGAACTCCCGGACCGCTGAAGGCTTTCAGAGGCGGTACGGGCGCGAACGGCGACGCAGGAACCACGCCGCGGCCACCGCGCCGACCGCCACCAGCCCGCCGCCGGCCACCAGTGTCAGGGTGCCGTAGTCCTCGCTGGCGCCACCCAGGCCGCCCATGACACCGCGGGACGGGGAAGCCGTGGCCGTCGCCGAGATGGTGGGCGTGGCGGACCCCGAGACGATGATCGACTGGGTGCCCGCCGTGCTGTTGTTGTAGGCGCACATCACGATGACGGTGTACGTCCCGGGGCTCACGTTCGACCAGGCCGCGGACTGCAGCGAGGTGGTGCCCGACAGGGCCACCTGACGGCCCTGGCTGAAGTTCGCCTGACTGCTGGTCAGGAGCGAGGCGGTGCCCCAACCGCCGGTGGTGGCGGTGCGGGAGCAGGCCGTGGTCGTCACGGAGACCGTGGATCCGGAGGTGCTCACGGAGATCCCGGGCCCCGCGGCGGCCGGCCCGGCGGTCAGGGCGAGCGGCAGCGCGGCGACGGCCGCGACGGTCAGGCCGGAGCGGAGAAGTAGCTGTTCAGTGCGCATGGACTGCCCTCCGGCGGCACGGTTGGCGGTACATCCGTGGCACCGCCGAGGTGGGGGAAGCCCGTGCTGCCTCAGGGACAGCCAACGTGCCCCGTGCCCGGCCCGCACGCGGGGCTGCGCCGGACAGGTGACTGACTGCCCGTCCGACGGTGCGGACGCGAACGGCCGTCAGGGGCGAGCCGCGGCGCCCGTCGTCACCGACCGCTCCGCCGACAGCCCACCCCAGGTGCCGTCGGACAGCCGCGCCCGGATCCGCACCCGGTGCCTCTCCCCGGCCTCGCGTCCCAGATAGAAGCTGTACGTCGTCCTCCCGCGCGGAGGCGTCCCGCCGAACACGAGCGAGGTGGCAGCCCTGCCGTCGAGGTGGACCTGGTACTCCGTGACGACCCCGTCCGTCCGGGGCGGCATCCAGGACAGGTCGAGGTGGTACGTGCCGTCGGCCTCCCGCCGGGTGGTCGCACGGAACTCCGTCGGTGCCGTGTCCCGGCCGTCGTCGCCGCCCGGTGTCGTCAGGCGGACGGCGTTCCCGGCCGGCGAGAGGTTGTCGGCCGCGTCCCGGGCCCGGACGGTGAAGGAGTAACGGGTGCCCGGACGCAGCCCGGTGACCACGGCCGCCGTCTGTGCGCCACCCACACTGTGGATCTTCGTGCTCCCTTGATGGATGTCGTACGACACCACGTCCCGGTCGTCCGTCGAGGCGGCCCAGCTCAACTGGACGGCCCGGCTGCCCACCGCTCGGCCCCGCAGTTCGCCGGGGCGGGTCGGGGCCGAGCGGTCCGCCGCCGTGGCCGCCGGAGTCGTCGCCCGCACCTCACGGCTGGGCGGGCCGAGGCGCCCCTCGGTGTCCCGGGCCCGCACGGTGAAGACATACGGGGTGGCGGGCTTGAGCCTGGTGACATCCACCATGTGCTGTGAACCCGGCACGTCCTGCACCTTTGTGGGGCCGTGATATACCTCGTAGCGCTCGATCCCCGCGCCGACGGCGTTCCACATGACGTGCACACTGGTCGCGCTGCCCGCGGCGGCGGTGACGCCCACCGGGGCGGCGGGCAGCCCGCCGCTCTCGGTGTCGTCCGGCCCGGCCCACCCGCACGAACCGACGAGGACGAGCGCGGCGCAGAGGCACAGGGACGCGGGCACACCTCGCACGTCTCCCCCTCCCGGGACAACGCCACGGCAATGGTCCGGACCAATATGGCGCCGGTCGCCTGCCCGCGGCAAGAGGGCGGACCGTGTGGGGCGCGCCCGGGAGGGTTACGTATGCTGAGGACCCTCACGGCCGAACTCTCCACGAGGGAAACGGAGTTCGTGCCGGTGGCGCGGACCGCTGTCGTCGCTGTCCCCGCGCCGTACGGGTGGCCGGGTGGCCGGGGTTCGTCGAGGGCTCGGGCCCCCGGCCCCTGCCCCGTCCGGCCCTCTGCGGTGGCCGCTCGGCTGAAGCGGCATCAGATTGGGCTGAGTGTCCGTCAATGCCCCCGAGGAGAGGGTCCCTCATCGTGCGTGTCCAGTCGCTGACGCTGGCCGCGGCAAGCGCCGCTCTGCTCGCCCCCACGGCGCCCCCCGCCACTGAACACGCCGTCGCCCGGACGGAGTCGGCGGTGCGGCGCGAGGGGCGGGTCGCGGCCGCCGACCTGCTGGCCAGGGTGCGCGAGTGCGAGTCCGTCTCACGCGGCCGCTACCGCAGTGACGACGGCAGGGCCGCGACCATCCCGGTCTGCGGCACCCGGGAGGCCGTCTTCTGGAAGGCCGACATGGACATCGACTGCGACGGCCGGCCGGGCAGCCGCTGCAACCGCCGCACCGACCCGCTGTTCTCCGACGCCACCGCCTTCCAGCAGTCCGACGGCCGCTACCTGAGCGCCGAAACCCTGCCCTACATCGTGGTGCCGGCCCCGAGCCGGATCTGGGACCACCGCGCCCACGGCGTGCGCGGCGGCGCGGTCGCGGCCGTCGTGTACGGGGACCGGGTGCAGTACGCCGTGGTCGGGGACGTGGGGCCGGGCCACATCATCGGCGAGGCGTCCTACGCCACCGCGAAGGCCCTCGGGATCCGTCCCGACCCGCGCGGGGGCGGCACGCCCTCCGGCGTCACCTACATCGTCTTCAGGAACACGCAGGTGCAGCCGATCGAGGACCATGCCGCCGCCGTCGCCACGGGGGAGCGACTGGCCGCACTGTTCGTCCAGGGGAAATGAGCCCGCCGCAGCCCGGCCGTCGTGCCGGGCGGGGTCACACCTTCCGGTAGTCGTACGCCTCCGCTGCCGCCGCCTCCACCGCCGCGAGGTCCGCCCCGGTCGCGGCGGTGACGACCGCGGCCACCGCTCCCTCGACGAACGGGGCGTCCACCAGCCGTGTGCCCTCAGGGAGCTCGTCGCCCTCCGCCAGCAGCGCCTTGACGGTGAGCACCGCACTGCCGAGGTCGGTCAGGACGGCGACCCCGGCGCCCCGGTCCACGGCGGCGGCCGCGCCGGCGATCAGTTCCGCGCTCGTACCGAGCTCGCCGCCCTCCGTGCCCCCGGCCGCGGCGACGGGCACTTCCGTGCCACCGCCCGCGAGCCCCTTCGCCAGTTCCGCCACGGACGCGGCGACCGCCGCGCTGTGCGACACCAGCACGATTCCGACCAGCCTCCCGTCACTCACCCGCGGCCTCCGCGAGTGCGGCGATCAGCAGGGCGGCCGAGGTCGCGCCCGGATCCTGGTGCCCGACGCTGCGCTCGCCGAGATAACTCGCCCTGCCCTTGCGGGCCTGCAACGGCGTGGTGGCCAGGGCCCCTTGCTCGGCTGCCGTGCGGGCCGCGGCGAAGCCGGCACCGAGCGCGTCGACGGCCGGCACCAGGGTGTCGATCATGGTCTTGTCGCCCGGGGCGGCCCCGCCCAGCGTCATCACCGCCTCCACGCCCGCCCGCAGCGCCTCGGTGAGCTGTTCGGCACCGACCTCGCCGGCGTCCCCGAGCGCCTTGCCGGTCCGCCGCAGCAGAGTCCCGTACAGGGGCCCCGAAGCGCCGCCCACCGTCGAGATGAGCGTGCGGCCGGCGAGGACGAGGACCGCTCCCGGGCTGTCCGGGGCCTCCTTCTCCAGGGCCGCGGCCACCGCGGTGAACCCGCGCTGGAGGTTGCTGCCGTGGTCGGCGTCCCCGATGGGGGAGTCGAGGGCGGTGAGGCGTTCCGCCTCACGGTCGACCAAGGCGGCGGTCGCCGTCATCCAACGGCGGAAGAAGTCGGCGTCGAGCACTGGATCTCCTTGCGTGGTCGGTACGTTGATCGCTTGCTCACACTCCCCAGCGCAGCCCCGGCGTCCGCACCGGCGCGTCCCACAGGCGCAGCAGGTCCTCGTCCACCTGGCACAGGGTGACCGAGGCGCCGGCCATGTCGAGCGAGGTGACGTAGTTGCCGACCAGGGTGCGGGCGACGGCGACCCCGCGGTCGGCGAGCACCCGGTGCACCTCGGCGTTGAAGCCGTACAGCTCCAGCAGCGGGGTGGCGCCCATGCCGTTGACCAGGACGAGCACGGGGTTGCGCGGGCTCATGTCGTCCAGGATCGCGTGCACCGAGAAGTCGGCGATCTCCCGTGAGGTCATCATCGCCCGCCGCTCCCGGCCGGGCTCGCCGTGGATGCCGACGCCCAGTTCCAGCTCTCCGGCCGGCAGATCGAAGGTCGGGCTGCCCTTGGCCGGCGTGCTGCACGCGCTCAGCGCGACGCCGAAACTCCGGGAGTTCTCATTCACCTGCCGGGCGATCGCCTCCACCCGCTCCAGCGGCTGCCCCTCCTCCGCCGCGGCGCCCGCGATCTTCTCCACGAACAGCGTGGCGCCGGTGCCCCGCCGGCCGGCCGTGTAGAGGCTGTCGGTCACCGCCACGTCATCGTTGACCAGGACCTTCGCGACCTGGATGCCCTCGTCCTCGGCGAGTTCGGCCGCCATGTCGAAGTTGAGCACGTCACCGGTGTAGTTCTTCACGATGAACAGCACACCGGCCCCGCTGTCCACGGCGGCCGCCGCCCGCACCATCTGATCGGGCACCGGGGAGGTGAACACCTCGCCCGGGCAGGCCGCCGAGAGCATGCCGGGTCCGACGAAGCCGCCGTGCAGCGGCTCGTGCCCGGAGCCACCGCCGGAGATCAGGGCGACCTTCCCGGCGACGGGGGCGTCCCGCCGTACGATCACCCGGTTCTCGACGTCCACGGTCAATTCAGGATGGGCGGCCGCCATGCCGCGCAGGGCGTCCGCGACCACGGTTTCCGGAACGTTGATCAACATCTTCATGGGTACCTCCGGGTGGGACGACGGGTGGGCTCGTGCTCTGCGTTCTAACAGTTCAGGCCTTGTGTGGCCAGTAGGCGATCTTGGCGGTCCGCGGCGGCCGGAAGCGGAAGCGCCCCTGTCGGCAGTATCGACCTTGCGGCAGTGAAGGTCACGTGCGCGGGGGGTACCTGGGCGTGCCCGGCCCTCGGACCGCCGAAGCCGCAGGTGGCGCGTCGACGGTCCGAGGGTCGCGTCGACCGTGCCGGGAGCCGCTCCCGGGCGGCCCCTGGGGATCTCCGGGCGCACGAGCAGGGTGGCGCGGTGCACGCAGTGCCTCGCGGACGGGCAGGCGTCCGTTCGTGGCGGCGTCAGGGCTCCGGTCTCGTCCTACAGCTCGATCCGTGTCTCCCCGCACGATCTTGCTCGCCCCCGCACCGAGGACGGGTGCGGTGAGTACCGCAGGGCCGTCACGCCGTGAGCAGGGCCCGGCCCAGCCAGTCGGTGGAGTCGCGGACTCCGGGCAGGGCGAAGAAGTAGCCGCCGCCGGTCGGGGAGATGTAGTCGACCAGGGGCTCGTCGATCAGACGGGTCTGGGTGGCCTCGAACTGCCGCTTCACGTCCTGCTGGTAGCAGCAGAAGACCAGGCCCATGTCCAGGTTGCCGACGGCGTCGATGCCGCGGTCGTAGTTGTAACCCCGGCGCAGGATACGGGAGTTGTCGGTCGCGGTGGTGCGCGGATTGGCGAGGCGGATGTGCGCGTCGAGGGGGATGGCGGTGCCGTGCGGGTCCTTGGCGTAGTGCGGGACGTCGGTCTCCCTGGAGCCGTCGAGCGGGGCGCCGGTGTCCTTGCGACGGCCGAACATCAGCTCCTGCTCGGACAGCGAGACCCGGTCCCAGAACTCGACGAGCATCCGGATGACGCGGATGACCTGGTAGCTGCCGCCGTGTGCCCAGCCCGGCTCGCCCTGGCCGTCGCCCACCCACACCAGCCGGTTCATCTCCCGGGCCGACGTCACGTCCGGATTGGCGATGCCGTCCTTGAAACCGAGCAGGTTGCGCTGGGCGCCGCTGGGGCGGGGGGCGTTCTGGAAGCCGTCGATCCGCCACTTGATCTGCAGGGCGCCCCGGGTGTGCTTGGCGATGTCACGCAGCGCGTGCAGCACGGTGTCCTGACGGGCGGCGCAGAGCTGGAGGGACAGATCGCCGTGGCAGGCGGCCGGGTCCAGGTTGTCGTTGGGGAAGGTCCGCATCGGGGTGAGCCGGCGCGGCTTCGCCTTCGCGAGGCCGTAGCGGTCGTCGAAGAGCGAGGCTCCGACGCCCACGGTGACGGTGAGGGCGTCGGCGGGGACGTCCGGGCCGAGGATGCCGTTGTCGGAGGGCGGGGCGCCGACGCCGAGGTCGGTGGGGACGCCGCCGGTGGTGAGGAACCGGGCGCGCGCGGTCAACGTCCGCAGAAGTTCCGCCAGTTGCGCGCGGTCGTCGGCGATGACATCGAAGGAGACGAAGGTGGCCGCGGCCGGCGCGGGGGTGAGGATGCCCGCCTGGTGGACGCCGTGGAAGGGCACCTTCGTGGCACCGGAGGCGTCCGCGGCCCGCGCCTCGGCCGTGCCGCCGCTCGCGCTCAGGGCGAAGGCGCCGCCGGCCAGTGCGGCGCCCGCGGCCGAGGCGCCGAGGGCCGTTCGCACGAAGGAGCGGCGGCCGGCGCCCGCGGGACAGCCTGATGCTTCGGTCGACGGCATGGGGTGGTTCCCTCCGGAATGCTCGTGCGTGTGCTCGTGGTCGTCGCTCTTCACGCGGACTTCCTGATCTCCAGCAGGTCCGGCACCGGCGCGAGGTCCTCCAGGAGCTGTCCGGTGGCCCCGTCCAGCCGGGCCCGCGCGGTCGTGTCGAGTCGGTCGACCGGGGTCCAGGTCCCGCCGTGGTGCGCGGAGTCGAGGAGCTTCTGGAACCGGGCGATGTCCGTGTCGACGGTGGGCAGCAGACGTGGAGCGCGGCTGGTCAGCAACGGCCGCAGGACGGTGAGGAGTTCGCGGGTGCCGGTGAGGTTGGCGTCGGCGGTGGCGAGCTCGGTGCCGCTGCCCTGGTCGGCGTCGCCGGTCAGTTCGAACTGGAGGGTGTTCTCCAGGATCTCGTGGGCGCGCAGCGGCAGGTCGCCGGGATCGAAGTCCTGGGTGGGGAACGCCTTGCGCAGTCCGGTGGCGTCGGCGGCGAGTTGCCGGGCGGGCGCGGCCAGGTCACTCGCGGACTCGCCGTGCCACAGTCCGTACTCGATCCGGTGGAAGCCGGAGAAGTCCTTGTCGTGCACTCCGCCGGGCAGTCCGTCGGGCCTGCCGTTGATCTTCTGGTCGTAGTCCTGGAAGGTGCCGTAGGCGGCGCCGAGCGAGGCGTAGGTGCGGTGCGCGGCCAGCCAGTCGGTGCGGGCCGCCACGAGACGGCCGGCCCCGACGTCGTCACTGAGCCGTCGGGTCTGCGTGACGAGGGTGGCCAGGCCCCGCTCGACGTAGGCCTTGTACGACCTGAGCGGCGCGGCCAGATCGGCGGCGGAGACCGGGACGACCGCCGCCGCGGTCCCACCGGCGCCCGCGACCCGGACCGCGCGGGAGGTGACCGCCTTGCCGCTGCTGGGCACACAGCGCCAGGCGTACGTGCCGCCGGTGACGGTCGCGGCCAGATCGCGGGTGGTGCCGGGGGCGAGGCCCTCGACCTCGCCGTAGACCGCGCCGGTGCCCGGGTCGATGAGGTACACCTCGGACGTCTTGTCGCCGGTGTTGTGCATCCGGAAGGTGCGGCGGCCGGGCTTCGGCGCGGTGAAGCCCTTGCCGCAGTCCGTCCCGGACACGGCCACGGTCTGGGCGTCGGCGGGCCGCGAACCGCCGAGGGCGACGGCCGCTCCCGCCAGCACCGCGGGTACGGCGACGACCGCGACCGGCACCACCCAGGAGGGGCGACGCCGAAGGGGCACCGGCCGGACCGGCTTCGCCTCCCGCGTCCTCGGCACCGGCCCCGCCTCCCGGGCCGGCGGGGCGGGTGCCGTCGGCCGGGTCGGCGCGCCGCGCAGGAACAGCGGCATCACGACCGCGAGATAGCCCGCGTACCCGGCCACCTGGAGCCAGGTCATGGTCGGCGTCAGGTTCAGCACGCCCTGTACGAGGGTGCTGTACCAGGCTCCCGCGTCGACGCTGCCGCCGAGATCGACGGCGTACGACGTCCCGCCGGGCAGTACCCCGCCCTCCTGGAGGTCGCGCAACCCGTACCCGAGCACACCCGCCGCGATGACGATGAGGACGGCGCCGGTGGCGGTGAAGAACCTGGTCAGGTTGATGTGCAGCACGCGGCGGTACAGCCCCCAGCACAGGCCCGCCGCGAGCACCAGGCCGATGGCGGCACCGGTCAGAGGGCCGGCGGACTCGCCCGCCGCGCGGGCCGTGGTCCACAGGAACAGCGCGGTCTCCAGGCCCTCGCGGCCCACCGCCAGGAAGGAGGTGACGATCAGCATGCCCGCGCCCATGCCCAGCGCGCCGGTGATCTTCTCCCGGATCTCGCCGGAGAACGTGCGCGCCGAGCGGCGCATCCAGAACACCATCGCGGTGACGAACCCGACGGCCACGACGCTGAGGGCACCGCCGAACGCCTCCTGGGCGGTCGCGGACAGGGACGCGGCCGTGAAGGTCAGCACGGCGCCGAAACTCAGGGCGAGGGAGATCGCGGCCAGGACGCCCGTCCACACCTGCGGCAGCCGGGACCGGGCGCCGGACCGCACCAGCGTGGCGATGAGCACGGAGACGATCAGCCCGGCCTCCAGGCCCTCCCTCAGTCCGATGAGGAAGCTCGGAAACGCGTCGTCCCACATGGGTGCTGCGACCCTTCCTGACAGCCGTTCAAGGCCCGCCGCGTCGCTGGTTAGCGTAGGCACGCCTTACTTACGCCGACCATCATGAGTGCAGGTAGGCAGCTATCCGGTCATGGATCAGCAGTTATCCGGTCATCTCCGTGCAACGGGGTAGCAAAGATCGTCATCAGGGGGGCGCGGGTCGGCTCGGGTCGTGCCGTGAGCGGGAGGCGTGACGTCGGTGGGCCGGTCGAAGCCTGTCGCCGCGGGTGCCGTCCAGGCGCCTTGTGCGCCGAGGAGGTGTGAGGCTCCCGCGGCGACCGCGCCGTCGCCCGTCACCCCCGCAGTGGATTGGCGCGGGCCGCGGCCAGGAGGTACCAGGCGGTGGCGCCGGTGTGCCGGTACGGGTAGTAGCCGAACCCGAAACCGGTGTCGAGCGGGCTGCTCGCCGAGACGACCCCGGAGCGGGCGGGGAGGACCGTGCCGCCGACGGTCTGGGCGGCGCCGAGGTGGTCCTGGGCGCGTTCGATCGAGCCGAGCAGGCGGCGGGCGCGCATCTCGTCGCCGGCGTGTCCCCGGTGGCGCAGCGCGAGCGCGAGGTGCGCGGTGCCCTCGAACCAGACGCCGTTGCGGTCCGGCCTGGGCTGGCCGTCGGCGATGGGAGCGCCCTCGTCCGCCAGCAGGCTCGCGGAGCTGAAGGTGACGCCCTCATAGGACTGACCGGAGGGAACGGTGCTGTTGGGGCGGTCGGCCGTGTCCCGTACGGCCAGCTCGGTCGCGGCCCAGTCGAGGGAGCGGGAGTGGGCCCGGGAGGCGAGGGCGAGGTGGGTCCAGGTCTGGGTGTCCTCCGGGACCGGGGACCTGTTGATCGTGACGCCGTCGTTGGTGCCGGTGTAGAAGAAGCCCCCCGACGGCTCCCACATCTTCTCGACGAAGGCCCTGGCACGCGCCCGGCGCTCCCGCCAGACCCGGTCCCCGGTCAGCCGGGCGAGCCGCCCGAACAGACCGACCAGGTCGGTGTTGTGCTCGGTCGAGGTGAACGGCAGTTTCTGGTCGGCCCCGTCGACGCCGAACTTGTAGCCGCCGAGCGGCTCGTCGGTCCGTCCCACCCGTTCGATCCACTCACCGATGCGCACCGCGCCGGTGAGGAAGCGCCGCTCACCGGTCCGCCCGGCGAGCGCGGCGAGCGCGATGCCGGCCCACGCCATGTCGCCCACGGCGGTGCCGGTGAAGCCGAACTGCGTACCCACGTTGGCCGTGCCGTCCGCCTTGACGAACCCGTCCGGCTGCGGGGAGCCGTCGTAGAACGTGTACGGCCCGACGTTGTAGGCCTGCCGCAGTCGGCCGTCGTCGTACACGGGGTCGTGGGTCTGGGCGTACAGCAGCGCGTTACCGAGGGCCACGGCCCGCGACTCGCCCGCGGGGGAGGTGAGGTGGGCCAGGATCGCGAGGGCGTTGTCGTAGGTGAACGCCGTGCTGAACAGGCCCGCCTGGTCCGTGTAGCTCTGGGTGAGCCGGATCGTGCCGTGGTCCGGGTAGGCGTCCATGGCGGCGGCCAGGAAGGCCCGCGCGCGACGGGGCGCGGAGGTCGCGGGTGTGGCCTGAGCCGCCGCTTTGTCCGCCGCCTGGGCCGTGCCGGTGGCGCTGCCGGTCGCGGCGAGGGCCGCGATGCCGAGGCCGGTCCCGATGAGCGTGCGGCGGCTGAGGGGTGGGCGGGGGCTTCCGGTCATGGGTCTCCTCGGGAGGTGCGGGCCGGGTGTCCGAGAGCGCCTCAGGGTGTCTGAGAGCGCTCTCAAAGGGGCGGCATCATTCTGCTGGCGGGCCGGAGGCGGGTCAACGGCTGGGAGGGGAGCAGTAGTTGGGGTGCTGGGGCTGCGAGGTGTGGTCGGCTCTGTCTTGAGGTGGGTCGGGTGCGCTCGGCACGGCAGGGGGAGCGGGGCGAGTTCACGGGGTCCGCTCGTCTGCGGTCTGCGGTCTGCGGTCTGCGGTCTGCGGTCGCCGGTCGCCGGTCGCCGGTCGCCGGTCTGCGGCTGTCGGCCCGCGACCTGGGGCCGGCGGCGGGATCGGGGGCGGCGGGACCGGGGCGGCAGGTCTCTCCGGGCGCTCGGGCGTGGGCGGGTGCCGACTCCGGGAACTGTCTTACGCCGGGCCCGAAGGGATCAGCCTGCCGTGGGCGATGAGGGACGCGGCCTGCTTCAGGCGGCGGACGCGGATGCTGACGCTGTAGGCGTCGATTCCGGGGACGGCCGCCACGCGTGTCGTGAGGTAGCGGTAGAAGTCCTCCGCGTCACGGCAGTTGGCGACCACCATGATGTTGTGGTCGCCGCTCATGGCGCCGGCGAAGGCCACCTCGTCGTGGCCGGACAACTCCTCGCCGACGCGGTGGAGACGGCTCGGGGCCACCCGCAACCAGAGCGTGGCGTTGAGGTGGTGGCCCAGACGCTCGGGGAGCAGATCGATGTCGTAGGAGAGGGCGCCCGAGGACTCCAGGGCGTCGAGCCGTCGGGCGACGCGCGCTTTCGACCAGCCGGTGAGTTCGGCGAGCCGGGTGTGGGTGGTCCGTCCGTCCTCGGCGAGGGCGTCGAGCAGCGGGGCGTCCGCGGCGGTGGGCGGCTGGGCGGGGCCGGTGGGCGCGGGGGGCCGGTCCGCGGTGAGCCGAGCCACCTGGTCGGGGGTGAGATGGCCGCCGTATGCGGACCATTCGGACGTGCCCGCCGTGCCGAAGGGGTGGATCAGCAGGTCGATGCTGACGTCCAGCACGGAGGCCGCCTTGGGCAGTTGCCGCAGCAGGATGTCCTCGCGGGGGGCGTCGAACGGCGCGTGGATCATGCAGATGATCTCCGAGCCGCCGGAGGCGAGGCCCACGTACGCGATGTCGGGCCGGCGGGTGAGGGCGTCCGCGAGCGGGGTGACACGGTCGGGGCGGCAGCGGATGCGCGTGATCCAGCGGGCCAGGCCGTGCACCTCCGGGTTGATCAGGCCCACCACCCGCATGATCCCCTCGCGGCGCAGGGCCTGGTAGCGGCGGGCGGCGGTCTGCTCCGACACCTCGGCGACCTCGCCGAGGAGCCGGAAGGAGGCGCGGGGGTAGTAGTGCAGCGCGCGGAGGATTTTTCTGTCGGTCTCGTCGAGCATGAGGGAAGTCTGACAGTACGGGGAGCCAGTGTGGATGTTTGTGCCCGCTTCGGGCTGTGACGTTGGGGATCCGGCTCGCCTTCGCTGATGCTGAGGCGCCCGAGAAACAGTGAACGACCGCGGCGCGCGTCGCCGTAGAGGAGAGTCCCCCGTGAATGTCACGACCCCGGCGATCCGGTCGGCCGACCGGCGGGCGGCCACGCTCGTCATGGCCTGCCTCGGCGTCTTCGTCGCCTATCTGCCGGTCACCACGGTCGCCGTGAGTCTGCCCGCCATCCAGTCGGCGCTGGGCGCGACGACCGCCCAACTGGCGTGGGTCCAGGACGCGTTCGTCCTGCCCATGGCCGCGTTCATCCTGACCGCCGGTGTCGTCGGGGACGTCCACGGGCGCAAGAAGGTGTTCCAGGCCGGGCTGCTGTCCTCCGCGGCCGGTGGCGTCGTCGCGCTCACCGCGCAGTCGGTGCAGGTGCTGTGGATCGGGCAGGCACTCGCCGGACTCGGCGCGGCCACGCTGCTGCCCACCACGCTGGCGCTGATCAGCCACGCGGTGCCCGATCCCCGGGAGCGCGGCAAGTTCATCGGCCTGTGGGCCACCTCGCTCATGGCGGCGCTGGCCGTCGGACCGCTCGTCGCCGGGGTGATCCTCGACCACTTCGCCTGGCGCTGGATCTACCTCCTGGCGATCCCCGTCTCGCTGCTCGCCGCCCTCTTCGCGGCACGGCTGCTGACCGACTCGCGCGCGCCCTACGGGCGGCGGCTGGACTGGCCCGGCCAGATCACCGCGACGGTGGCGGTCACCGCGCTGGTCTACGGCGTCATCGAGGGCGGGGCGGACTCCTTCACCGCTCCCAAGGTGCTGACGGCGCTCGCGGTGGCCGTCGTCGGCGGTGCCGGCTTCGTGTTCGCCGAGCGGCGCAGCGACAGTCCGATGCTCGACCTCGCGCTGTTCCGCAGCCCCGCCTTCACCGCGACCACCCTCGTCGCGATGATCACCTTCCTCGGCCTGATCGGCTTCTTCTTCCTGCTCAGCCTCTACTTCGGGATGGTGCAGCAGCTCGACACCCTGCAAGCCGGCTGGCGGATGCTGGTGATCACCGCCTGCGCCATCCTGGTCGGCGGGCCCGTGGGACGCCTCATGCACCGGGTCTCCGCGCGCGTGCTGATCACGGGCGGTCTGCTGGTCGTCTCCGCCTCGCTGTTCTCGTTGGTCGGTGTCGGCGCGGACACCTCCTTCCTGGGCCTGGCCTGGCGGCTGGCGCCGCTGGGGCTGGGACTGGGGGCCGTCATGACCCCGATGACCGCGACGGCCGTGGCCTCCGTACCGCACCACCTGGCCGGGATGGCCGCAGCGGGCAACAACGCGTTCCGCCAGCTCGGCGGTGCGCTCGGCCCGGCCGTCCTGGGCGCGCTGCTGACCACCAGGGCGCTGGACAGCTTCCCCGGACACCTCGCCGACGCCGGGCTGAGCGGGGCGGCGCGGGAGCGGATCGTCACGGCGGCGGACCAAGGGGGCCTGAGCGCGGTCGCCGGGCTCGACCTCGGAGCGGACACCGGGCGAGCCATGGGCGCCCTGGCGGATGCCTTCCTGGACGGGCTTCGGCTCTGCCTGACGGTCGCGGGTTCACTCACCCTGCTGGCCGCGGTGGTGGCCCTCGTCCTGCTGCGCCGCGGCGCGGGGGCGGGTCACACGCAGATCGCCGCGTCGAGCCGGGCAGCGGGAACGGCGGCGTCCGCCGGGGTGGTCGTGGCCGTGTCGGGAAGCGACGGGGGTGAGGGGCGGGGGAGCGCCGACTGACCCTTGCGGCGCCGCTCAGGCGGGTCCTGGGCGGCCGCCGACGGACCAGGGGACGCGGCCCCTGCCGGTAGCCGCACCCCGTTCCAGCGCGGCAGGGGCGATGCGAGGCTGGTAGTTGACCATGTCACCGCCTGGGTACCCGCAGGCCATGAGCACCCCCTTCCCGCCCCACGCACTGCACGACTACGCGCTGTTGGCCGACGGTGAGCGCGGGGCGCTCATCGGGCCCGACGGCGCCATCGCGTGGCTGTGCGCGCCCACCTGGCACGACGAGGCGGTCTTCGCCGGTCTGGTCGGCGGGCGGGGCGTGTACGCCGTCACCCCCGCGGGGCGGTACGTCTTCGGCGGCTACTACGAAGAGGGCACGCTCATCTGGCGCAGCCGCTGGGTCACCGACGACGGGATCGTCGAGTGCCGCGAGGCGCTGGCCTTCCCCGGCGAGGCGGACCGGCTCGTCCTGCTGCGGCAGCTCCGCGCGGTGGACGGCCCCGCCCGCGTCCGTGTCGTCCTCGACCCGCACAGCGGGTACGGCGCGACACCGATCGACGCGGGCTCGGTCCGCCGTGGCGAGGACGGGGTGTGGGAGCTGCGCACCGGCCGGCACCGACTGCGCTGGCAGGGCGCGCCGCACGCCGTCCCGGGGGAGCGGGGGCTGACCGCGGAGATCGAGCTGAAGCCCGGCGAGCGGCACGACCTGGTCCTGGAGTGCGCCGTGTCCCCCCTGCCGGCCGAGCCACCGAAGCCGGAACGGGCCTGGGCGGCCACCGAAGCAGCCTGGCACGACACGGTCCCCGCGCTCGACAACACCGTCGCCCCCCGCGACGCACGCCGGGCGTACGCCGTCCTGCGCGGTCTCACCACACCGGGCGGGGGAATGGTCGCGGCGGCCACGACCAGCCTCCCCGAGCGCGCCGAGGAGGGCCGGAACTACGACTACCGGTACGTGTGGATCCGCGACCAGAGCTACGCCGGCCAGGCCGCCGCCGCCGTAGGCGCCCACGAGCTCCTCGACTCGGCCGTCGGCTTCGTCACCGCGCGCCTGCACGCGGACGGTTCCCGCCTGGTACCGGCCTACACCGTGCACGGCGACCCCGTGCCCGCCCAGCGCGGCCTCGACCTGCCCGGCTACCCCGGCGGCTTCGACCGCGTCGGCAACCAGGTCCGCGAGCAGTTCCAGCTCGACTGCTTCGGCGAGGCCCTCCTGCTGCTCGCGGCCGGCGAACGCCACGGGCGCCTGGACGAGGGCCACTGGAAGGCCGTGGAGATCGCCGTGCGGGCCATCTCCGACCGGTGGCGCCAACCCGACGCGGGCATCTGGGAGTTGAACGACCGGACGTGGACCCACAGCAGGCTCATCTGTGTCGCGGGCCTACGGGCCGTAGCGGCGGCGGCGCCCCGCCATCCGCTCGCCGACACCTGCACCGCCCTGGCCGACACCCTCCTCGACGCCGCCGAGCGGACCTGTCTCCGCCCCGACGGCTATTGGCAGCGCACCCCCGACGACCCGTCCGTGGACGCCGCCCTGCTGCTGCCCGGCGTACGCGGGGCCCTGCCCGCCACCGATCCGCGCACCCGGGCCACCCTCGCCGCGTGCCGCCGGGAACTGGCCGACGACCACTTCCTGTACCGCTTCCGACACGACGACCGCCCCCTGGAGGAGGCCGAAGGCGCCTTCCTGCTGTGCGGGTTCGTCATGGCGCTCGCCGAACACCAGCAGGGCCGGACCGTCGAGGCGTACCGCTGGTTCGAACGCAACCGAGGCGCCTGCGGGGCCTCGGGGCTGTACGCCGAGGAGTTCGACATCGCCCAGCGTCAGTTGCGCGGCAACCTCCCGCAGGCGTTCGTCCACGCACTGCTGCTGGAGGCGGCCGCCCGGCTCGGTGAGTGAGCGGGCGTCCGCCTCCAGCAGTTCCAGGGCTGTTCGGGACGGTTACCGCGGGGCCTGCGCGCCATGGTCCGCGCCATGAGGGCGGACGTCAGCCGCCTCCCGGCCCGCCGCTGCCGAACGAGCCGCTGCTGCCCTCGTTCCACCGGGGCCGGTCCTGTCCCGACCCCGTCCGGGTGGGGCTGTTTCCGTGGTTGGGCAGATCGTGCGGGGTCAGGCGCGTGTCGCTCCGGGGCACCTCGTCGGGCTCCCGGTGCTCCCTGACCTCACGGACCGGCCCGCCCTCGGGCAGCCTCGGCTGCTCCTCGGGAGTGGGCGGACGCGACTCGCGGCGCCTGACACGGGAGCCCAGGAAGAAGGCGCCGATCAGTACCGCCACGACCACCACACCCGCCGCGATCACTCCGGCGGCGAGGCCGCCCCGGCCCGCGGCCAGGTCCATCCATTCGCTGTTCAGGGCTTGGTTCATGCCACGCGAGTACCCCCGGACCCCCGAGCGAACCAACCACCACCGAGTGCCCGAAACCGCCGGGAACTCCGGGTTTGACGGCCCGGACCGCGGCTACCCGCCCCCTGTGACGACTTCGACTTCTCAACAGGAGCTCTTCCGGTTCCTGGAGGACCGCTTCGCGTGTGCCCAGGCGTGCACCGAGTGCGCGCGTGCCTGTGCGCTGCGTGCGAGCCTGGTCGATCCGGACGGGACCGAGGAACAGGAACTACTGCGGCGCAAGGGCATCATGTGCGCCGAGGTGTGCGACGCGACCTGCCGGGTGCTGTCCGAGGAGAACCATCTCGACGAGGCCGGCATCCGCGTCCAACTGGAATGGTGCAGGTCGGTGTGTCTGGAGTGCGCGCAGGTCCTCGACCGGCACGCCGGTTGCGAGGACGCCGCCAAGGCGTGCCGCGAGTGCGCCCAGGCATGCACGGACTTCATGGCGACCCTGGTCTGACTCCGCCCCTCCGGCATCGGAGAGACCCCTCCTGAGCGTTCCCTATTTCTGGAACACGTTCTACGGTGTGCGCCGTCAGGACCGGTCCCGGGGAGCCTGGAGGCGCCGTGCATCTCGACCACACACCCGAGCAGCGGCGGCTGCGCACCGAACTGCGCACCTACTTCGCCGACCTGGTCCCGGACAACGCGCACGCCCGGTTCACCGACCGGGACGCCCAGAAACGCTTCTACCGCGACACCATCCGCCGCCTCGGCACCGACGGCTGGCTCGGCGTCGGCTGGCCGAAGGAGTACGGCGGCCGCGGCCTGACCGCGATGGAACAGTTCATCTTCTTCGACGAGGCCGCCCAGGCCGGTGTCCCGCTGCCGCTGATGGCCCTCAACACGGTAGGGCCGACGATCATGCGCTACGGCACCGAGGAGCAGAAGTCCTGGTTCCTGCCGCGCATCCTCTCCGGCGAGATCGACTTCGCGATCGGCTACAGCGAGCCCGGCGCGGGCACCGACCTGGCCTCCCTGAAGACCCGCGCGGTACGGGACGGGGACGAGTACGTCGTCAACGGCCACAAGATCTGGACCACCAACGGCGACACCGCCGACTGGGTCTGGCTCGCCGTGCGCACCGACCCGGACGCCCCGCCCCACAAGGGCATCACCATGCTCCTGATGCCGACCACCGACCCCGGCTACTCGTGCACCGTCATCAACACCCTCGCCTCGCACGACACCACGGCCAGCTACTACGAGAACGTCCGCGTCCCCGTCTCCCACCGGGTCGGCGAGGAGAACCAGGGCTGGCGGCTGATCACCAACCAGCTCAACCACGAGCGCGTCACCCTGGCCGCCCACGGCACCATGGCGATCCGCGCCCTGCAGAACGTCCAGCGCTGGGCCATGGAGACCAAACTGGCCGACGGCCGCCGCGTGATCGACCTGCCCTGGGTGCGCCAACGCCTCGCCCGGACCCACACCCGGCTCGACGCCCTCAAACTCCTCAACTGGCGGATGGTGAACGCCGTGGAGGACGGCACCCTCACCCCGCAGGACGCCTCCGCGGTCAAGGTCTACGGCTCCGAGGCCCGCCGGGACGCCTACGCGTGGCTCATGGAGATCGTCGCGGCGGCCGGCGCGCTCAAGGAGGGCTCGGCGGGCGAGGTCCTCCACGGCGAACTCGAACGCGGCTACCGCTCCGCGGTCATCTTCACCTTCGGCGGCGGCAACAACGAGATCCAGCGGGAGATCATCTCGTGGATCGGTCTGGGTATGCCGCGGGTACGGCGTTAGCCTTCCGGCATGACGGGTGATCCGGGGTTGTTCGGTCCATCGTCCGTGACCTGGCAGATGCACGGCGACCCGATGATGTGGGTCGCCGGCATCCGCGCGCTCTACCTCCAGGCCCTGCACCCGCGTGCGGTCCGCGGTGTCATGCAGAACTCCGACTTCCGGCGCGACGCCTGGGGCCGGCTGATGCGCACCGCCAACTTCGTCGGCACCACGACCTACGGCACCACCGAGGCCGCCGAGAAGGCCGGCGCCCGGGTCCGGAAGATCCACAGCATGCTCGGGGCGACCGATCCCGGCACCGGCGAACGCTACGGCGTCGACGAACCGGAGCTCCTGCTGTGGGTGCACTGCGCCGAGATCGACTCCTACCTCCAGGTCGCCCGCCGCTCCGGCTTCCGCCTCACCGACGAGCAGGCGGACCGCTACATATCCGAACACCGGGCCAGTGCCCGCCTGGTGGGCCTGGACCCCGACGCCGTACCGGCGAACCAGGCGGAGATGACCGCCTACTTCGAGAAGGTGCTCCCCGAACTCGCCGCCACGCCCGAGGCCCGCGCGGTGGACGACTTCCTGCTCCGCCCGCCGACGCACCCCCTCCTCGTCCCGGCGCGTGAGGTGCTGTGGCGGCGCGTGGCGCGGTTGGCGTACGCCGCCCTGCCGCCGTACGCCCACGAGCTGTACGGCAGGAGAGCCCCCGAACCCACCACCGTCGACCGCCAGTTGCGTGTCACCGGCACCCTGCTGCGCTGCGTTCCCGCACGTCTGCGCTGGCAACTCCCGCCCAAACACATCCTGCGCGCCATGGCACGGCTCGGTCCGGGCAGCCGTCCCGCCCCGTACAAACTCGGACGATAGGTCGCCATACTGGACGAGCCAGGGGAGGGCGGGACGAACTTTACGGGGGCGGTCGCGGAAGATGGGGGACAGCAGGCTCATCCAGGGGCGGTACCGACTGCTCGATCTGATCGGGCGCGGGGGCATGGGCGAGGTGTGGCGGGCCCGTGACGAGTCGCTGGGGCGCCATGTCGCCGTGAAGTGCCTCAAGCCGCTGGGCGGGCACCACGACCTGACCTTCACCAGGGTCCTGCGGGAGCGGTTCCGGCGCGAGGCCCGGGTGGCCGCCGCGCTCAGCCACCGCGGGGTGACCGTCGTGCACGACTTCGGTGAGTACGACGGGGTCCTCTACCTGGTGATGGAACTCCTGGAGGGCCGCAACCTCAGCCAGCTCCTGGAGGACAACAAACAGCACCCCCTGCCCGTGTCCGACGTCATCGACATCGCCGACCAGGTCGCCGCCGCCCTCGCCTACACCCACCAGCAGGGCATCGTGCACCGCGATCTGAAGCCCGCGAACATCGTCCGGCTCACCGACGGCACCGTGAAGATCTGCGACTTCGGCATCGCCCGGCTCGGCCACGACGTCGACTTCACCTCCCGGCTGACCGGCACCGGCATCGCGATGGGCACCCCGCACTACATGTCACCGGAGCAGATAGGGGGCTCCGAGGTCGACCAGCGCAGCGACCTGTACTCCCTGGGGTGCGTGCTGTACGAGATCGCCACCGGGGCACCGCCGTTCGACCTGGAGGACGCCTGGGCGATCCTCGTCGGCCACCGCGACACCCCGCCCCGGCCGCCGCGCAGCCACCGCGCCGAACTCCCCGAGTACCTCGACAAGGTCATCCTCGACCTGCTCGCCAAACAGCCCGAACAACGTCCGCACGACGCCCGCGAGCTGGGCCGCCGCATCACCCTGGGCCGCACCACACCGGCGTACGTGCCCACCGTGGTGACCCCGCGGCCCGACTTCCGGCCGCCTCAGCCGGATCTCGCCCACGAGACCCGGCTGCCGTCCTGGACCCGCGGCATGACCACCGGCCACAAGGCCACCGGCGCCGGCCTCGTCATCACACCCCCCGACGCCGGGGCCGGTCTCACCGGCGAGTGGATCGCCCGCCCCGCCGGCGGCCGCGTAGAGGAACCCGTGCCGGACGAGCCGCCCGTGCCCTCCGTGCAGGCCCTGACGGCACTCGCCGGCCGGCACAACGCGGGGCTCAGCCTCGGGCGCCTGGGCCGCTGGGCCGAGGCAGGCGAGGTGCACCGCGCGGTCGCCGCCGAACGCGAGCACCTGCTCGGCCCCGACCACCCCGACACCCTCGCCAGCCACTACGAGGTCGCCTTCACCCTCAGCCGCACCGGCCGCGCCGCCGACGCCCTGCGCGAGTACAAGCACGTGGCCGCGACCAGGACCCGCACCCTGGGTCCCGACCACCCCGACACCCTCGCCGCCCGCCAGGAGATGGCCTACGTCCTCGGCCAGTTGGGCCGCCACTTCGACGCCCACCAGGTCTACAACTCGGTGCTCGCCGCCCGCGAGCGCGAGATGGGCCCGGACCACCCCGACACCCTGCGCTGCCGCCACAACCTCGCCTTCAACCTTTCCCGGCTCGGCCGCCTGGAGGACTCCTACCGCATGGCCTGCGAGGTGGCCGCCGCCCGCGCCCGGGTGCTGGGCCCCCAGCACCCCGACACCCTCGTCACCCGCTACGAAGTCGCTTACGCACTGGGCCAGTTGGGCCGCTGGACGGAAGCCCTGCAGACGTACCACGAGGTCGCCGAGGCCCGTGCCCAGGCCCTCGGACCCGATCACCCCGACACGCTCGCCGCCCGCTACGAGGTCGGCATCAGCCTCGGCCGACTCGGCCGCAGCGCGGACGCGCTCCGGCTCTACCGCGACCTGATCGAGGACCGCACCCGCGTCCACGGCCCCGCCCACCCCGAGACCCTGCGCGCCCGCCACGGCCTCGGCGTCAACCTCGGCCGCCTCGGCCGCTGGGAGGAAGCCCTCGCCGAGTCCCGGGACGTGTGCGCGATCCGCGCGCGCGTCCTCGGCCCCGACCACCCGGACACCCTGGTCAGCCGCCGCGAGGTGGCCGTGGGGCTCGGCTGGCTGGGCCGCTGGACGGACGCCCTCACCGAGTACCGCACCGTGGCCGCCGCTCGCGAACGCGTCCTCGGCGCCGACCACCCCGACACCCTCGCCAGCCGCAACGACGAGGCCCACTGCCTGGAGCAGCTGGGCCGGGGTGCGGAGGCGGTCGCGCTCTACCGCAGGGTCGCGGCGCTGCGGCAGCAGGGGGCATCCGGAGCGGGGTGACCCGGGAGCGGCGGTGTGGGTCGACTGCCGCCCACCTCTGGCCGACCTAGATCATCACGTGTTACGAAGAACCATGCCTGCACACGAGGGACACAGCCGCCGCTACGACGCCGTCATCGTCGGCGGGGGCCACAACGGACTGGTCGCCGCCGCCTATCTGGCCCGGGCCGGACGGTCCGTGCTCGTCCTGGAGCGGCTCGGGAACACCGGGGGAGCCGCGGTGTCCACGCGGCCGTTCGCGGGGGTGGACGCCCGGCTGTCGCGCTACTCGTACCTGGTCAGCCTGCTGCCCAGGAAGATCGTCCGCGATCTCGGCCTGGACTTCCGCGTCCGGACCCGCAACGTCTCCTCGTACACCCCCGTCGAGCGCGACGGCAGGCCCACCGGACTGCTCGTCGGCGGCGGGGAGCGCCGCACCCGGGAGGCCTTCGCCCGGCTCACCGGCGGCGAGCAGGAGTACCGGGCCTGGCAGCGGTTCTACGACATGACGGGCCGCGTCGCGCAGCGGGTCTTCCCCACTCTCACCGAGCCCCTGCCCACCCGGGACGAACTGCGCGTGCGGGTGGACGACGAGGAGGCGTGGCGGGTCCTGTTCGAGGAGCCGATCGGCGTGGCCGTGGAGGACCGTTTCGCCGACGACCTGGTCCGGGGCGTGGTCCTGACCGACGCGCTCATCGGCACCTTCGCCGACGCCCACGATCCCTCCCTCAAGCAGAACCGCTGCTTCCTCTACCACGTGATCGGCGGCGGGACCGGCGCCTGGGACGTGCCCGTCGGCGGCATGGGCGCCCTCACCGACGCCCTGGCGACCGCGGCACGGCAGGCCGGCGCGGTCCTCGCCACCGGACACGAGGTCGTGGGGATCTCCACGGACGGAAGCTCGGCGGAGATCACGTACCGCACCGCCGAGGGAGAGGGCACCGTCGCGGCCCGGCACGTCCTGGTCAACGCCTCGCCGCAGGAGCTCGCCGCCCTCACCGGCGACCGGCCGCCCGCCCCCGCCGAGGGCGCCCAGCTCAAGGTCAACATGCTGCTCAAGCGCCTGCCGCGGCTGCGCGACAGCGACGTCGACCCGCGCGAGGCGTTCTCCGGCACCTTCCACATCGCCGAGGGCTACCGGGAGCTGGCCACCGCCCACGCCCAGGCAGCCGCAGGACGTCTCCCCGACGCCCCGCCCTCGGAGATCTACTGCCACTCGCTGACCGACCCGACGATCCTCGGCCCGGACCTCGTCGAGCAGGGCTACCAGACCCTCACCCTGTTCGGCCTGCACGCCCCGGCCCGGCTCTTCGACCGGGACAACGACGCCGTGCGCGAGGAACTCCTCAAGTCGACCCTCGCCCAGCTCGACGCCCACCTCGCCGAGCCGCTGGCCGACTGCCTGGCGACGGACGCGGACGGCCGGCCCTGCATCGAGGCGAAGACCCCGCTCGACCTGGAACGGGACCTGCGGCTGCCCGGCGGCAACATCTTCCACCGCGAACTGTCCTGGCCCTACGCCGAGGAGGGCACCGGGCGCTGGGGCGTGGAGACCCGGCACGCGAACGTCCTGCTGTGCGGGGCGGGTGCGGTGCGCGGCGGCGGGGTGAGCGGGGTGCCGGGGCACAACGCGGCGATGGCGGTGCTGGAGGAACTCGGGGACTGACCTTCCCCGGGCCCGTCAGGCCCGGCTTCCGCCGTCGACCCTGAGCACCACCCCGGTGACGTACGAGGCCCGGTCGCTCAGCAGCCAGGCCGCGGCCTCGGCGATCTCGGCCGGGTCGGCGCCACGGCCCAGCGGGGTCTGCGCGACGAGGTGCTCGACGATGCCCGGGGAGCTCGTCTCCCACTCGTCGATCATCTCCGTCAGCGTGGTGCCGGGGGCGACGGCGTTGACCCGGATGCCCTCGGGGCCGTACGTGGCGGCGGCCGACGCGGTCAGGCTGTTGACCGCCCGCTTGGCGGCGCCGTACACGGGCAGCCAGGGGTTGGCCATCAGGCTGCCGACACTGGAGTTGTTGACGATCGCGCCGGTCCCGGCGGTGGCGCGGATCGCGGCGATCTCGGCGTTCATCGCCAGCCAGGGGCCCTTGAGGTTGACGGCGAGGACATGGTCGAAGTCGGCTTCGGGGAGTTGGTCCATCGGGCCGGGCTGCTGGATCGTGGCCCCGTTGTTGAAGGCGACGTCGAGCCGGCCGTACAGCTCGACGGCCCGGTCCACGGCGGCCTGGACGCTCGCCGGGTCGGCCAGGTCGCAACGGACGTACTCGGCGGTGCCGCCCGCCGCGCGGATCTCCTCGGTCACCGCCTTGAGCTGGGCCTCCGTTCGGGCCGCGAGGACGACCCGGGCACCTTCGCGGGCGAACAGCCGGGCGGCCGCCGCGCCGATACCGCGTCCGGCACCCGTGACGAAGGCGACCTTGTCGGCGAGCAGGGCATTGGTGGTCGTGGTGTTGTTCATGCCGACGAGCCTGCCGACGAGGCCGCGGCTCATCCAGGCACCGGCAGTACCTGGCTGGGCGCCGACCCGTCCGCGCACACTGGGAACGTGGACCGACGAGAACTGGCCGACTTCCTGCGCAGCCGGCGCGAGCGCATCACCCCCTCGGAGGTGGGGTTGCCCGCCGGAGCGCGCCGCCGCACCCCGGGACTGCGCCGCGAGGAGGTGGCGCACCTGGCGTACATCTCCACCGAGTACTACACCCGGCTGGAGCAGGCGCGCGCACCCCGTCCCTCCCTGGAGGTCCTGGCGCAGGTGGCCCGCGCCCTGCGCCTGTCGGACGCCGAACGCGACCACCTCCACCATCTCGCCGGCACCCCGCCGGGCCCGCCGCCCGGCCCCTCCCGTGAGGTGCGCCAGAGCATCGTCGACCTGCTGCACCGGCTGCCGCAGGCCGCCGCGATCGTCATCTCGGCCACCTACGAGGTCATCGCCTGGAACGACCTGGCCGCGGCCCTCATGGAGGACTTCTCCGCCTTGCCCCGACGCGACCGCAACCTCGTCCGGCGCGCGTTCCTCGGCCCGCACCCCGAGGGACGGCGACTGTACGGGGTGTCGGACGGGGAGGAGTTCGCGGTCTCCGCGGTGCAGCAGCTCCGCGCCGCTTCCGCCCGCTATCCCGGCGACGCCGAGCTGACCGGCCTGGTGGCGGAACTCCTGGACGGGAGCGAGGAGTTCGCCCGGCTGTGGGCCGCCCACGACGTCACGGCCCGTCCCACGCTGTGCAAGACCTTCGACCACCCCGTGGTCGGCCCGGTCGCCGTCAACTGCGACGTCCTGGACATCGCCGACCGCGACCAACGGGTCGTGATCTACACGGCCGCTCCCGGCTCCCGGTCCGAGGAGGCGCTCCGGCTGCTGTCGGTCGTGGGCACCCAGCGACTGGACGTCCCCGGCTGAGCCGCCGAACGGGCGGGGTTCGCAGGGTGTTCGCCCGGACCTGAATCTGACGGAGCATCAGAAAACCTCTTCCGTCGTCCGGAGGTCTGCGGCATCCTGCGCCCATGCAGACGGAGCTGAGCAAGACACTGGGAGTCGAGCACGCCGTCTTCGGCTTCACGCCGTTCCCCGCCGTCGCCGCGGCCATCAGCCGGGCCGGTGGTTTCGGAGTGCTCGGCGCGGTCCGCTACACGGCCCCCGACGAACTCAAACGCGACCTCGACTGGATCGAGGCCCACGTCGACGGCAAGCCGTACGGCCTGGACGTCGTCATGCCCGCCAAGAAGGTCGAGGGGGTGACCGAGGCGGACGTCGAGGCGATGATCCCCGAGGGGCACCGCCAGTTCGTCAAGGACACCCTCGCCAAGTACGGCGTGCCCGAACTCGCGGAGGGCGAGGCGTCCGGGTGGCGCATCACGGGCTGGATGGAGCAGGTCGCCCGCAACCAGCTCGACGTCGCCTTCGACTACCCGATCCGGCTGCTCGCCAACGCCCTGGGCTCCCCGCCCGCCGACGTGGTGGCCCGGGCGCACGAACGAAACGTCCTGGTCGCCGCCCTCGCGGGCAGCGCCCGGCACGCGGTCAAGCACCAGGAGGCCGGCATCGACATCGTGGTCGCGCAGGGCTACGAGGCCGGCGGCCACACCGGGGACATCGCCTCCATGGTCCTCACGCCCGAGGTCGTCGACGCCGTGGACCCGCTGCCGGTGCTGGCGGCCGGCGGCATCGGCAGCGGCCGGCAGGTGGCGGCCGCACTGGCACTCGGCGCCCAAGGTGTGTGGCTAGGCTCCATATGGCTGACCACCACAGAGGCCGAACTGCCCTCGCCCAAGCTGATCGAGAAGCTGCTCGCGGCCGGCTCCGGCGACACCGTCCGCTCCCGCGCGCTGACCGGGAAGCCCGCACGCCAGCTCCGTACCGAGTGGACCGACGCCTGGGACTCCGCCGACGGGCCCGGCACCCTGCCCATGCCCCTCCAGGGCCTGCTGGTCGCCGACGCCGTCTCGCGCATCCAGAAGTACGAGGTGGAGCCCCTCCTGGGCACGCCCGTCGGCCAGATCGTCGGCCGGATGACCAGCGAACGCAGCGTCCAGGCCGTCTTCGACGACCTCACCCGCGGCTTCGAGGAAGCCCTCGATCGCGTCAACCGCATCGCCGGAAGGAGCGGCCAGTGACGAGCACACCTCCCGCGGGCTTCTGGGTCCAGGCAGCCCAGGACCCCTCCCGCACGGTCCTCATCGCCCCCGACGGCTCGCCCTGGACCGCGGGCCGTCTCCACGCCGCCGCCAACCAGCTCGTGCACGGCCTGCGCGCCGCCGGCCTCGAACGCGGGGACGCCTTCGCCGTCGTCCTGCCCAACAGCGCGGAGTTCTTCACCGCGCACCTCGCCGCCAGCCAGGCCGGCTTCTACCTGGTCCCGATCAACCACCACTTCGTCGCCCCCGAGATCGCCTGGATCGTCGCCGACTCCGGAGCCAAGGTGCTCCTCGCGCACGAACGCTTCGCCGACGCGGCCCGGCAGGCGGCCGAGGAAGCGGGCCTCCCGGCGAGCCACCGGTACGCCGTCGGCGAGGTCGACGGCTTCCGGCCGTACGCCGAACTCCTCGACGGGCAACCGGAGTCGCCGCCCGCGGACCGCGAGCTCGGCTGGGTCATGAACTACACCTCGGGCACGACGGGCCGCCCGCGGGGCATCCGCCGCCCGCTGCCCGGCAAGCTGCCCGAGGAGGCGTACCTCGGCGGCTTCCTCGGCATCTTCGGCATCCGGCCCTTCGACGACAACGTCCACCTCGTCTGCTCGCCGCTCTACCACACGGCCGTCCTCCAGTTCGCCGCCGCGTCCCTGCACATCGGGCACCGGCTGGTGCTGATGGACAAGTGGACGCCCGAGGAGATGCTGCGGCTGATCGACGCGCACCGGTGCACCCACACCCACATGGTCCCGACCCAGTTCCACCGCCTGCTGGCCCTGCCCGAGGACGTGCGGGCGCGCTACGACGTCTCGTCCATGCGGCACGCCATCCACGGCGCCGCCCCCTGCCCCGACCATGTGAAGCGGGCGATGCTCGACTGGTGGGGCCCCTGTGTGGAGGAGTACTACGCGGCCAGCGAGGGCGGCGGAGCCTTCGCCACCGCCGAGGACTGGTTGAAGAAGCCCGGCACGGTCGGCAAGGCCTGGCCCATCAGCGAGCTCGCGATCTTCGACGACGACGGCAACCGGCTGCCGCCAGGCGAACTCGGCACCGTGTACCTGAAGATGAACACCGGCGGCTTCGCCTACCACAAGGACGAGGCCAAGACGCGGAAGAACCGCATCGGCGACTTCTTCACCGTCGGCGACCTCGGACTCCTCGACGAGGACGGCTACCTCTTCCTCCGCGACCGCAAGATCGACATGATCATCTCCGGCGGGGTGAACATCTACCCCGCCGAGATCGAGTCCGTGCTGCTGCAACACCCCGCCGTCGCCGACGCGGCCGCCTTCGGCATTCCGCACGACGACTGGGGCGAGGAGGTCAAGGCCGTGGTGGAACCGGCCCCGGGCCACACACCCGGGCCGGACCTGGCTACCGACATCCTCGCCCACTGCGCCGAACGGCTCGCGGGCTACAAGCGCCCGAAGAGCGTCGACTTCATCACCGAGATGCCCCGCGATCCCAACGGCAAGCTGTACAAGCGCCGCCTGCGGGACCCGTACTGGAAGGGGCGCTCGCGACCGGTGTGAGCCTCGGAAACCTCAGGAACGGACCCGGACGACCCGCAACGCGGGCGACGACATGATGTCCTTCTCGCAGAACCGTGACGTCACCCACCTCTCCGCCGAGAACAGCCGCGTCTGGTCGCTGAAGTGCGGTGAGTTCGGGTTCGAGGACTGGGAGTACGTCAGCAGGGTCCGGGCCACCGGGCAGCGGCCGCCGTCCCAGCCCACCGCCTGGACGTAGCTGGACCCGGTCGTCACCTCCGTGTATCCGCCGCCGGCCGGGTTCCACACCGGCTCGACCTTGTTCCACACGCCCAGCGACTCGGTGCCGCCCGGAACGGGGACGCGCTGTCCCTTCCGCACGACGAACTGGTGCTCTCCGAGCGGGGAGTTCAGCGCGATGCCCGCCGCCCGCAGCTCGGTGACGGTGTCCGCGAGGGCCGCCGTGAAGGCCGGCGCGCCGGTGTCGAGCGTGTTCGGGGTGCCCACCGAGTCGGCCGCCGAGAACGGCACCTTCCACAACTGGGCCACGGGCAGCTTCCGCCACAGCCGGTCGAAGAGCAGCGCGCCCCGGCTGCCGGTGTTCGCGGTGCGGTCCCAGGCCGCGAGCACCCCACAGGCCTCGCGGACGTCGACGGCCTTGCCGTCGCTGCCCGTCGCCGTGCCGCCGGGCAGGGCCGCACACGCCTTCGCCGCGTCGGCCGCCACCAGGTCACCGGCGGGCACCCGGTTGGCGAACTGCTGCGCCTGAAGGTCCCGTACGGTCAGCTTCCCCCGCGCCGCCATCGCGGACACGTCCTGGACGGCGCCCCGCGTCCGCATCGAGCGCTGGGTGCCCACGGTGCCGAAGACCCGCTCGTAACCCGTCAGCGGCCGCTCGGCGTTGGCCAGCCAGGCGCTGTCGTTGGAGTTCTCCGCGTACGGCGCGTCCTGGAGCACCGGCATCTTCGCGGGCCCGAAGATGCCGGGCTGTACGGCGTCCGGATCGCTGCCCAGGGCGCAGTCGCCGCGCGAGCCGTCGAGGACCGCGACCCCGGAGGCGGGGTAGGTGACCTTCCCCAGGGGGGTGGAGCAGCGCTGCGCCAGTTCGTCGGTGATCCGGGGGAGCACCTGAGACTGGGTGAACAGCGTGTGCCCCCGTGAGTCGGCGGCGACCGTGTTGACCCACGGCAGCCCCTGGGTTCGCTTCAGCGCGCCCAGCACATCGGCCGTGCTGCGGGCCTTGCTGAAGCCGAGGGCCGTGTCGGAGGCGCGCAGGTTGGTGGCGTTCGGGTCGTTGAGCGCGTACGCCGTCGTGGTCGTCCAGGGCAGCGGCAGCGCGGCCCCGAGCGAGGTGACGACGGGGCCGTACCGCGTCCACCACTGGGTCCTCGTCGCCGGTGCGCCGCCCTGGACGGCGACGGTCACCCGGCGCTCGGTCATCCGCTCGCGCTTGCCGTCCACCAGGTAGGTGGTCGGGTCGGCCGGGTCCAGGGTGAGCTGGTGCAGGTTGAGGGTGATGCCGGTGGCCACCGTGTGGCTCCACGCCACCTGGGCGTTGTGGCCGATGGAGATCGTCGCCGAGCCGAGCAACGAGCCGCCCGCGATGTTCAGTTCACCGGGGATGGTCTGCTGCGACTGCCAGAAGCGACGGCCGCCCTGCCAGGGGTAGTGCGGGTTGCCGAGCAGGAGTCCGCGGCCGTTCGCCGTCGTGGCCCCGCTGAAGGCGACGGCGTTGGAGCCCATGTCGGCGGAGTCGGCGGCGAACAGTTCCCGGGCCGCGCGGGCGGTGTCGCGGGCGTCCGGCGCGTCGGCCGTCCAAGTGGTGGACGCGGGCGGCTGCGCGGCGGTGATGCCGTCCACGGCCCGGCCCTGACCGCCCAGCACGGCCAGGGCGAAGTTGCGCGCGGCCACGTCCTGGACCGACACGGGACGCACCCACTCGGCGCCCCGGCACGCCGGGTCGGTGATCCGGTTCTTCTTCAGCCAGGCGTTGTAGCCCGCGGTGAAGCCCCGCATCAGGTCCTTCACGTCACGGCTCGGACCGCGCGGCGCGGGCGTGGCCATCAGCTTCTCCACCGTCCCCGCCTCCCGCACCCCGCGGAAGTACAGGTCGCTGGAGAGGTTCTTCGTGGCCGAGGAGAGCGCGGAGTCGGAGGCCGCGTCGGCCCCGAAGAACCGCGAACGCTCACCGCGGACGGTCACGAACCCGTCGGCGAGCGTGCACACCTGGTCGGCGGCCTGCGCCCACCCGGTGCCGAATCCGAGGTCCGCGTAGTTCCGCGCGAGGATGTGCGGGATGCCGTACTCGGTGTAGCGGATGGTGGCGGACAGACCGCCGTGGGACGGGCGTTCCTATCTCTGCTGGTCCTGCGCGGCTGCGGCCGGCAGCGTGCCGACGGCGGCGAACAGGACCACGGCCGCGACGACGGCGCGTCTGGGGCGGGTGCGCATCGTGCCTCCCAACGTCATTGAGGGAAGGAGCGGTTGAGCGTACCAACCGGTAGGTTGTCCCGTATGACGCCTGGACACGGCAGTACGGTTGACGGGGTGCTGCGGCGCAGCGCCCGGCGCACCCCGGCGCGCGTCGCGGTGGAGTACGGCGAGCGAGCGTGGACGTACGAGGAACTCGACGACGCGGTCTCCCGCGCGGCGCGCCTGCTCCTCGACCAGGGCCTCGACCCGGGGGACCGGATCGGCGCCTACGGCCACAACTCGGACGCGTACCTGATCGCCTTCCTCGCCTGCGCCCGGGCGGGGCTGGTCCATGTGCCGGTCAACCAGAACCTCACCGGCGACGACCTGGCGTACATCGTCGGCCAGTCGGGCAGCACCCTCGTCCTCACCGACCCCGACCTCGCGGGGCGACTACCCGACGGCGTCCGTACGTTGCCGCTGCGGGACTCCGACGACTCCCTGCTGGCACGCCTGGAGGCGACACCGCCGTACGAGGGGCCCGAACCGCGCAGCGAGGACCTCGTCCAACTGCTGTACACCTCGGGGACGACGGCCCTGCCGAAGGGCGCGATGATGACCCACCGCGCCCTGGTGCACGAATACCTGAGCGCGATCACCGCCTGCGACCTGAGCGCGGGCGACCGCCCGGTGCACTCGCTGCCGCTCTACCACTCCGCGCAGATGCACGTCTTCCTGCTGCCCTACCTCGCGGTCGGCGCCACGAACATCATCCTCGACGCGCCGGACGGCGACCGGCTCTTCGACCTGATCGAACAGGGCCGCGCGGACAGCCTGTTCGCGCCGCCCACGGTGTGGATCGGACTGGCCAACCGGCCCGACTTCGCCACCCGCGATCTCAGCGGACTGCGCAAGGCGTACTACGGCGCCTCGATCATGCCCGTGCCCGTCCTGGAACGACTGCGCGAACGACTGCCGAAGCTCGCCTTCTACAACTGCTTCGGGCAGAGCGAGATCGGCCCGCTGGCCACCGTCCTCGCGCCCGACGAGCACAAGGGGCGGATGGACTCCTGCGGCCGTACCGTCCTGTTCGTGGACGCGCGGGTCGTGGACGAGGACGGCAAGGACGTGCCGGACGGTGCACCCGGCGAGATCGTCTACAGGTCGCCGCAGCTGTGCGAGGGCTACTGGGACAAGCCCGAGGAGACCGAAGCGGCCTTCCGGGACGGCTGGTTCCGCTCCGGCGACCTCGCGGTGCGGGACGCGCACGGCTTCTTCACGATCGTCGACCGGGTGAAGGACGTCATCAACTCCGGCGGCGTGCTGGTCGCTTCACGCCAGGTCGAGGACACGTTGTACACGCATGAGGGCGTCGCCGAGGTCGCCGTGATCGGCCTGCCCGACGAGCGGTGGATCGAGGCGGTCACCGCGGTCGTGGTCCCGCGCGGCGAGGTCACCGAGGCCGAACTCCTCGACCACGCCCGGGAGAAGCTCGCCCACTTCAAGGCGCCCAAGCGGGTGGTGTTCGTGGACGAGCTGCCCCGCAACGCCAGCGGCAAGATCCTCAAGCGGGAGCTGCGGGACCGGTTCTCCTCGTGAGGGGCTAGCGGGGACGCAGGTCGACGATCCGGCGGATCTTGCCCACGGACCGCTCCAGGGACTCCGGTTCGACGATCTCGACGCCGACCGACACCCCGATGCCGTCCTTGACGGCCGCCGCGATGGCCCGCGCGGCGGTGTCGCGGGCCTCGGGCGTGGCGCCGGGCCGGGCCTCCGCGCGCACGGTGAGGGCGTCCAGGCGGCCCTCGCGGGTGAGCCGGAGCTGGAAGTGGGGCGCGACACCCGGGGTGCGCAGGACGATCTCCTCGATCTGCGTGGGGAAGAGGTTCACCCCGCGCAGGATCACCATGTCGTCGCTGCGGCCGGTGACCTTCTCCATCCGCCGGAACACCCGGGCCGTACCCGGCAGCAGCCGCGTCAGATCCCGGGTGCGGTAGCGGATGACGGGCATCGCCTCCTTGGTGAGCGAGGTGAACACCAGCTCACCCTTCTCACCGTCCGGCAGGACCTCCCCGGTGATCGGGTCGACGATCTCCGGGAAGAAGTGGTCCTCCCACACATGGAGCCCGTCCTTGGTCTCCACGCACTCCTGTGCGACGCCCGGGCCGATCACCTCCGACAGCCCGTATATGTCCACGGCGTCGATCGCGAACCGCTCCTCGATCTCCCGGCGCATCTCCTCGGTCCAGGGCTCGGCACCGAAGACACCCACCCGCAGGGAAGTGCCGCGCGGATCCACGCCCTGCCGCTCGAACTCGTCGAGAAGCGTGAGCATGTACGACGGGGTCACCATGATGATCCCGGGCTCCAGATCCTGGATGAGCTGGACCTGGCGGGCCGTCATGCCGCCGGACGCGGGGACGACCGTACAGCCGAGCCGTTCGGCGCCGTAGTGCGCGCCGAGTCCGCCCGTGAACAGCCCGTACCCGTACGCCACATGGACGACGTCCCCGGGCCGGGCGCCCGCCGCCCGGAGGGAACGGGCCACCAGGTCGGCCCACAGGGAGAGGTCGTTCTCGGTGTAGCCCACGATCGTGGGGCGTCCGGTGGTGCCGCTGGAGGCATGGATGCGGCGCACATGGTCCCGGGGCACGGCGAACATCCCGTACGGATAGTTCTCGCGCAGGTCGGCCTTGGTGGTGAACGGGAACCTGGCCAGGTCGCCCAGGCCCCGGCAGTCGTCCGGCCGGACACCCGCCTTGTCGAAGGACTCCCGATAGAACGGCACATGCTCGTACGCGTGCCGCAGCGACGCCCGCAACCGCTCGAGCTGCAACGCCCGCAACGCCCCGGCATCCAGCCGTTCCCCCGAGTCCAGCAGCTCCGCCGCATCCGCCATCGGAAGGTCCCTTTCGCCCACCACGTCACCACGGGCGACCGATCATTCGGTCGAGGTGCTGGGGATCAGTAATCCAGGCGAGCGGGACGGAGGCAAGGGGCCCGCGCGGGTCAGGGAGAAGTCACCGGACACGTACGACTTCACTGGGCAGCCGGCCCTCTGCCCTGGGCAGAGCAGGGCCGCTGATGATCAGATCTCCGGATATGTTCGCGGCATGGACTTCGTCAAGGTGAACGGCGTCAGCCTCGCGTACCGGTCCTGGGGGCCCGAGGACGCGCCGCCCGTGCTGCTGTTGCACTGCCGTGGTGCGGACGGGTCGGACTGGACCGGGATCGCGCAGCGGCTTGCCGTGGGGGCGCGCCCGCGACGCGTGTACGCGCCCGATCTGCGGGGCCACGGCCTGAGCGACTGGCCGGGAACGTATGCGTACGAGGCCATGCGCGACGACATCCTCGGCTTCCTGCACGCGCTCGGTGTCGACCGGACCGACGTGGTGGGCCATTCGCTCGGCGGGGCTGTCGCCTACCTCCTCGCACAGCACGCGCCCGGTGCCGTACGGCGGCTGGTCCTGGAGGACGTCCCCGCGCCGATGCCCCTCGACCCGCCGCGACCGCCCGCCCCCGCCCCGGACACCGCCCCGCCCTTCGACTGGGCCATGCTGCTGGCCACCGACGCCCAGCGCAACGCTCCGGACCCGGTGTGGTGGGACCACATGGAGCGGATCACCATGCCCACGCTGGTCATCGGGGGCGGTACCACCAGTGCGATCCCCCAGGAGCAGGTCGCCCTGTTGGCCTCAGTGCTCCCCGACGCCCACATGGTGACCGTCGGCGGCGGTCATCTGGTGCACGAGGCCAGGCCGGAGGAGTTCCTGGCAGTCATCGTGCCCTTCCTGGACGCGCCGCCGGACGTCACTTCGCGAACGCCGTCATGAAGCGGTCGCGGAACTTGTCCATGCCCCACTCGGGCGCGTCGTCGGCGGGCTTGAGGCCGTCCGTCCAGTTCCAGTCGTCGACCCGGTCCAGGATCTTCGGGTCCTTGGCGACGATGGTGACCGGCACGTCCGTGCTGGTGGAACCCTTGGTGACCGTAGGGACGGGCTGGTGGTCGCCGAGGAAGACGAGGACCGTGTTCTCGTCGCCGTAGCGCTGCATCCACTGGGTCAGGCTGTCCACGGAGTACTGGATGGCCTTGCGGTACTCGGTGCGCACCCGCTCCTGGCTCTTCCAGACCTCGGTCGGGTTCGTGCCCTCCTTCTTGATCTGCTCGAAGACCGAACCGTCACCGAGGTCGTCCCAGTCGATGGTGTGGGCGATCGGCGACCACGGGTTGTGGCTGGAGGCCAGGATGATCTCCGCCATGATCGGGTCGCGGTTCTTCTTGCCGTGCTCCAGCTTCTGGAAGGCCTCCAGGCTGAACTGGTCCGGCACGGGTGTCCAACTGAAGTAGGGGCCCTTGTAGCCGAGGTGCGTGGAGTCGTAGATGTGGTCGAGCCCGAAGTACTTGCCCTCGGGCCACGACTTCCGCACACCCGGCACGATGCCGACCGTGCGCCAGTCACCGGTCTTCTGGAAGTAGCTGGTGAGGGTGGCGCGGTCACTGGAGGTGAGGTTCAGGTAGCGCTGCTGGTTCTTGACCCACAGTCCGGACAGGAACGTCGAGTGGGCCATCCAGCTCCCGGCGCCCGTCACCGGGGACCGCAGCCAGCCGCTGCGCGACGCGAAGCCGGCCGCCTTGAGCGTCGCGTCGCCCTTCTTGAGGGTCGCGTCCATCTCCGGTGCCATCGCCGGGTCGTCGATTGCCACCCGGCCGTAGCTCTCGATGAAGGTGAACAGGACGTCCTTGCCGCGCAGTCCGGTCAGGAGCTGGTCGGGAGGGGTGGCGGCGAAGGCGTCGACGGCGGACTGCTTCTCGAACACCTTGGCGTCGCCCAGTCCGTTGCGTACGTGCTGCACACGGTTGGCGAGGAACTCGGTGTTGCCCTTGGTGGCGAACGAGACACCGCCGAACTGCACGCCCACCGTGAAACAGGTGACCCACACCGTGCCGAGGACGAGGGTGGTTCCGACGGCCCTGGGACGGTGCCGGGACATCACGTCCGCCAGCCGCACCACCGCCCACGTGCTCAGCGCGAGCAGGGCGAGGAACAGGACGATCACCCCGGTCACCGCGAGCACCTCGCCGGTGCGGCCGAAGGACTCGCGGAGCCAGTCCGTCGCGTTGCCCAGCATGATCCAGTCGAAGACCAGGTCGAACGGCCGGGCCAGGGTCTGGTAGAAGCCCATGTCGAGGAACTTCAGGACGGTGAACAGTCCGAGGAACACCCCGAAGAAGACCGCCGCGATCCGACGTGCCTTCGGTGGCAGCACGAGGAGGACGGCCGCGATGACGATCGCCTCGACCGGGAGCCGGAAGAACGACCGGAGGTTCATGTGGTCGAGCCGGTTGGGGAAGAGCAGCACGAGCAGCACCAGAAGCCCGGCCAGCACACTCGTCCCCACGGACACACCACGCGCAGTACGGGGGTAGCGGCGGCGCCAGCCGAACCAGCCGGGGCGCGGGGAGTCGTTCCGCGCCGTAGCCGTCCCGTCACCGGCCTCCGATGACACCGCCTTCTCGGCGGCCCCGGTGGCCTCAGCTTCCTCTACGGCCTCCTCCGCCCCGTCGTCCCCCGTGGCACCCCCACCATCCGCATCCGCGTCGCCCCCAGTGGTGTCCGGCAGTTGGCGCGAGCGAGTGAAGAGTGACACCCGGTGGTCCTTCCGTGCGGTGGTGCTGTGACGTGCGGTCGTGCTGTGACGTCCGAATCGTGCTGTGACGTCCGGCCGTGCTGTGACGTGCGGTCCTGCCTCGACGGCATGACGAACGGGGCCCGCTCACCGAGCCTGCCACCACCAGTACGGTCGCATGCCACGTTCGGTTCAATCGCACGGGGCCCGGTTCGGGCCGTCACCCGCCGCCCGTCATCCGCCGGCCGCCCCCGCCGCCACCTTCTGCGCCCACCGGTAGTCCGCCTTGCCGCTCGGCGACCGGCGGATGGACTCCGCGATCACGAGCCGGCGCGGCACCTTGTACCCCGCGAGCCGCGTCCGGCAGTGCCTCTGGAGCTCGTCCAGGGACATCCGTGCCGCCCCCCGGCGCAACTGCACGACGGCCGCCACATGGTGCCCCCACTTCACGTCCGGCACCCCGGCCACGAGCGCGTCGTACACGTCCGGATGCGCCTTGAGCGCCTGCTCGACCTCCTCGGGGTACACCTTCTCGCCGCCCGTGTTGATGCACTGCGAGCCCCGCCCGAGGACGGTGACGACGCCCTCCTCGTCGACGGTGGCCATGTCGCCGAGCAGCACCCAGCGCTCACCGTCCTTCTCGAAGAAGGTCTCGGCGGTCTTCCGCGGGTCCTTGTAGTAGCCGAGCGGCACATGGCCGCACTGCGCGACCCGGCCCACCTCGCCCACGGCCACCGGCTCGTGCGTGGCCGGATCGACCACCTGGGTGCGGGAGTTGACCCGGACGCGGAAGCCCCGCTCGGGGCCGGAGTCCTCGGTCGCCGTTCCGTTGAAGCCGGACTCGGAGGAGCCGAAGTTGTCGAGCAGCATGGCGTTCGGGACCAGTGCCCGGAACTGCCGGCTCACCGTGTCCGACATGATCGCGCCCGACGAGGACACGCTGAACACCGACGACATGTCGGTGCCCTTCATGGGGCCCTCCAGGGCGTCGATGAGCGGCCGGAGCATCGCGTCGCCGACCAGGGACATGGCGCTGACCTTCTCCCGTTCGACGGTCCGCAGCACCTCCTCGGGCACGAACTTGCGGTGCAGGACGACCCGTTGGCCGAAGTTGAACCCGATGAGGGCGGTCAGGGTCGAGGTGCCGTGCATCAGCGGGGGAGTGGGGAAGAACGTGATCCCGGCCCCGCCCGCCGCGACCCGCTCGGCGAGTTCCTCCGGCCGCCCGACCGGCTCCCCGGTCGGTGCCCCGCCGCCCAACCCCGAGAAGAACAGGTCCTCCTGACGCCACATCACGCCCTTGGGCATCCCGGTGGTCCCGCCGGTGTAGATGATGAACTGGTCGTCGGCCGAACGTGCCGGAAACCCGCGCTCGGGCGCTCCGGAGGCCTCGGCGTCCGCGAAGTCCACCGCGGACAGCCCGCCCGGCCGCGCCTCCCCGACCCGCACCAGGTGCCGCAGCCGTTCCGTGTGCGGCAGCGCGGCCGCCACCCGGTCCGTGAACTCCGCGTCGAAGACCAGTCCCACCAGATCCGCGTCCCGGTAGAGGTAGACCAACTCCTCTTCCACGTAGCGGTAGTTGACGTTGACCGGGACGATCCGCGCCTTCATGCACCCCAGCAGGGTCTGCAGGTACTCCACCCCGTTGTAGAGGTGCAGTCCGACGTGTTCACCGGCTCGTACCCCGCTGTCGAGCAGGTGGTGACCGATGCGATTGGCCGCGGCGTCCAGTTCGGCGTACGTCAGCCGGCGCTCCGCCCCCGTACCGGGAATGTCGATGTACGCGAGCGCCTCGCGGTCCGGCACCACGTCGACGACCGACTCGAACAGGTCGGCAAGGTTGTACTCCACCGTTCCTCCTGAACTGGTCCCGGCCCCGCGCTGTGACGGTTCGCCGGTCATCAGAGCAAAGGGTGGCGTGCGTGGGAAGGGCTCGCGCGAAGAAATCTGACTGTCTGTCAGAAAACTCTTGAAGTGCGTCGGCGCCTCCTGCAACCTGTTCTCGTTCTGGCAGAGGGGAGACGGTCGATGGGTGGGACGGAACACCTCGACATCCAGCGCGAGGGCGCCACACTGGTGCTCACGCTCAACAGGCCCGAGGCGAAGAACGCGCTCTCGTTGCCGATGCTGGTCGGCCTGTACGACGGCTGGGTGGAGGCGGACGCGGACGACTCGATCCGCTCGGTCGTGTTCACCGGCGCGGGCGGCTCGTTCTGCGCCGGCATGGATCTCAAGGCCCTCGCGGGCAAGGACACCGGCGGCGAGCAGTACCGGGACCGGCTCACCGCCGACCCGGACCTGCACTGGAAGGCGATGCTGCGCCACCACCGCCCCCGAAAACCGGTAATCGCGGCCGTCGAGGGCCACTGCGTCGCGGGCGGCACCGAGATGCTCCAGGGCACCGACATCCGGGTCGCGGGCGAGTCCGCGACCTTCGGCCTCTTCGAGGTCAGGCGCGGCCTGTTCCCGATCGGCGGCTCGACGGTCCGGCTGCAACGCCAGATCCCGCGCACCCACGCGCTGGAGATGCTGCTCACCGGGCGCCCGTACACCGCGCGCGAGGCCGCCGACATCGGCCTCGTCGGGCACGTCGTCCCGGACGGCACGGCACTCGCCAAGGCCCTGGAGATCGCCGAACTGATCAACGCCTGCGGCCCGTTGGCTGTCGAGGCGGTGAAGGCGTCGGTCTACGAGACGGCGGAGATGACCGAGACCGAGGGACTCGCCGCCGAGCTGAAGCGGGGGTGGCCGATCTTCGACACGGCCGATGCGAAGGAAGGGGCCCGTGCTTTCGCGGAGAAGCGGCCGCCCGTCTACAAGCGCGCGTAGCGCCGCGTCGGCTTCGGCCGGTTCCTGGCTGCGGGTCCGTTGTGGCTGGTCGCGCAGTTCCCCGCGCCCCCAAAGGGCGCGCCCCGCACCGTCTCCGAAGGAGTTACGCCCCCTATGCCCGACGTACTCAAAGCCCCCCTGGTTGTCGAATTCCCCTTCACCCGTTCCCTCAGCCCCGTGCAGAGTGCCTTCCTGACCGGGCTCCGGGAACGTGTGATCCTCGGCGTGAAGACCCGGGACGGCCGCACCCTGGTCCCGCCGGTCGAGTACGACCCGGTCACCGCCGAGGAGATCCGGGACCTCGTCCACGTCGGTGTCACCGGCACCGTCACCACCTGGGCCTGGAACCACGAACCCCGTCGCGGACAGCCGCTGGGCACACCGTTCGCCTGGGTCCTGGTGAAGCTCGACGGCGCCGACACCGCCCTGCTCCACGGCCTCGACGCCCCCGGCCCCGAGGCCGTGCGCACCGGCATGCGGGTCCGCGTCCGCTGGGCCGAGGAGCGCACGGGAGCCATCACCGACATCGCCTGCTTCGAGCCGTACGACGGAGACGACTCGGAAGTCACTGTCCACGCGGGCGAGTTCGAGGACCCGGTCCACGGCATCGTCGCCCACGCCCGTCTCGACTACACCTACTCACCGGGCCGCGCCCAGACCGCCTACATCAACGCCCTCGCTGAACGACGGGCGGTCGGCGAGCGCTGCCCGTCCTGCCGCAAGGTGTACGTGCCGCCGAGGGGCGCCTGCCCCACATGTGGCGTGGCCACATCGGAACAGGTGGAGGTGGGGCCGGCCGGCACAGTGACCACCTTCTGCATCGTCAACATCAAGGCCAAGAACCTCGACATCGACGTGCCGTACGTCTACGCCCACATCGCCCTCGACGGCGCCGACCTCGCGCTGCACGGCCGGATCGGCGGCATCCCGTACGACCAGGTGCGCATGGGGCTCAGGGTCGAGCCGGTGTGGACCGAGGGCGGCCGTTACCCGGACCACTACCGGCCGACCGGCGAACCCGACGCGGACTACGAGACGTACAAGGAGCTCCTGTGACCAGCGACGCAGCCCCGGAGCCCCGCGACATCGCCGTCGTGGCCTTCGCCCAGTCCGACACCCTGCGCTCCACCGAGGAAGTGTCCGAGGTGGAGATGCTCATGCCGGTCCTGCACGACGTCCTCGCCCAGACCGGCCTGAAGACCGCCGACATCGGCTTCACCTGCTCCGGTTCCTGCGACTACCTCGCGGGGCGCGCCTTCTCGTTCACCCTCGCCCTCGACGGCGTGGGCGCCTGGCCGCCCATCTCCGAGTCGCATGTGGAGACGGACGGCGCGTGGGCGCTGTACGAGGCGTGGACCAAGCTGCTGTCCGGCGACGCCGACACCGCGCTCGTGTACTCGTACGGCAAGTCCTCGCCCGGCTCCCTCCGGGACGTGCTCACCCGCCAGCTCGACCCGTACTACGTCGCCCCCCTCTGGCCCGACTCCGTCGCCCTCGCCGCCCTCCAGGCCCAGGCGCTCATCGACGCGGGCGACACGGACGAACGCGAGCTGGCGGCGATCGGCGCCCGCAGCCGCGCCACCGACAACCCGCGCGCCCAGCTCAAGGGGCCCGTCCCGCAAGGGGATTACCTCGTACGACCGCTGCGCACCGGGGACTGCCCGCCCATCGGTGACGGAGCCGCCGCGGTGGTCCTCGCGGCGGGGGAGCGGGCCAGGGACCTGTGTGAGCGCCCCGCCTGGATCCGCGGCATCGACCACCGCATCGAGGCGCACTCGCTCGGCGTCCGCGACCTGACCGACTCACCCTCCACGCGGCTGGCGGCCGAGCGGGCCGGAGCCTTCGAACGACCCGTGGACACCGCCGAGTTGCACGCGCCGTTCACCTCGCAGGAGGTCGTCCTGCGCAAGGCCCTGCGGCTCGACGACGCCACGCGGGTCAACCCGTCCGGCGGCGCCCTCGCCGCCAACCCGATGATGGCCGCGGGACTCGCCCGCATCGGCGAGGCCGCCGCCCGCATCCACCGGGGCGAGTCCGACCGGGCCCTCGCCCACGCCACTTCCGGGCCCTGCCTCCAGCAGAACCTGGTCGCCGTACTCGAAGGGGATCCCCGATGAGCAAGGAGCCCGTGGCCGTCGTAGGCATCGGCCAGACCAAGCACGTCGCGGCCCGCCGGGACGTGTCGATCGCCGGGCTCGTCCGGGAGGCCGCCCGACGGGCGCTCGACGACGCCGAGTTGACCTGGGCCGACGTCGACGCCGTGGTGATCGGCAAGGCGCCGGACTTCTTCGAGGGCGTGATGATGCCGGAGCTGTACCTGGCCGACGCCCTCGGCGCGGTGGGCAAGCCGATGCTGCGGGTGCACACGGCGGGCAGCGTCGGCGGCTCCACGGCCCTGGTCGCCGCGAACCTGGTCGCGGCCAGGGTGCACTCCACCGTCCTCACCCTCGCCTTCGAAAAACAGTCCGAGTCCAACGCCATGTGGGGCCTGTCCCTGCCGATCCCCTTCCAGCAGCCCCTGCTGGCCGGGGCGGGCGGCTTCTTCGCGCCGCACGTGCGCGCGTACATGCGGCGCACCGGTGCCCCCGACACGGTCGGCTCCCTGGTGGCGTACAAGGACCGCCGCAACGCGCTCAAGAACCCGTACGCGCATCTGCACGAGCACGACATCACCCTGGAGAAGGTCCAGGCCTCGCCCATGCTCTGGGACCCGATCCGCTACTCCGAGACCTGCCCCTCCTCCGACGGCGCCTGCGCCATGGTGCTCACCGACCGGGCCGGGGCCGCCCGCGCGCCCAGGCCGCCCGCCTGGATGCTGGGCGGTGCCATGCGCAGCGAGCCCACGCTGTTCGCCGGCAAGGACGCCGTGTCGCCCCAGGCCGGCAAGGACTGCGCGGCCGACGTGTACCGCCAGGCCGGCATCGCCGACCCGCGCAGGGACATCGACGCCGTGGAGATGTACGTGCCCTTCTCCTGGTACGAGCCCATGTGGCTGGAGAACCTCGGCTTCGCCGACGAGGGCGAGGGCTGGAAGCTCACCGAGGCAGGGGTCACCGAGCTGGACGGGGATCTGCCCGTCAACATGTCGGGCGGGGTGCTGTCCACCAATCCGATCGGCGCCTCCGGCATGATCCGCTTCGCCGAGGCCGCCCTCCAGGCGCGCGGACAGGCCGGGGAACACCAGGTGGAGGGCGCCCGCAAGGTGCTCGGACACGCCTACGGCGGCGGGTCCCAGTTCTTCTCCATGTGGCTCGTGGGGTCTGAGCCCCCTGATGCGTGAACCGACTCCCGAAAGGTCCCCCTCACGTGGCCTGTCGGCGGTCGGAGTCGATCGCTAGGCTGGCCGCGGACGAAGCGATCGGGAGGAGCAGGACGTGGCCGAGACCACCATCCAGCAGCAGCCGCTCATGGGCTGGGAGAAGCCGGAGCTGGACCTGAGCAACGCCGATTGGCACTCGAGCAGCCGCGGTCTGGGGGATGTCCAGATCGCCTTCGTCGAGGGGTTCATCGCGATGCGCAACAGCGGCCGCCCGGAGAGCCCTTCCCTGATCTTCACCCCCGCGGAGTGGGGCGCGTTCGTGTCAGGGGCGCGGGAAGGAGAGTTTGACCTCACCTGACGGTGAGCACACGGACGGGGCGTGAACCGACGGCCGATCCGACGGTGTCCCTTCCGTTTTTCCGGACACGCGACCTCGAGCACCTTCCCGGGGCCGACGCCTGAGCGAGGCTGACCCCAGGAGGGGGAGGGTCGTTTTTCCGGAAGTGAGGAACACATGAGCACCCTGCCGGTGATCGCCGCGGTGGACGGTTCGGACGACAGCCTGCGCGCCCTGGACTGGGCGCTCGACGCGGCCCGTCGGCGCGGAGCGCCCCTGCGGGTGGCGCACGTACGGCAGTACGCCGCCTGGGCCCAGCCCGACGTCCTCGTCGCCGGTGCGCCCGACGCGGACGACGATCCGGTCCTCGACCGGGTGCGGACGTATCTGGAGGAGCGCCCCGACCGCCTCGACGGCCCCGACCTGCCCCGGACGGAGTACCTCGGTGTCGAGGGCGCGCCCGGTGCCGTCCTGCCCGAACTGGGCTCCACCGCCCAGCTCCTGGTGCTCGGGTCCCGGGGCCGCGGCGGCTTCGCCAGTCTGCTGCTCGGCTCCAACGGCATGGCCGCCGCCCGTGACGCCGAGTGTCCCGTGGTCGTGGTGCCCCGCCCCGGGCGCCAGGTCGACGGCGAGGCACCTGCCGGGCCGGGCCCGCGCGTGGTCGTCGGCCTGCACGTGGACAGTCCCGACGACGCCGCCCTCGACTTCGCGTTCGCCGAGGCCGGCCTGCGCGGCGCCCGCCTCCAGGTGGTCGCCGCCTACCAGTGGCCCCTGCGGAGCTGGGCAGCACCGGCCGAGACGATCCCGCCGATGATCGACCAGGACGCCGTGGAGAACGAGACCCGGGCCCTCGCCGAGGGCTTCCTCGCCCCGCACAGCGCCTGCCACCCGGGGGTCGTGGCCGAGCCTTACGTGCCCCCGGGCGACGCGGCCGGGCATCTGGTCGCGGCCTCCCGGGGGGCCGACCTGGTCGTCGTCGGCCGGCACCGGCGCCGCCTGCTGGCGCCGGCCCGCATGATGGGGTCCGTCACCCAGGCCGTCCTGCTGCACGCGGCGAGCCCGGTGGCGGTGGTACCGCCCGGGGCGGTGGAGCCGCAGGACCTCCCGGAGGACTGAGGAGCCGGCGGGTCCGTCCTGTGCGTCAGGCGGCTTGGGCCGCGTCGACGGGCGGACCGCCCTTCAGCAGTCGACGGGCGGGACCGCCCTCCAGCAGCCGACGGGCGGGCCCGCCCTCTAGCATCAGCCGCATGCGGGACACGATCGACAGCGACACCCGGCTCGCCCTGGACCTGGCCCTGACCGTCCGGCACGACGGACACGGCGGGGTCGCCGACGACCTGGGCGACCTGGCCGGTCTCACCGCCTGGGTCCGGGAGCACACCGAGACGCTGCCGGACGCCCCGGACCTCGTCCTCGACGAGCGTGCCCTGGCCGCGGTGCGGGACCTGCGGGCCGCCGTCCGCGCCCTGTTCGCCCACGCCGTACGTCCCGGCGACCCCAGCCCCGCCGACGCCGCACGCCTCCTGCCGGTGCCCGAGGCCGTGGCCCGCCTCAACGCGGCCGCCGCCCGCACCCCGACCGTCCCCGTGCTGCACTGGACCGACGGCGCCGAACCCGTCGTACACCGGCAGCCGGCCGCGCCGGGGACCGACCTCACGGCCGTACTCGCGCAGGCCGCGATCGCGTTTCTCTCCGGAGCCGACCGGCGACGGCTGCGGGCCTGCCACGCCCCGCGCTGCGTGCGCTACTTCCTGAAGGACCATCCGCGGCAGGAGTGGTGCAAGCCCTCCTGCGGCAACCGCGCCCGGGTGGCACGCCATCATGAGCGGCACAGGAGGCAGGGGGAGGGGCCATGACGTCGAAGGCGGCCAGGCGGCGGTTCAAGAAGGCCGACCGGCTACGGGCGTTCCGGGATGCGCTGCGCGGGGAGGCGGTGACTCGGCGGGGCGAGCGGTTCCGTTCGGCCATGGCCGCCCTGATGTTGCTCGTGTGTGGCGTGCTCCTGACCGGCTACTCCGGCCTGATGTTCGCGGGCGCGACAGGACTGTCCGGGACCGCGGGTCGGCTGCACGTCGACTCGTGCGCTGTGGTGAGGCCGTACAACAACAAGCCGGTCACCGAATGCCGTGGCCAACTCCTTTCGGCCGACGGCCGGTTGGTCGACACCGACGCGGTCATCGAGGCCGACGCCCGCGTCGGAGCCACCATCCCGGTGCGCGACCAGCCGCTGACCGGGCTCGAAACGCTCGGGTTCAGGGCGGTCGCCGGCTGGGCGACCATGACGGTGATGGGGCTCGCCCTCCTCGCCTTCGGGTGCGTCAGCGCGCTCACCCTGTGCGGCCTGGACGCCGCCGCGACCGTCGCCACGCGCTACGGCGCCGCGCTGGTCGGGATCGTCGCCCTCGGCGGGATGGTCTACTTCCTCACCGTGCTGTACGAACATCTCTTCTAGCAGCGCTCGCGACGGCCGGCCGACAGCAGGCAGGGGCGTCCGGCCGGGAACGGACCGCACCGGCCCGCGAACCGTGAGTGATCCTCCGTGGCAGCGCGGGAAGCCGCGCGGCCGACCCCACGCACCTGCCCCCGCACGACCACGTGAACGCCCATTACCATGGGCGCATGTCGTTCCTCCGCCGCCGCAGCGCCACCCCCGCCGGTCCAGACTTCGACGTACTGGCCATGGACCCGGGCGACTGGCCCGGCAACCTCGGCGCGGGACTCCTGCCCGCCCCCGACGGCACCTGCCAGGGCGTCTTCCTGCGCTACGACCTCTTCGGCGGCCGCGGCCCCGCGATGATCATCGGCAACCTCCCCGAGGGCTCCCCGGCCCGCGAGGTCCCCGAGGGCCAGGTCCCCTTCGAGGTGGCCCAGCTGCTGATCGCGCTGGAGAACGACGAGGAGGTGACCGTCACCGACACCGAGGACGTGCCCGTCATGCAGGGCGACAACCTCCTGATCGTGCGCCGCCTCAAGCTCTCCGAGAGCCGGATCTCCTGCGTCCAGTTCGACCGCAGCGACAACGTCCTGGTGACCATCGCCGCCTGGGACCGCCCGATCACGGACGACCTGTACGCCCTCCTCAAGCCACTGCCGGCCGAGCTCTTCCAGCAGGGCTGAACATTCTCCGACAGCCGGCCTCGTGCGGCGGGACGGCATGCCCCGCCGCAGAGCCGCCCCGCTACCGCCGGCCGGACGGCTTCAGCTCGACGTCCGCCGCCCGCACGAACGCCACCCGGTGGCCGTACTGGATCTCGTAGTACAGGTCCTTGCCGACCACGACCTTGTGCGAGTCCGTCGTGAAGGTCACCGCGTAGTAGTACTCGCCGGGCACCCTGTCCCCGGCCACGTACGTCTGGCCCTTGAGCACCTTGTACGGCAGAGGCGACACCGCCTGCGCGGGCACCCCCGTCGGATAGGCGGAGGCCTCGGGGTAGGCACGGCCGTACACCGGGACGCTGTCGAGGCCGTCCTTCGGGGTCACCACGAGGCCGGCGGCGCTCACCGCGGTCGGGCTGCCCGCGGGGTTCTTGAACCAGGCCTTCTGGCCCAGGTACCAGATCGCCGTCCAGTCGCCGTCGCGCCCGGCGACCGCGTACTGCTGGCCGGTGGAGACCCGCGACGACAGGTCGTTGACGTCGATCGTCGGGGCCCTGCCGCCCAGACCGATGTCCGTGATGAGAGCCGAGCCCTCGTCGGGCGCCGAGTAGAGCCGAACCTCGCTCGAACCGTGGGGCGCGCAGGGCTCGCCCTTGGTGACACAGCCCGTGTACGTCGGCTGGTTGGTGGCGTAGTCGGGCCGGATCGTCACCAGGCCGCCCCGCTTGGGTGCGGTGGCCTTGAACGGGTGGCCCAGCAGCTCGAAGTAGTGCCGCCAGTCCCAGTACGGGCCGGGGTCGGTGTGCATGCCCGCTACGGTCGAGGTCGTCGGGCCGGGGACGTTGTCGTGGCCGAGGATGTGCTGCCGGTCCAGCGGGATGCCGTACTTCGCGGAGAGGTACTTCACCAGCCGCGCCGAGGACCGGTACATCGCCTCCGTGTACCAGGCGTCCGGGTTCGCCAGGAAGCCCTCGTGCTCCAGACCGATCGACTTGGCGTTGACATACCAGTTGCCCGCGTGCCAGGCCACGTCCTTGGCCTTCACATGCTGGGCGATGTGACCGTCCGTCGAGCGCAGGGTGTAGTTCCACGACACATAGGTCGGGTCCTGCACCAGGTTGAGGACACCCTCCCAGGCGCCCTCCGTGTCGTGGATGACGATGTACTTGATGCTTTGCGAGGCCGGACGGTCGCCCAGGTCGTGGTTGCCGTAGTCGTTGTCCCCGAACTCCTCGTACGGTGCCGGGATCCACTCGCAGGACACGGTCTTCGGGCACTCGGTGTTGCGCGCGGTCAGCTTCCGCAGGCCCGTCCGGGCGAGCTGGGCGGTGTCCGGGGTGAGCTCCGGCCGGGCGGCCAGGGCGACCCGCTGCCCGGCGTCCGTGGTGCGTTCCTCGCTGGAGCGCAGCACGTCGAAGACGTCGTTCGCGTACGCCGCGGCGGTCGCGCTGTCGTCCGCCCCGGAGAAACGGGCCACCGCGCCGTACCAGTCCGCCGGGTCCTGGCTCAGCGGCTCGCCCAGCTCCTTCTGCGCGGCGGCCAGCAGCGCGGCACCGCCGGCGACGTTGGCCGCGGGGTCGGTGCGCAGGTCCCGGGTGCTCAGGCCGGTCAGCTCGGCGGCCTTCGGCAGGGTCTCGAGCCGGGCGGGAAGGTCGGCGGGCTCCGGGACCTTCGTCTCCGGCAGCAAGGCGGGGCGGGCGCTGTCGCCGCGCGCGTCCTCGGTGCCCTCGCTGTGGTGCGGCGCCGAGGCGAGCGCGGTGCGGGCGTCGGTCAGGTGCATCGGGCCGTAGCCCCCGGTCACGCTCGGCGCGCCGGCGTGCGTGTCCCAGCGGGACTGGAGATACGAGACACCCAGCAGGACGCTCTGCGGCACGTGGTACTCGGCGGCCGCCGCGGCGAAGGCCCGCTGGAGACCGGCCGAGGAGTCCCCGGCCTGCGACGGGGCCGCGCCGAGCAGGGGCAGCAGCAGGGCGGTGCCGGCCATCGTGCCGAGCACCCTCCGGGCGGCTCTGTTGGGGTCGGTGACGGATCCTCGCAATGCAGCCTCCAGGGACGATCGAGCGAGATGAGCCGAGCGGGGCCGGGCGTGCGTCAGTGCTACCGGCTTGTCGACGATCCGTCAATCATGCCCAGAGGTAGGGGATTTCCCATGTCAATCCCGGTTCACGGGAGTTTCGTGGCGGACGCCCCACGGGCCTGCGGGGCGTCAGTGGCGTACACCATTGACCGGGTCCCGCGAAGGGCCCGGACATACGACGGTCCGCGGCGCGCCGTTCCACCGGGCGCACCGCGGACCACCGTCCCCGTCAGCGAGTGCCGACCGCCGCGCGTACGGCCCGACGGGCCAGCTGGCAGTCGTCGTGCAGCCGCCTCAGCAGCAGCCGCTGTTCCTCGCCGGACGGCGCAGCACCGGGGTGGGCCGCGCCCGGTGCCGCCGGGGTCGAGTCGTGCATCGAACGCTGCACGGCCGTCTCGTAGGTACGGATCTCACGGGTCAGCACGAGCATCAGGTTCACCAGGAAGGCGTCCCGTGAGGCCGGGCCCGCCGACTGGGCGATCTGGCTGATCTGACGACGTGCCACCGGGGCGTCGCCGAGGACCGACCACAGCGTCGCCAGGTCGTACCCCGGCAGGTACCAGCCCGCGTGCTCCCAGTCCACCAGCACTGGACCGGCCGGTGAGAGCAGGATGTTCGAGAGCAGTGCGTCGCCGTGGCAGAACTGGCCCATGCCGTGCCGGCCCGCCGAGTGCGCGATGCCGTGCAGCAGCTTCTGGAGGTCGCCCATGTCCCGGTCGGTCAGCAGCCCCAGCTCGTGGTAGCGGGAGATGCGGGACGCGTAGTCCAGCGGAGCGTCGAAGGTGCCCGCGGGCGGACGCCAGGCGTTGAGCCGGCAGACCGCGCCGAGCGCCGCCCTGATGTCCGCGCGCGGCGGGGCCTCCGCAGGATGCCGGTGCAGCGCCGCCACCCGGCCCGGCATCCGCTCGATGACCAGGGTGCAGTTGTCCGGGTCCGCCGCGATCAGCCGCGGCACGCGCACCGGAGGCCGGTGGCGGACGAACGAACGGTATGCGGCTATTTCGTGCCGGATCCGCTCGGCCCATACGGGGGAGTGGTCGAGTAAACACTTGGCGACGGCCGTGCTGCGTCCCGTCGTACCCACCAGGAGCACGGAGCGTCCGCTGCGGCGCAGCACCTGCACCGGGGCGAACTCCGGACAGATCCGGTGCACCGACGCGATCGCCGTACGCAGCTGGGCGCCCTGAGGGCCGGACAAGTCGAGTCTCCCGCTGAGCGGTTGGGTGCCGAGCCCCGGAACGCGCCGTGCCCTGCCCGTACCCGGGACGGGGGCCGTCGGCCGCGCGGGGTCGAGGTAGGGGCCACCGCCCGGGCGGAGATGCGGCGACCGGGGCGGGGCGGACACGGAGGACGATGCTGCGTACATGGGCGAGACAGATCCCTTCGTGTGCCTGCTGTGCCTGGAGAAGCAGCGCGCCGCCCGACCCGGATCACCGGGTGCACCCTGGGGAATGTCCCTGTGCGGCCCGGGTCGGGGTGGCGCTTTCCTACCTCACCGCATATGCCGCGTGGCACACCATCTGGCGAACCCTGGCGAACCCTGGCGAATAGTCCCGGAGCAACTGACCCGGGGCTACTGTCAACTCAGCCGAGAACCTGGGGGCTTGACGTGAGCGGACAACCCAACACCCGACTCTCGGACCTGTTCGGCCTGGCCGGCTGGTCCAAGGGTGAACTCGCGAGGCTGGTCAACCGGCAGGCGGCGGCCATGGGCCATCCCCAGCTCTCGACCGACACCTCCCGGGTGCGGCGGTGGATCGACATGGGAGAGATCCCGCGCGATCCGGTGCCGCGGGTGCTGGCGGCTCTGTTCACCGAGCGTCTCGGCCGTGTCGTGACCATCGAGGACCTCGGTCTGGTCAGGCACGGGCGTACGGGGAAACGGCAGGGCGACGGGAGCGCGGAACATCCCGACGGCATGCCGTGGGCGCCCGACCGAACCGCCGCGGTCCTCACCGAATTCACGGGAATGGACCTCATGCTCAACCGACGCGGCTTGGTGGGCGCGGGTGCCGCGCTCGCCGCGGGATCCGCACTCACCAGTGCCATGCACGACTGGCTGCACACCGATCCGGCCCTCACCGCCGATGCCCCCCAGTTCGACGACCCCCTGCACGCCGACCCCGCTGGGTTCGACCGTTACGAGGCCGCCCCCATCGGGTCGCAGGAGATCGAGGAACTGGAGCGCTCGGTCGAGGTGTTCCGGGCCTGGGACGCGGCCCGCGGCGGCGGGCTGCAACGCAAGGCCGTCGTGGGCCAGCTCAACGAGGTGGGCGGCATGCTCGCCTACCGGCACCCCGACCATCTCCAGCGGCGCCTGTGGGGCGTCGCCGCCAACCTGGCCGTCCTCGCGGGCTGGATGTCCCACGACGTCGGCCTCGAACCCACGGCCCAGAAGTACTTCGTGATCGCCGCCCATGCCGCGCGAGAGGGCGGTGACCGGCCCCGCGCCGGCGAGGCGCTCTCCCGGGCGGCCCGGCAGATGGTGCACCTGGGCCGGCCCGACGACGCGCTCGACCTGATGAAGCTCGCCCAGTCCGGCTCCGGCGAAGAGGTGCTGCCCCGAACCAAGGCGATGCTGTACACCATCGAGGCCTGGGCGCAGGCTTCCATGGGCAAGGGCCAGGCGATGCGCCGCACCCTCGGACAGGCGGAGGACCTCTTCGTCTCCGACAAGAGCGACGTGCCGCCGCCGAGCTGGATGCAGACCTTCAAGGAGGAGGACCTGTACGGCATGCAGGCCCTGGCCTACCGCACGCTGGCGGAGCACGAGCCCGGTGCGGCCGCGCACGCCCAGCACTACGCGGAGAAGGCCCTCGCCCTGAGGGTCGACGGACGGCAGCGGTCGAAGATCTTCGACTTCCTGTCGATGGCGTCGGCCTGCTTCATCGCCGACGACCCCGAACAGGCGGACCGGTACGCGCGGTTGGCGCTGGTGTCGATGGGCTCCAACTCCTCCCACCGCACCTGGGACCGACTGCGTCAGATGTACCGGCTCACCGCCGAGTACTCCAGCTACCCGAAGATCAACGAACTGCGCGAGGAGATCAGGCAGGCGCTGCCGAAGCCGAAGGGAAGGGGTGGCGACAACGCACGGGCGTGATCCTGTTATGAAGACACGCTTCTCATGAAGTCACCTTGGCGATGAGCACGCAGGCGTCGTCCTCGCGCTCGGTCTCACCGAACTCCTCCACGACCGTCCGCACACAGTCCTGCGCGGTGCGCGCCCCGCCGAACCGGGGGGCGAGGTCCAGGAGACGGTTCACGGCAGCCGTGTTGTCATGCCCGGGCACCAGTCCGTCCGTGTGCAGCAGGAGCAGGTCGCCCGGTTCGAGGGTCTCCTCGGCCTGCGCGTACACGGCTCCGGAGGTCGCGCCGAGGAGCACCCCGTCGGGGGAGTCCAGCCTGCGCCCCGTCCCGCCCCGGAACAGCAGCGGGGCGGGGTGCCCGGCCTGGGCCCAGACCAGGGTGCGGGTCTCGGGGCGGTAGCGGCAGCAGACCGCGCTGCCGAGGGCCGGCTGCACGGTGGCGTCGAGCAACTGGTTGAGCAGGGACATCAGTTGGCCGGGCTGGGTGCCCGCCATCGCCATGCCGCGCACGGCGCCGAGGAGGGTCGCCATGCCGGAGGCCACGGCGACGCCGTGACCGGTGAGGTCACCGACGCTGAGAAGGGTCTCGCCGTCGGCCAGTTCCAGTGCGTCGTACCAGTCGCCGCCGATCAGCGCGCTCGACGACGACGGCAGGTAGTGGGCGGCCAGGTCCAGGGTCTCGGCGCCCCCGTGCGGGAGCCGCAGGGAGCCGCGCCACGGCGGCAGCACGGCCTCCTGCAGCTCGACCGCGAGCCGGTGCTCGCTCTGCGCGCGCTGCCGGTGGCGTTGTAACGAGTCACGGGTCTCGCTCACCGCCCGTTCACTGCGGCGCAGTTCGCTGACGTCCCGCAGCACGGCCCACATCGAGGCGGTGCTGCCGTCGGCGGCGAGCACGGGCTCGCCCATCATGTGCACGGTGCGCACCTCGCCGTCCGGGCGCACGACACGGAACTCGCCGTCCATGCGCTGGGCGTCGACCAGGCAGCCCGTGACCATCACCGTCAGCTTCGGCCGGTCCTCGTCGAGCACCAGGGAAGGGAGCTCGTCGAGGGTGAGCGGGGGAGCGGTGCGGTCGCGGCCCAGGATCTCGTACAGCTCCCCGGACCAACTGGCCTCGTCCGTCAGCAGGTTCCACTCCGCGCTGCCGACCCGGCTGAGCAACGAGCCGCGCCGGGGAGCGGGCGGCGCGGTTCGCGCGGCGGACTCCGCACCGGGTGCCGGCGGCACGGGCGGTGGGCCGTCCCGCAGTTGCGCCAAGTGCGCGTCCAGGTCGCTGAGTTGGTGCATGGCGAGATCGCACAGCGCGCGCTGCCAGCGCTCCTGGGGGTCCGAGTCGTCGCCGGGCGCGTCCCGTCGGACGGCGTCCACGTCGCCCTTGAGCCGCCGCGCCTGCGATATGAGCGCGTCGACCGAGCCGCGTCCGGGCGGCTGGGCGGCGGGGCGGTCCGCGGAGAGGTGGGACGGCATGACGCACTCCGATGCGGGGACGGTTCGGCCAAGGCGGGACGGAGGGACCGTTACGACTGTTGCACAGGCCGCCACGCGCTGTAAGAGGTTTGGCAACACACGATACGGTGGTGCTTCTGGCATATGCCACAGTCTTCGCGGAGCGGTCGTACAGGGCACGTCGTCTACGCTGTTCGATGCCTCAAGTCGTAGGCGGCGTACGTGACTTGGTGGGTCGGCGGGCTGGCCGTGCCGCTCTTCATTTATGTGTTCGACGGTCCTGTGTTCTAAGGAGTTTGGCGCAGCTGGACCCTGACGACACATGTGTGATGCAGGTCACATAAATTAATCCCGCTCGGCCGTAATGCAAAGGGTGGGTGCGTGCTCCTAAGAACATGGACACGACTTTCGAGCAGCTCGCCCGCGCCCGCCTGATCATCGCGGAGAACCAGGAACTGCCCGTCTCCGCGACGCTGCGCTACGACTCCACCGACCCGTTGGCGGTGTGCGTCGACTTCCCGGCCGAGGTCTGCCTGGACGGGCAGGAGGTGACCTGGACCTTCGCCCGTGCCCTGCTGGCGGAGGGGCTGGGTGGACCGGCCGGCGGCGGGGACGTGCATATCTGGCCGTGCGGCGCGGACGTCACGGTCGTGGAGTTCCACTCGCCGTACGGCCTCGCCCTCCTCCAGTTCCGGACGCCGACCCTGCGCAGCTTCCTGCTGCGGACCTACGCGGTGGTCGGCGCCGGGCAGGAAGACCTCGACGAGGCCGTCGAACGGGGGCTCAGCGCCCTCTTCGGAAGCGTCTGAGCGGGGTACGACGGCTCGGTGGCCGTCCTCCCGTTCAGTACCGCAGCACGCCCGCGATCCCGTCGGCGCCGCCCAGTGTGCCGTCCGGGACGAAGCGGACCTCTGCGCCCGTCTCCAGGCACTGTTCGACGATCTCGTCCACGATGTCCTCGCGGGCGTCGAGGTCGCCGCTCTCGGCCGGGACCAGGTGGTCGCCGTCGTCGTCGCGGACCGTCACCCGGTAGTTCTCCTCGACGGCCAGCAGGCGTACCCGGCCCTCCCGGGCGTTCTGCCAGATCTCGTCGACGCCGGCCGCGAACGCCCGCCGCCCGCGTGCCGATTCGAGCTCCCGGGTCACCGCCTCGGTGCTCTTGCGGGCCTCGTCGGCCATCAGGGGACCGACCGCCTGCCACACCGCGTCCGGAGTGCCGTGCGCGAGGCCGCCGTGCGGGACGTGCACCGCTTCCTTGGTGACACTGCCGACGTCGTCCAGCGCGGAAAGGGCCCCGGTCTCGCCCGTGATGTACAGCGGCCGCGGGTCCTCGCGCAGGAGCCCCGCGATCGCGGTGTCGGCGTCCCGCAGGAAGTGCCGCGTGTCCTCGTCCCGGAAGGCGCTCGGCATGTCTCCGACCCGCTCCAGGCGCTCGGCGTCGAAGTTCTCACGGGTCCTCGTCAGTGGAAATCCGTCGGCGCGGTGCTCGGTGACGCGGTCGACCCCGCCGTTCCACAGCGTGACCCGGTCCACGGAGACCGACAGCACCCAGAACGGCCGCTCGGAGGCCTGGGCGGAGACGAGGTTGCGGGTCAGGAAGGTGTCCGAGAGGACCACGCGCTCCGGAACGGCACGGGCCAGGGACCACACCTGGTGCTCGCCCGGCGCGGCGAAGATCACCAGTCCGTCCTCGGCGTGCGCCAGATCGATCTCGGTGAGGGCCTGGTCGAGCTGCCGGACGACGTCGATGCGCCGCTCCCGGGGTACCGCCGGGTCGGCTTCCACCTGCTTCTTGGCCTCGGCCACCACATTGCGCAACCGGACCGGATCCTGGGCGTTCTCGGGTTCACGGCGGTGGGTCGGCGTCAGCACGGACACCGCCGGATAGGTGCGCGGGCGGCGCAGTTCGGAGAGGGTCGCAGGGCTGAGTGCGTGCTCCATAACAGCACCATAGGACCGATCGGCCGATCGGGCATTTGGGGCAACTTGGCCCGCGGGGGAGCAGAGCGGACGGGTGTTCTCCCCGCGCGAGCTCGCTGTCCTCTGCCCTCTCGATCGCCGGGGCCGACCTCGGCGTCGTCGCCCTGGCGCCGGGCTGGATCGGCGTCTGACCCTGGCAAGCGCTCCGAAAGGTGCACCTGCCCGATCGTGCGGGACCCGGTGGAGTTCTGACGGCTCGACGGCTCACGCGGGGAGTGGTTCGAGGACGGCGATCGAGCCCTGGGCCACCGCGCACAGGGTCTCGACGCCGTCGGTGTCCACGGTGGCGAGGTCGCACCGGCACACCACGCGGGTGCGGCCGGCCCGTACGACCCGGGCGCGGGCCCGCAGCACCTCACCGCGGGCCGGCCGCAGGAAGTCGATGGAGAAACCGGCGGTCGTCACCGCCGGGCCGGCCACCGAGCCCGCCGCGAAGGTGAGCGCGTTGTCCGCCGCGTAGCCGAGCACCCCGCCGTGCACGGTGCCGTGCTGCTGGAGCAGGTCGTCGCGGATGTCGAACTCGAGTGTCGCCCCGCCCTCCTCGAATGCGGTCAGCCGGGCGCCGACCAGCCTGCTGAAGGGCTGCGCGGCCAGCACCTTCCGGGCGAGCTCCGGGTCCAGGGTCCGAGTCATCTCTCCACCTCACTTCACTGGTGAAGTGAGACTGGCGCGCCCCGGGCGCGTCTGTCAACATCGGCCCATGTCCGAGCCCGACGACCAGCGTCTCTACTTCCTGCTCCAGCGGGCCGCCCACCGCCTGCGCACCACCGCGGACCGGCGCTGCCTGGCCGCGGCGGGGGTCACCACGGCCCAGCTCGGCGCGCTGTTCGCCGTGCGGGAGGAGCCGGGCATCACCCAGCAGGGGCTCGCCCGTACGCTCGGACTGCGCGAGTCGGCGGTGACCGGCCTGGTGGGACGGCTCACCGCGGCGGGTCTCGTCACCAAGACCCCGCACCCGCGCGAACACCGGGCCGTCGTACTGGAGTTGACCGACTCCGGAACCGAGGCCCTGCGGGCCGCCCAGCCGGAGATCGACCGCTTCAACGCCGACCTGCGCGAGCTGCTGGGCGACGACGGCTTCACCGGCGCGGCGGCAGCGATGCACCGGCTCGCGCACTGGGAGCCGTAGAGGCAGGGCGACGGTGGCACGAGCGGTGCTCAGTCGTCGCGTTCGGCCCCGCACGAGCTGCCGTTCGGCGGGAGGGTGCCGTACAGCAGGAAGTCGTCCACCTTGCGGTGCACGCACTTGGAGGAGCCGTAACCGGTGTGGCCCTCGCCCTTGTTGTCGAGGACCACGGCCGAGTCACCCAGGCGCTTCGCGGTCTCCACGGCCCAGCGGTACGGCGTCGCCGGGTCGCCGCGGGTGCCGACGAGCAGCATCTTCGGGGTGCGGACGTCGCGGACCTTCTCGCGGATGAAGTCGGTGCCCTTCGGGCGGCCGTAGCACATGAGGTACTCGGTGAGCCGGTAGCGCCCGAACACCGGGGACGCCTGCTCGTAGGCGGCGCGCAGCCGGGTCAGGTTCCTGGCGATCCGGTCGGCGCCGGGGCGGTCGGGATCGTCCGCGCAGTTGACCGCCATCAGCGCCGCCGGAAGATTGTCGAAGGGCACGTCCTCCACGTCGGACAGGGGGGTGTCGGTCGGGTCGTCGGAGGGCGGGCGCGCGCGGGTGAGAAAACCGGAGCCGCCGCCCGCGAAGCCGAGGACCCCCGTCGTGTCGCCGTCCTCCACGAGCTCGGCGAGCGCCCGCTCCAGCGAGGGCCACAGATCCTCGCTGTAGAGGGCCTGGCTGATGGCGCCCACGAGGTCCTGCCCGGTGAAGGCCGGGCCGAAATCCGTCGGCACCGGGTCCTCGTCCAGCGACGCCACGAGCCGTTGGACCTGCTCCCGGGCACCGCGCGCGTCCGTGCCGAACGGACAGGCGATGTCCTTCACGCACCAGTCGACGAAGTCCTCCAGCGCCGTCTGCTGACCGGCGGCGCCCGCCACGCCCTGCTCGGCCAGGGGCTCGGTCAGGGTGTCCACACCGTCCAGCACCAGCCGGCCGACCTTCTTGGGGAACTGGGCCGCGTACACCGCCCCGAGCCGGCTCCCGTAGGAGAAGCCGAGGTAGTTGAGCTTCTTGTCGCCGAGGGCCTGGCGGATGACGTCCAGGTCGCGCGAGACGTTCACCGTGCCGATGTGCCGCAGCACCGGCCCGGAGTGCTTCGCGCACTGGGCGGCCGCGTCCCGCAACCTCCCGAGCACCGACCGCGGATCCTGGGCTATGGCCGTCTCGTCGTCGGTGGCCGCCAGCGCCTCGTCGGTACCGGCGCCGCAGCTCACCGGCGAGGACCTGCCCACTCCGCGCGGATCGAAGGACACCACGTCGTACTCGTCCGTGAGGCCCATGAAGTCGTCGCCGCCGGCCGCGAGCGCGGGCACGCCCGCGCCGCCCGGGCCGCCGAAGTTCAGCACCACCGAACCCCGCTTGTGCTTGGCCGTGGACCGGTAGCGCGCGAGTGCCAGATCGAGGGTGCCCGCGCGGGGCTTCGCGTAGTCGAGGGGAACGGTGACCTTTCCGCACTGCAGATCCTTCGGGGTCTCCATGCCCACGCACTTCGACCACTTGATCTTCTGGCGGTAGAAGCGCGACAGGTCCGGACCCGAGCCGTCCGCGGCCACGGCCGGCAGCCCGGCGCCGAGCAGGGCCAGCCCCACGGCGCCGGACACGGCGCATCGCCGCCTCGTCACCTTGGCGAGCATCCATGCCTCCCAGGACGCCCATCGGCGCCCTCGATCACGATAAGCGGCCCCCCGACGACCCGCCTCCGGACGAGCGGGATCACAGGACGTGGCCTTGCCTTCGGTGCCCGGTCACCGTCGCCGCTGCGGCGCCTCCGTCACCGCCGTGAGCAGCACCATCCCGGAGTCCCCGTAGTCCGGCAGGGTCGGGTCGGTGTCGACGCGGGTGACGGACAGTGTCCGGGTGAGGGGGGCGAAGACCTCCGTGACGGTCTCCGGGGACACCGGGCAGCCCGGCCAGCGCGAGGTCGGTCCGATGCGGTAGGTCGGCATGTTCTCCATGAACGCGGCCACCAGGTACCCGCCCGGCACCACACAGCGGGCGAACGCACGGCAGAAGTCGGCGAACTCGGCGAAGTCCTCCGTGGCCCCCTCGGCCACGAAGTGCATGGACGCCAGCCCGTACCCGCCGGGCTCCAGGTCCCGGACGTCCGCGTGCACGACGTGCACCTGTGCCAGCGAGCCCGCGAGGGTCCTCGGCAGGTCGGGATTGAGGCGCCGGCACAGTGCGTGGAACGGCAGCCAGCTCGCGTCCGGACCGCACACGATCTGCCGGTGCAGATAGGCCACGTTGCCCGCGCCGGCCTCCACGGCGTCCACGTGACGGCTCGCCGCGGACGCGAGGATCAGCGGATACAGGTTGGGCCCGGCACCGAACTCCACCGAGCGTGCGACCGCGCCCGGAGCCAGCCGTCGGTAGAACGCGCAGTGGTGGGCGATCACCGCGGCGTCCGAGGGGTGCAGTTCCCGGTAGTTCTCGGCGAGATAGTCGGCGACCGGCCAGCGGTCCCAGTCCACGTCGTCGTTGTGCGTCATCACCACCGCCTCCACCTCCTCAGGTCCTCGGCCGCAGCCGGAAGCGTTCCGCCAGCGCCGTCAGCGTGGCGTTGAGCCGGTCGATGTCCTCGTCGGAGTTGAGCGCCGTGATCTGCGCCCGGAAACCGACCCGGTCGCGGGCCACGAGCGGATGGGCGGCGAGCGTCACGTAGATGCCCTCCTGCCACAGGAACGCGGCGACCGCGTCGAGGTCGGACGGGTCGGCCAGGGGGATCTCCACGATGGGCAGCCGGTCTCTGTTGAGGGTGCTCACGTCGAGGTCCGCGAGATGGTCGAGCACCCGAACGGTCTTGCGGTACAGGTCGGCCCGCAGCGCGTCCCCCCGGCGGTCGTTGACCTCCAGCCCGGCCAGGGCGGTGGCCAGCGACGCCGTGGGCGAGGGGCCCGAGTACAGATAGGGGGCCGCGGTCGTCTTGAGACGGTTCTTGAGGTCGGCGGGCAGCGCGAGGAACGCGAGCAGCGACGAGTACGCCTTGGAGAACCCGCCGGCCAGCACGATTCCGTCGTACGACTCCCCGGTGTGCCGCACCACGCTGTTGCCGCGCCGACCGTACGGACACGGCTCGTCGGGGGCGCGCTCCCCGATCACCCCGAAGCCGTGCGCGTCGTCGACGTACAGCGTCGCGCCCCGGTCGCGGCACAGCGCGGCCAGCACGGGCAGGTCGGGGAGGTTGCCGGTCATGCTGTTCACGCCGTCCATGCAGACCAGCCGGGTGGTGCGCGCGGGCACCGAGGAGAGCAACGCGTCCAGTTCCTCGGGCCGTTCGGCGTGGAAGCGGTGCAGGGTGGCGCCCTGGCCGCGGGCGACCACGCAGCCGTCGTACACCGTCCGGTGCGCGCTCGCCTCGACGAAGACGTGACCGCCGTCGGCGAGGATCGGGATCACCGAGGCGTGGATGAGGGTCAGCGTCGGCAGCAGCAGGGTGTCGGGGGCGCCCAGCAGCGCGGCGAGGCGCTCCTCCAGCGCGGGATACAGCTGCGGGCTGCCCAGCAGCCGTGACCAGCTGGGGTGGGTGCCCCACCGTTGCACCTCGGGATCGATACGGGCGGCGATCTCCGGGTCCCAGTCGAAGCCGAGGTAGTTGCAGGAGGCGAAGTCGGTGAGCCAGTGCCCGCGGCAGCGGATGCGGCGGCCGCGCACCTCGTCGATGACCGCGTCGCTCATCGGACTGGTGCGCCGCAGGTGCTCGAGGTCCGCCGCGCGCTTCTCCGCGACGGCCGAGGGCGCGGAACGGCGGGCCGGGCGCCCGTTCGTGCCCCCGGCACCCGGAGTGAAGCGCCCGCCGTCCTGGCGCAGCACCCGCTCGCTCTGCTCGACCGTCATCGGCCGGGCGAACAGGAACCCCTGCCCGAACCGGCACCCCATCGCGGCCAGCATGTCCCGTTGCGACGGATCCTCGATGCCCTCCGCGATCACCTGCAGGCCCAGGGTGTCGGCGATACGGACGATGCCCTCGACGAGGGCGACCTGCCGGGCGTCGCGCGTGATGTCGTCGATGAACGACTTGTCGATCTTCACCACGTCGATGGGGAAGTCCCGCAGGTAGCGCAGCGAGGAGAACCCCGTGCCGAAGTCGTCGACCGCGATGTGCACCCCCAGCTCCTTGAGGGCCTGGAGCACCGCCTGGATCTGGGCGTCCCGGCGCAGCAGCACCGTCTCCGTCAGCTCCAGCTGGAGGGACCCGGGGGCCAGCCCGGGCGTCCGCAGCGCCCGGCCGACCTGGTCCACGAACCCGGCGTCGCGGAACTGCCGCGCGGACACGTTCACGCTCACGTACGGCGGAGCCGCGGGCCCCGGGAGCTGTTGCAGGCCCGCGACGTCGTTCACGGCGTTCTCCAGCACCCACGAGCCCAGTGGGGCGATGTGCCCGGTCTCCTCGGCCAGGCTGATGAACTGCTCGGGCGAGACGGGCTGGTGCGGGGCTTGCGGCCAGCGCACCAGTGCCTCGAAGCCGACCAGCTCGCCCGCGTCGATGTCCACGACGGGCTGGTAGCGCAGGGTGAACTCCTGCGCGGCGACCGCCTTGGCGAGCCGGCTCTGCAGGTCGTGCCGCTCGACCATGCGCGCGTGCAGCATCGGCCGGTAGCGCCGCCACTGCCGTTTGCCCGCCGCCTTGGCCGCGTACAGCGCGAGGTCGGCGTGCCCGAGCAGTTCCTCGGCGTCGGTGCTGTCGCGGGCGGTGGCCACGCCCACGCTGGCGGACACGGTGACCGACTCGTCGCCGAGCACGAACGGCCTGGTCAGGGTCTGCACCACCTGGGCCGCCAGCAGCTCGGCGTCGAGCGGCTCCCGGGCGTCCTCCATCAGTACGGCGAACTCGTCGCCGCCGAGCCGGGCCGCGGTGTCGGTGCGCCTGAGGGTGCGGGTCAGCCGGTTGCCGACATCGAGCAGGAGGTGGTCGCCCGCCGAGTGCCCCATGGTGTCGTTGACTTCCTTGAAGTCGTCCAGGTCGATGAAGAGCAGACAGGTCAGGGACGACTCGCGGCGGCCGCGCAGCAGGGCGCGTTCGATCCGCTCCAGCAGCAGTGTCCGGTTGGGCAGACCGGTCAGCGAGTCGTGGAAGGCGCGCTGCGTCAGCTCGTGCTCCAGCCTGCGCTGCTCGGTCACGTCGCGGAGGGTGACCACCAGACCGGCCACGGTCCGCTCGTCCCGGAAGTCGCTGCACCGCACCTCCACCTCCACCCGCCCGGACCGGTGCCGCACCCACCAGTGGTCGTGCGAGACGCGCGGCCCGTGGTCGCGTACGGCGGTCAGCTCACGGGCCGCCCGGCGCCGGTCCCGGGGATCCACCAGGTCCGGCAGGGACGCGCCGAGGAGGTCCGCGGTGCCGAACACGGCCGCGGCGGAGGGACTGGCGTACCGGATGGTGTCGTCGTCCTCGACGATCAGGATGACGTCGGAGGTGTTGCCGACCAGGGTGCGGAAGTAGGCCTCGCTCTCCCGGCGGATCACCTCCTGGCGCAGCAGAACCCGTTCCATGGCGAGCCCGGCGTGGGAGGCGAGGATCTCCAGGGAGCCGCGTGTCTCGGTGAGCGGGCCCGGAGGGCCGGCGACCAGCAGCACGCCGGGGTCCTGGGTGGCCGGGCGGTCGGGCGAGGTCATGGGACACACCTGGACGGCCGGCAGTGCGTCCAGCCGAGCCGCGACGTCGGGGCCCAGGTCCGCGGGGGGCACCCGGCGCGCCTCGCGCGGATGCAGGGGCGCGGCCTCCTCGGCCGACAGCAGCAGGGTCCGGTGGCGGACCGTCGGCCCCAGGAGCATGCCGACGGCCGCCTCGCAGGACAGCACGATGTCCTGCTGCCGGACCGCCGAGACCAGGGACCCGGCCGCCCGGCGCAGGGCCAGTTCGCGGGCCACGGCGCCCCGGTGGGCCACGACCATGCCCGCCAGCCGCAGGATGACCAGCAGGAACAGCACGGCCGAGAAGGCGCCGATCACCGCCGCGTGGTGGGCGCTGTTGCTGATCGCCTCGTACAGCAGCATCCCCGGGGCGATGAGGGTGACCGCCGCCAGCACCACGAGCCGGTGGGGCGGCGGGAGGGAGCTTTGCTTCTGGGGTACGCCGGCGGTGAGCGCCGCCATCGACGGGTGGAGCGCGGCCAGGCCCCAGGCGGTGTAGAAGACGATCCACCCGGCGTCCAGCAGGGTGCCGGCCTGCCACAGGGAGTTGAGCTGGAGGATGCCGTACGCGATGTCGAAGCCGAGCAGGGTCAGCGTGCCGACCACCAGGAGCTGCACCGAGCGGTTGGGTCCGTCCACCGGGCTGGGGGCCAGCAGCCGGGCCAGCAGGGCGAGGACCAGCACGTCACCGAGGGGGTAGGCGATGCTGATGGCCCGCTGCTGCCAGGTCAGGCCCTCGACCTCGGTGAGCGGCTGCACCAGGTACACCCACACGGGCAGGGCTAGGCCCGCGGTGAAGATCAGGGCGTCGAGCAGGCTGGGCAGGTCGTGGCTCGCCCAGCGGTAGCGGATCAGGCCGTACAGGCCGGCCGCGAAGAGCGGATAGGTGGCGAGGTAGCTGGCGTCGGCGGGGGAGGGGAAGGGGTTGGAGGCGTCGAAGTACACCTCCATGACGTTGTAGTACGTGTCGCCCGTGGTGAAGGTGAACAGGCCCGCCGCCAGCGCCCACCAGGGCCAGCGGTGGGCGGGCCGGTGCAGCCGGATGCCGACGAGCACGGCGGAGACACCGGAGAGACCGATCAGGGCCCACACCGGTGTGCGCGCGGCGGGGATCGTCATGTAGAGGAGCGTGGCGACGGCGACCAGAGAGAGATGGGCGGCCGTCGGCCGACGTGCCGACTGCAAGGCGAGCGCCTCCCCCCACTGACCGCTGGAGGAGACCGGGTCTTCCACCTGGTCCGGGATCTCTCGATCGTAGGCACGGGGGTGACGGCCTGCATCCCGGGAGATCGCCGTCAGCGGCGGTGGAACCGGTGGTGCAACTGTCGTACACGTTCGGTGAACTCGGGCACCGGGCCCTCCACGATCACACCGGGGGCGATCTCGTCGACCGGCAGGGTCCGCACCGGTGGCGCCGGGACGCCCAACTGTTCCAGCCACTCGGCCAGTTGCGCGGACGAGGCGACGTACACGATGCGTCCGAGGCCGACCCAGGCGTGCGCGGCGGCGCACATCGGACAGTGCTCGCCGGAGGTGTACACGGTGGCCGCGGCCCGCTCCTCGGGCGTCAGGTGCGCCGCCGACCAGCGGGCCAGCTCGAACTCGGGGTGCCGGGTGCGGTCACCGGAGGCCACGCGGTTGTGGTCCTCGGCGAGGATCTCGCCACCGGCGCCCACCAGGACCGAGCCGAACGGTTCGTCCCCGGCCTCCAGCGCCTCGGTGGCCAGCTCGACGCAGCGGCGCAGATACGGCAGTTCGGTTTCCTTCACGACCATGGCACGAGCTTAGGAGTGCCGACGCTTCGACGGAAACGCCTTTCGCGGGCCCTGAGCGGTCACTGCGAGGGCCCCGTGACCAGCGGCGGTGCCGTCCGGCCGGGCCCGCCCGCTCCGGGCCCACGGCGTCGATCAGCGCCGTCTGGATCAGCGTCGCGCGCGTCCGAAGGGCGGCGCGTCCAGGGGGCCCGGATCGATCGCCTGGCCCGCGACCGCGACCAGCCGGCCCGCAACCGCGACCCGCTGAGCGCCTACCTGGCGGCGGTGCGCGTGGCGGCGGGCGGCCGTAAACGCCATTGCCGTGCAGACGTCCGGGTGATGGAGTGAGCGCATGGATCATGTTGCGGTACTCGCCCTCTTCGACCGGGACATGCGCGAAGGCGCACAGCCGGACGGTCCCGGCGCGCGTGTGGAGCGGGTGGGCGGGGTGGTCCGCCAGGTCGCCGCCGAGCACGGCTGGAACGGCGTCGTCTGGTCCGATCTCGACGAAGCGAGCGCCGACAAGGCGATCGCCGAGCAGATCGCCCACTACACCGGGCTCGGTCACGAGTTCGAGTGGAAGCTGTACGGCCACGACCTGCCCGTCGATCTCGGACAGCGGCTGAGAGCGGCCGGGTTCACCCCCGAGCCCGAGGAGACGCTGATGATCGCCGAGGCCGCCGACCTCACCCTGGACGTCGAGCCGCCCGAGGGGATCCGCTTCCTCCCGGTCACCGACCGGACGGGCGTCGACCTCGTGGCGGACGTGCACGAGAAGGCCTTCGGCACCGACAGCTCCCGGCTGCGGCACCAACTGCTCGCCCGCCTCCGGGACGACCCCGACACCGTGGTCGCGGTCGTCGCGCTCGCCGGTGACGTGCCCGTCAGCGCGGCCCGGATGGAGCTCGTGCCAGGCACCCGCTTCGCCGGCCTGTGGGGCGGCGGCACCGTGGAGGGCTGGCGCGGCCGTGGCATCTACCGGGCCCTGGTCGCCCACCGCGCCCGCGCCGCCGTGGAGCGCGGATACCGCTACCTCCAGGTCGACGCGATGGCCACGAGCCGCCCCATCCTGGAACGCCTCGGGTTCGCGCCGCTGACGATCACGCAGCCGCACGTGTACCAGCCGTAGAACCGGACGGGTCGACGCGGGTCGGCGATCCCGATGTCACATCCCGACCCGCCCGATCCGTCGCACCGGTATGACGACGAACCAGAACCAGAACATCCTCCTCGCGGGCGCGAGCGGCGTTCTCGGGCGCCACATCACCAAGGCGCTGACCGACGCGGGCCACAAGGTCACCGGTCTCGGCCGGACCGCGGTCGACGGTGTGCGGGCCGACCTCATGGACCGCGACGCCCTGCTGCGTGCCGTGGACGGACAGCACTTCGACACGGTCGTGCACGCGGCGACCGCCCTGCGCAGGGCGCCCATGCGCCATCGTGACATGTACGCCACCGACGCCCTGCGCATCGAGGGCACCGCCCACCTGATCGAGGCGGCCCGGGCCACCGGGGCCCGCCGCTTCGTCAGCGAGTCGATGGTCTTCGGGTACGGCTACGGCGACTTCGGCGACCGTCTGATCACCGAGGACGACGCCTTCGGACCGCGCGGCACCGACCCGCGGCTCGAACGGCACGTCGCCGGCATGCGCACCAAGGAACAACTCACCTTCGAGGCCACCGGGTTGGAGGGAGTCGCGCTCCGTTTCGGTCTCTTCTACGGCCCCGGCGGCACCGAGGCGCTCCTGCCCCTGTTGCGCAAGCGGCGACTGCCCGCCCCCGCCGACCACGGCCGGGTCCTGCCCTGGATCGAGCTCACGGACGCGGCTCGCGCGGTGGCCGCCGCCGTGGAACACGGGCGCCCCGGGCAGGCGTACAACGTCGTGGACGGTGACCCGCTCGGCTTCCGGGCCCATCTGCTGTGCGTGGCGGCGGAGTTCGGGGTGCCGAGGCCGATGACGGTCCCGCTGTGGACGACCAGGCCGATGGCCTACGTGCACACGATGTTCTCGTCGAGCATGCGGGTGTCGGCGGCGAAGGCCGAGCGGGAGCTGGGCTGGACGCCCAGGTACCCGTCCAGCCGCGACGGTCTGGCGGCACTGCGGGCCGCGACCCGGTGAACCACCCGGTGATCACAGGTCGAGCTGGTACTCCACGGCCTTGTGGGTCGGCAGGTATCCGAGCGAGTCGTTGACGGCGAGCATCGGCCTGTTGCTCTCCGCCGTGTCGGTGCACAGGCCGGACAGCGCCGGGTGCTGTTCCAGGGCGTGCCGGACGGCCGCGGCCTTCATCCAGCGGGCGAGCCCCCGGCCACGGTGTTCGGGGAGTACGGCGGTGCCGTAGTGCTGGCCGTCGCCCGACCCGTCGCCGGGCACGACCAGTTCGGAGAACCCGACCACACCGCCGTCCGACGCGTCCAGGACGGCGACGGTGTGCAACAGCTCGCCGCGCCGGGCGACGGCCTCCGCGGCCGCGACCACCCGGTCCACGTCCCAGACGACCGTGCCGAAGTCCGTCCCTTCCATCGGCATGTCGTCCATCGCGCGTCGGGACGCGGCGAACGAGCGCGCCAGGGCGTCCGGCACGGTGCCCTCCCACTCGGTCAACCGGTAGCCGGGGTGGGGCACTTCGACGAGCGCATCGAGGGCGGCACGGTCGACGTCGGCCAGCGGGAGCCGGGCGTAGACGAGCGACAGAACCTGTCGGAAACCCCGTGCGGCCAGGAACAGGTCGGCGGGGGAGCCCTGGACGGCCTGCGCGATCACCGAGCGCCGCCGCTCCGACCTCGCCGCGTCCACGGCGGCCTCCAGAAGCCGGGTTCCGACGCCCTGCCGACGCTCGGCGCCGTGCACCGCGAGCTCGAGTTCGGCGAGGTGCTCCTGCCCCTCCTTCGTGAACAGCCGCAGAAAGGCCGACCCGAGCGGGACACCGTCGTCGCCGGAGGCCAGCCAGGCCAGACGGCGGCTGGAGGCGGAGGGATGGGGATCGGCGAGCGGGGTGATGTCGAGGGACAAGCGGGTCTCCGTCAGGGGGAGGGGCGGCGGGCGCTTGAAGCCTGCCGTCGGGCCCCCGCGTCCGCAACGGGATTTGCCGCCACGGGACCTCACCCGGCCGGCGCTCAGGTGGTCGCGCTCGCCGACGCCGGCCCGGTGGGGATCCGGATCCCCCTTGGGCACCGGGCGCCGAAGTCTCGGCGAGGGGGGCACGGTCGAGCCCCGGGCCGCGGAGGTGTCAGGCGCGCAGCCGCCAGGTGCGCAGGACGACCTCCCGGCCCCGCGAGACCCTCGTCACCGGCGGCTCGTCCGTGAGCTCGAACGCGCAGGAGCGGGCGACCGCCTCGCTCGCCGCGTTGGCGGCGTCGATGCGCAGCACCACCCGGCGCGGCCGGATCTCCCGGACGGTGTACTCGGCGGCCAGCCGCACCGCCCGCCCGGCCAGCCCCTGCCCCCGGTGGGCGGGGCCGACACCGTAGGCGAGCTCCACGTCCCGCTCGTCCGGACCGCCTCGGAACAGCAGTACCTCACCCCGCGGAACGACTCCGTCGGTGGTGATCGCCAACTGCACCTTCCGACCCTCGGCCAGCCCTTCTCGCGCCCCGGTGAGATAGGCGCGTGCCGCGTCCAGGTCGAACGGCGAGGCCACCGGGGTCCACCGGGCCATCGCGGGATCGTCGTAGAGCGCGACCAGGTCGGCGAGGTCGGCGTCCGACCACGCGCGCAGCGTGACGCCGTAGCCTTCGAGGCGCATCGGTGCGACGAGGGTGAGGGTTCGGTTCGTGTCCATGGGCCGATCCTGCCCCAGGGAGGCGGTCGGATGGAGGAGTCGGTGCTCGGTGGCGGCGCGGTCAACGAGGTGGTCCGGGTCGGAGAGACCGTGCGGCGCACGCCGTCCGAACGGTCGGGCTTCGTAAGGCAGTTGCTGGCCCTGTTCGAGAACGCGGGCTGGCAGGGCGCGCCGCGCTTCCTCGGCGTCGACGAACGCGGCATGGAGATCTTCGGTCACGTCGAGGGGCGGGCCGCCGTCTCGCCGGGCGAGCGCGCCGCGGCCCGGACCGACGAGGCCCTCGCCGAAGTCGCCCGACTCGTCCGCGAGTTCCACGACCTGACCCACGGAACAGCGCTCGCCGGAGACCGGGACGTCGTGTGCCACAACGACCTCGCGCCGAAGAACACCGTGTACGACGGGTGGCGGCCCGTCGCGTTCATCGACTGGGACCTGGCCGCTCCCGGCGAGCGGACGCACGACATCGCCCACGTCTGCTGGCAGTACCTCGAACTGGGGCCGGGCGTCGAGGACGTGCGCAGGACCGCGCGCCGCATCCGGCTGATCTGCGATGCCTACGGCCTCGACGGGCGGGACGGTCTGCTGGACACGGTGCTGTGGTGGCAGGACCGGTGCCGGCGGGGGATCGAGGCGGGCGCGCTGCGGGGGGAACGGGCCATGGCCGGGCTGCTGGAGCGGGGGGTCGTGGAAGAGGTGCGGGCCGCGATGGAGTGGGTCGCGGGGCACCGGCACGAACTCGGGGCGTACCTGAGGTGACTCACCTCGCCGGTGGTCCCGGGAGGGCCGGTCCCTGTCCGACGGGCCGGCCCTGCCGTCTTCCGTGCCGAGGGGCCGCTACGGCCTGGGGGCGCTCTTCGCCGCCGTGACGGTGCACATCAGTCCCAGGATCACCGCGAGGGCGCCGATGATGATGTTGTTCAGCGCCACACCGGTGTCGGGGCTGTCACCGACCACCCAGGGAGCGATGATCATCCAGATGCCGACCGCGCAGAAGGCCCAGCTCAGGCCGTACATGCGCTCAGGGGTCTGGGTGAACCCGAGGGCCAGCAGACCGATCGCGATGCCCACGATGAGGTTGTGGGTCACGAGGGCGGGCTGGCTCGTCGTGTAGTGGAGTATCCAGGGGGACACGGCGCAGTACAGACCGAGCAGGAACACCGGTCCGTCCACGAGGGCCACATCGCGACCGCCGAGCATGCGGGCGTAGCGTTCCCGCATTTCCGGTGCGTCGGGATGGCTGCTGATGTCACCTCTGGGATGCGAGACGTTGGCCATGGTTCGTCTCCTTCGACTTACTGGCCTGACCGCGTCTGGTGCGGTGTGCGGTAAGCGCCGCCTGGAGACATTCTGCGCTTATTTTTCCTTTATGTGTAGAGGTGGCCGAGCCCGCCCCCCGGAGAGCGCCGACTCCCTCCGAGGGGCGGACGGTGTGTGCCGGGCGCCCATGAGACGTGCCGCCATGGTCCGGGCCGGGGACCAAGGTCATCAACTCGCATCGGTTCTGCGTCGTATAGTCGCCCCATGGGTGCCATACCGGACGGCGAGGAGCCGGGAGCAGGGCGGCAACCGGCCTCCCCGGACACCGCGACGAGCCTCACCACCGGGGCCCTGGCCCGCCGGCTGGGGGTGTCGCCCACCACGCTGCGCTCCTGGGACCGCCGTTACGGCATCGGCCCCGCCGTCCGCCCCGACGGCCGGCACCGCCGCTGGACCCCGCGGGACGTCGCCGTGCTGGAGTCGATGTGCCGGCTCACCTCCGCCGGGATACCCCCCGCCGAAGCGGCCCGCGCGGCGAAGGAGTCGGCGGCACCGGGGGCGGGCGGCGGCGAGGTCCCGCCGAAGACGCCGGAACCCTCGGCCGGTCCACGGTCCCGGGCGGCCGGCACGCTCCCCCTGGGCGATGTGCGCCAGGAGTGCCGTGGGCTCGCCCGTGCCGCCGTACGCCTCGACGCGCCCGCCGTGGAGGAGCAGTTGACCGCGGCGGTCGAGACTCACGGCCTCGCGGTTGCCTGGCAGGAGGTGATGGTGCCCACGCTGCACGCGGTGGGGCGCAAGTGGGCCTCGTCCGGGGACCGCTACGTCGAGGTCGAGCACCTGCTGTCCTGGCACATGTCCACCGCGCTGCGCCGCCGCACCCGCCCGCCGGCCCGGCAGGGCGACGCGCCCGGACCCGGGCCGGTCGTGCTGGCCTGCGTCCCCGGGGAGCAGCACACGCTGGCGCTGGAGGCGCTCAACGCCGGCCTGGGCGAACTGCGCCTGCCCACCAGGATGTTCGGGGCCGCCGTCCCCGTGGAGGCGCTGACCGCCGCCGTGGACCGGCTCGGTCCGGCCGCCGTCGTCCTGTGGGCGCAGTCCCGCTCCACGGCGAGCGTGCCACTGGCCCGGCACATCGCCGGCGCCCAGTGGGGTGTGAAGGGCGCCCGCAGAAGGCCCGTGGTGATGCTGGCCGGGCCCGGCTGGCTCGGCCGCTCCGGCCAGGGAATGCTGCGGCCGACGGCCTTCCAGGACGCGCTGGACACCCTGGCCTGCCTGTACACGGCCGAGCCGCCCGCCTGACTGCGTCACGGCCACGCGCCCGCCTGACTCAGTCCCGGCCCCCGTTCCCGCCTGACTCAGTCGCGGCCACGCGCTCGTTTGAAGCGGGCGAGCCCCTCGGACAGCTCCACGATCGGATCCGGATAGTCCAGCGCGGCACGGTCGGGCCCCCGCAGCTTCCACGGCTCGTGCACCGCGGGCCCCTCCAGCCCGGCCAGTTCGGGCACCCAGCGGCGGACGTAGGTGCCGTCGGGGTCGTACCGCTTGGCCTGGACGACCGGGTTGAGGACCCGGTTGGGCCGGGTGTCGTTGCCCGTGCCCGCCATCCACTGCCAGTTGAGCTGGTTGTTGGCCAGGTCGCCGTCGACCAGCAGGTCCAGGAAGTGCCGGGCACCGATCCGCCAGTCCACGTACAGCGTCTTGGTGAGGAAACTGGCGGTCAGCAGGCGGCCGCGGTTGTGCATCCACCCCTCGTGGCGGAGCTGGCGCATCGCCGCGTCGACGACCGGATAGCCGGTGCGGCCCTCCTTCCACGCCTCGATGTCGTCCCCGGCGGTCCGCTCGGAGCGCCAACGGTCGTGCCGGGTGCGGTAGTCGGCGCCGGCCGCGGCAGGGCGGGCGGCGAGCACCTGCCGGTGGAAGTCGCGCCAGGCGAGCTGCCGCACGAAGGCCTCCGCGCTCGGACCGCCCGCCCGGCGTGCCCGGTGGACGAGTTCGACGGGGGACAGGGTGCCGAAATGGAAGTGCGGGGAGAGCCGGGAGGTCGCGTCGCCGGCCAGGTCGTCGTGGCGGTCCTCGTACCCGGCCAGGCCGGTCCGCAGCCAGGTGGTGAGCCGCTCACGGGCCTCCGTCTCACCGCCCGCGGCGAGTCCTTCCGAGAGTCCGGCCAGGTCGTCACGGGACGGCAGCGGCTCGGATCCCACGCCGTCCGGGACCCGCACGGTCCGCGGCGCCGCGAGCGGGTCCCGCAGCCGCTCCTGGGACCAGCGCCGGAAGTACGGCGTGAAGACGGCGAAGTGGTCCGAGAAGGCCGGGACCACCTCGCCGGGGGCGACGGCCGTGGCCACCGTGGCGTGCACGTGCAGCCGTACGCCCTCCGCCTCCAGCACCCGGCGCAGCCGCTCCTCGCGCCGGTGGGCGTGCGCGCTGACGTCGGACGCCATGTGCACCTCGTCGGCGTCCGCCTCGGCGGCGACCTCGCGCACCTGGTCGACGAGGTCGCCGGAGCGCAGGACCAGCCGGCCGCCCCGCTCGCGCAGACCGGCGTCGAGGTCGCGCAGACAGTCGGCGAGGAACGCCAGCCGGTTGGGGGCGGTGAATCCCGCGGCGTCCACGGCCCGGTCCCGCACGAACAGCGGGACGACCAGCTCGGTGCCATCGAGGGCCGCTGTGAGCGGCGGGTGGTCGTGCAGACGCAGGTCGCAGGTGAACAGGACGACCGAGATGCTCATGGTGCGCACTCCGGGGTGCAGGGAGAGGCGGGGCTGGGAGGGGTACAGGGAGGAGAGGAGGGGCTGGAGGGTCAGTGGACGGGGGCGTGTTCAGGGGCGCGGGCGGACGAACCCGCCGCGGCGCGGGCGATGTTGCGGGCCATGCCGCCGAAGACGATCGCGTGGAAGGGCGAGACGCTCCACCAGTAGGCCTGGCCGAGCAGACCGTGCGGATGGAACAGGGCGCGTTGCCGGTAGCGGGTGCGGCCGTCCTCGTCGGTCACCACGCCCATCTCCAGCCACGCCAGGCCGGGCAGCCGCATCTCCGCCCGCAGGCGCAGCAGCCTGCCCGGCTCGATCGCCTCCACCCGCCAGAAGTCCAGCGAGTCGCCGACCCGCAGCCGTGCCGCGTCCCGGCGGCCCCGGCGCAGCCCGACGCCGCCCACCAGCCGGTCCAGCCGGCCCCGGACCGCCCACGCGAGCGGGAAGGAGTACCAGCCGTTCTCACCGCCGATGCCTTCCACGACCCGCCACAGCGCCTGCGGCGAGGCGTCGACCAGGAGCTCCCGGTGGTCGCTGTAGAGACTTCCGCCGGCCCAGTCGGGGTCGGTGGGCAGCGGATCACTGGGAGCGCCCGGCACCGACGCGGACGACCATCGGGTGGTGACCCGCGCTTCCCGCACCCTTTGCAGGGCCAGCCGTACGGCGTCGTCGAAGCCGATCGGACGGGTGGGCGGGCCGGGAAGATGGCGGGCGATGTCGTTCTCGTGGCAGACCACCTCGTGCCGCAGGGACTCGGTGAGCGGCCGGGCGATCGACGCGGGCACCGGCGTCACCAGGCCCACCCAGTGGCTGGAGAGGCCGGGCGTGAGTACCGGGACCGGGAGGATGACCCGGCGCGGAAGCCCGGCGATCGCCGCGTACCTGACCATCATCTGCCGGTAGGTCAGCACCTCGGGCCCGCCGACGTCGAAGGCCCGGTTGACGTCCGGCGGCATGCCGGCGGAGGCGACCAGGGCCCGCAGCACATCGCGGACCGCCACGGGCTGGACACGGGTGTGCACCCAGCTCGGGGTGACCATCACGGGGAGGCGTTCGGTCAGGTAGCGCAGCATCTCGAAGGAGGCGGAACCCGAGCCGATGACGACGGCCGCCCGCAGGATCGTGGTCGGGACCCCCGAGTCGAGCAGGAGGCGGGCCACCTCCGCCCGCGAGCGCAGGTGCGGTGAGAGCTCCCGCTCGGGCACGCTCGCCGGGGTGAGCCCGCTGAGGTGCACGATCCGCCGCACCCCCGCTCTTCGGGCCTGCTCCGCGAAGATCCGCGCGGCCCTGCGGTCGGTCTCCTCGAAGCCCTTGCCCGAGCCCATCGCGTGCACCAGGTAGTACGCCACGTCCACCCCGTCCAGGGCCCGTGCGACGGACGCGGCGTCGGTCACGTCACCGGCCACCGCCTCGGCACGGTCGGCCCAGGGGTGGTCGCGCAGCCGGCCGGGGGAGCGGGCCAGACACCGAACGCGGTGACCCGCGTCGAGGAGCTCGGGGACCAGGCGCCCGCCGATGTATCCGGTGGCACCGGTCACCAGGCAACGCTGTCCCGCGCGCGTGTCGTCGTGATCCATCGCCGTCCGCCCTTCCTTTCGCCCCCTCCTGATCACTTCGACCGCCGGGTCCGGATCGGATGCGGCCCGGGGCCGGGAGCGGGGCGCAGACAGGGGCGATCACGTGGCCTCGGCGAACGACCCGTACCCCTCGCCGCATCTCCGCGCCGCCTCCTCGGGCTCACCTCGCGCCGAGGGCCGGTGGCCGACATCCGTCGGTGAGTCACGAAGGCCTGAACATGTACGCCCGAATCCCGGGCAACCGGACTGGTACAAGACGGTTCGTCGGCGATTTTGGAGGTGTCTGCCGCTATGAGCGCGAAGGTGTTGGAGCGGTTTCCAGCGGGAGCTCCGCGCGGATCGTGGCCGGCAGAGGAGTACGCGGCGCAGAGGCGGGCGCAGGGTGAACCCGCGACCGTGGTGATGGATCTCAAGTCGGACGCGTTCCTCGTGGTGGTCCCGGGACGCGACGAGGACTGACCCGGTCCCTGGGGAAAGACGGGCGCCCCAGAAGGGCGGTCGTGCTAGGGGGAGGCGGTCAGCGTCCCTCCCAACTCCCGGGCCCGGCGCACGAACGCCCGGTGCAGGTCCCGCGCCGCCCGCGGCACGGACTCCGTCCTGCGGCGCTGGAGCATCAGCAGCACCCGGGTCGTGACGCCCTCGATCGGCCGGTGGGTGATCGTGCCCCGCCTCTCCAGCGGATCCCCGACCACGCTGAAGTCGGGCAGCACGGTCACCCCCAGCCCCTCGGCCACCATCAGCTTGCCCATCTCCGCGCCGTCCGTGGAGTATGCGAAGGGCACGTCACGCCCCTCCAGCAGCCGGTGGACGAAGCGGTGCATGACATAGCCGGTGCGCATCGCGATCAACGGCTGGGAGAGCAGGTCGTCCACCGGTACCCGCGCATGTGCGGCCAGCGGACTGTCCGGGCGCAGACACACCACCGGCCGCCCGTGCAGCAGTTGGGTGCACTCGAAACCGGCCGGGGTGTCGTCGCCGTCGAGGTGGTTGACCAGCCCCAGGTCGAACCCGCCCTCGGACAGCGCCCGTCGGATGTCCGTCTGCTGCGCGGCGACCACCTCGACCTGGGTGAGCGGATGCGCGGCCCGGAAGTCCTCGACCGCCGGGATGAGCAGCGGCACGGTCGCCGCGTTCACCGTGCCGACGCGGACCATGCGGCTGGTGCGGTGCTGTTCTCCCGCCGCCGACCGCAGCCGGTCCACCGCCTCCAGCACGCCGACGATGTGCGGCAGCAGCTCCCTGCCCTCCGCGCTCATCGTCGCCCCGGACCGCTTGCGCTCCAGCAGGTCGACGCCGAGCTCCCGCTCCAGATTGCGCACGGTCTCGCTCAACGCGGGCTGCGACAGCCGCAGTTCCTCCGCCGCCCGGCGCAGCGAGCCGAGCCGGGTCACCGCGGCGATGTATTCGAGCTGTTCCGTTCGCATGTCCCGCAGAATGCTGGCCTTTTCCCGCCCGGTTCAAGGGTTTCCCTGTCACACGTTCGTGAAATTCAATGGTCCGCGATACGAGACCGGTCGGGTTTTCCTTGACGCCTGTCGCCGCCGACTGTCACGATCGACGGCATGAAGATGCGACTGGACCTCACGCGGCGACGCCATGTCGACCTCGCGCGCGTCTCCAGCGCCTCCTGTTGCGCCGCGGCCTGATCAACCCCCTGCGATCCGCCGCGCTTTCTCCGATTTTCGAGAGTTTCCACGCCTGAATTCCGTGCGCCCGCGCACCCTTTGAATTCGGCGTGCCCGAAAACATTCCGCAACAGGAGTCACGCATGCCTGCCGCGCCCGTCAAATTCGCCTACTGGGTCCCCAACGTCAGCGGAGGACTCGTCACCAGCCGGATCGAGCAACGCACCGACTGGGGTTACGACTACAACCGCGAACTCGCCGTCCTCGCCGAGAGCAACGGTTTCGAGTACGCCCTCAGCCAGGTCCGCTACATGGCCAGCTACGGCGCCGAATACCAGCACGAGTCGACCAGTTTCAGCCTCGCCCTGCTGCTCGCCACCCAGCGCCTGAAGGTCATCGCCGCCGTCCACCCCGGGCTGTGGCACCCCGGGGTCCTCGCCAAGCTCGGCGCCACCGCCGACCACCTCTCCCAGGGCCGCTTCGCGGTGAACGTCGTATCGGGCTGGTTCAAGGGCGAGTTCACCGCCCTCGGCGAGCCCTGGCTGGAGCACGACGAACGTTACCGCCGCTCCGAGGAGTTCATCACCGCCCTGCGGAAGATCTGGACGGAGGACCACGCCGAACTCGCCGGCGACTTCTACCGGTTGCGTGACTTCTCCCTCAAGCCCAAGCCCCTCAACACCGAGGAGCGGCCACACCCGGAGATCTTCCAGGGCGGCAACTCCACCGCCGCCCGGCAGATGGCCGGCCGGGTCTCCGACTGGTACTTCTCCAACGGCAAGGACTTCGACGGGGTGATCGAGCAGCTCACGGACGTCCGCAAGGCCGCTGCCGAAGTAGGCCGCACCGCACCGAAGTTCGGCCTCAACGGCTTCCTCATCGCCCGGGACACCGAGGCCGAGGCCCGCGACACCCTCCGGGAGATCGTCGCCAAGGCCGACAGCGAGGCCGTCGAGGGCTTCGGCGCCGCCGTGAAACAGGCCGGACAGTCCACCGGCGACAAGAAGGGCATGTGGCAGGACTCCTCCTTCGAGGACCTCGTCCAGTACAACGACGGCTTCCGCACCGGCCTCATCGGCACCCCGGAGCAGATCGCCGAGCGGATCGTCGCCTACAAGAAGCTCGGCGTGGATCTCCTGCTGCTCGGCTTCCTGCACTACCACGAGGAGGTCGAGTACTTCGGCAAGCGGGTGCTGCCCCTGGTGCGCGAACTGGAAGCCCAGCTCCCCGAGTCCGTCCCCGCCCACGCCTGAGGAGGTCACCGACATGAGCACCGCCACCCACACCGACTGGCAGACCCGCCCCATCCCCGAGACCGCTCAGGAGTGGATCGCCCGCGCCGCCGAGGTCGCCGCCGTCCTCGCCACCGACGCCGCCGAACGCGACCGCGCCGGCGCCACCCCGTATGCCGAGGTCCAGCTCCTCAAGGACGCCGGCCTCGTCACCCTCCTCGGCCCCACCGACCACGGCGGCGGAGGCCAGAACTGGCCCACCGCCTACCGCGTCGTCCGCGAGATCGCCAAGGCCGACGGCTCCATCGGCCAGCTCCTCGGCTACCACTACCTGTGGTTCTGGGCCGCCCGCCTGGTCGGCACCCGCGAACAGTGGGAGCACGTCGAGGCCGAGGCCTCCCGCAACCGCTGGTTCTTCGGCGGCGCGGTCAACCCGCGCGACAAGGACGTGGTCGTCACCGAGGACGGCGACGACCTCGTCTACACCGGCCGCAAGACCTTCTCCACCGGCAGCAAGGTCTCCGACGTCACCGTCCTCGAAGGCGTCCTGGAGGGCACCGACAGCCACGTCTTCGCGATCGTGCCCTCCGACTCCGAGGGCCTGACCTTCCACGACGACTGGGACAACATCGGCCAGCGCCTCACCGAGAGCGGCGGCGTGACGCTCGACGGCGTCCGCACGCCCTGGTCGTCGGCTGCCGGATACGTCGACAAGGTGTTCCAGCCGCGCGTCTACAACACCCTCAACGTCCCCACCATCCAGCTCGTCTTCGTCAACTTCTACCTCGGCATCGCGGGCGGTGCGCTGGAGACGGCCGCCACCTACACGCGGGAGAAGTCCCGATCCTGGCTGCACGGCGGCTTCGAGCGTGCGGTCGACGAGCCGTACGTCATCGACACCTACGGCGACCTCACCGCCAAGCTGTGGGCGGCCGAGGCCCTCGCCGACGCCGTCGCCGCCGAGGGGCAGAAGCTGCACGACGACCCCGACGCGGTCACCGAGCAGGCACGCGGCGACTTCGAGGTCCGGGTGGCCGCCGTCAAGGCCCGCGCCACCGACGTGGCGCTGGAGGTCTCCAGCCGGATCTTCGAGGTGACGGGCGCCCGCTCCACGGCCACCTCGGAGGGCCTGGACCGGTTCTGGCGCAACGTCCGCACCCACACCCTGCACGACCCGGTCGCGTACAAGCGGCGCGAGGTGGGCCGCTGGGTCCTGGAGGGCGAACTGCCCGAACCCACCTGGTACTCCTGACCGCTTCCCCTGGGGCGCCCCCTCCTGAACAGCGGGCGCCCCGCCTCCCCTCTCCGAAAGAGGACCCCATGGCCACCGTCCTGTCCGTCTCCGGCAGCCCCTCCGCCTCCTCCCGCACCAACCGGCTCCTGCGCCACCTCGACCGGCGCCTGACCGCGCAGGGCCACGAGGTGATCCCGCTCGACGTGCGCACCATCCCCGCCGAGGCCCTGCTCGGCGCCGACTTCCGGCACCCGGCGATCGTCGAGGCGACCGAGCTGTTCGCACGCGCCGACGGGGTCGTCGTCGGCACTCCCGTCTACAAGGCGTCGTACTCCGGAGTCCTCAAGGCCCTGCTGGACCTGCTCCCGCAGTACGCCCTCGCGGGCAAGACGGTGCTGCCCCTGGCCACCGGCGGCTCCACCGCCCACGTCCTGGCCATCGACTACGCGCTCCGTCCGGTCCTCAGCTCCATGGGTGCGGCCCACATCGTGCAGGGCTGGTTCACCCTCGACAAGGACATCAGCGTGCGGGAGGACGGCTCGCTGACCGTCGCTCCCCCCGCGACCGAGGCGCTCACCCAGGTCGTGGACCAGTTCTCGACGGCGCTGGGACGGCGGCCGGTGCTGGCGGCGGCGGGCTGACCGTGACGACCACCCAGGGCACTCAGGCCGCTCAGGCCACCCAGGAGGCCCGGACCGCCCAGGAGACCCGGACCGCCCGGCAGACCCAGGCCGCCCATGTGATCGCCGACGACGCGGAGGCCCTCGCGGTCGCCGCGTCGCTCGCCGAGGAGTTCCGTGCGGGCGCCTCCGCCAGGGACGCCGAACGCAGGCTGCCCCGGGAGGAGTTGGACCGTCTCTCCGCCTCCGGACTGCTCGCGGTCACCGTCCCCGCCGAGCACGGGGGAGCGGACGTGAGCGCGTCCACCCTGGCCGAGATCTTCCGGCTGCTCGCCTCCGCCGACGCGAGCCTCGCCCAGATCCCGCAGAGCCACTTCGCCTACGTCAATGTGATTCGCCGTCAAGGCACCGATGAGCAGCGGAAGTTCTTCTTCGCCGAGCTGCTCGCCGGCCGCCGCTTCGGCAACGCGCAGTCGGAGGCCGGCACCAAACACGTCCAGGACATCCGCACCCGGCTGCACCCGCAGGGCAGCGGCTCGTACCGCCTCGACGGTGTCAAGCACTACTCCACCGGCGCCCTGTTCGCCGACTGGATCCCCGTGCTGGCCCGCGCCGAGGACGACAACCTGCACGTCGCCTACGTGCCCAGGCACGCCCCCGGCCTCACGGTGGTCGACGACTGGGACGGTCTCGGCCAGCGCACGACGGCCAGCGGCACCGTCCGGCTCGAAGGCGTCGAGGTGCCGGCCGACCGGGTCCTGCCTCACCACCTCACCTTCGATGGCCCCCAACTCCACGGAGCGGTCGCTCAGTTGCTGCATGCCGCGATCGACGCCGGGATCGCCGGGGGCGCGCTCGCGGAGGCGGCGGAGTTCGTGCGGACGAAGAGCCGCCCCTGGTTCGAGAGCGGTGTCGACACGGCCGCCGAGGACCCGCTGCTGATCCAGCGCTTCGGTGAACTCGCCCTCCGGGTAAGGGCCTCGGAGGCGCTGCTGCGGGAGGCCGCCCGGACCGTGGAAGCCGCCCGGGCCGACCTCACCGACGACTCGGCGGCCGAGGCGTCCGTCGCGGTCGCCGCCGCCAAGGTGCAGGCGGCCCAGGCGGCGGTGGAGGTGGCGAGCGCCCTCTTCGAGGTCTCCGGTACCCGCTCGGCCCTCGACTCCCTGAACCTGCACCGGCATTGGCGCGACGCCCGCACCCACACCCTGCACGACCCGGCCCGCTGGAAGATCCAGCACATCGGCAGGTACGTGCTCAACGGCACCCGGCCGCCCCGGCACGGCCTCCTCTAGTCAACAGCGAACAGCGGACCTCCCCGATCGGAGACCCACATGTCCCTCACCTTCCACTGGTTCCTGCCCACCAACGGTGACAGCCGTCATGTCGTGGGAGGCGGTCACGGCACGCCCGCCACCGCCTCGGGACGGGACCGGCCGCCGACGGTCGCCTACCTGAGCCAGATCGCCCGGGCCGCCGAGGACCTGGGCTTCGTGGGGGCGCTCACCCCGACCGGCGCCTGGTGCGAGGACGCGTGGCTGACCACCGCGATGGTCAGCCAGCACACCGAGCGCCTGAAGTTCCTGGTGGCCTTCCGTCCCGGGTTCGTCTCACCGACGCTCGCCGCGCAGATGGCCTCCACCTTCCAGCGGCAGACCGGGGGACGGCTGCTGCTCAACGTGGTCACCGGCGGCGAGAACCACGAGCAGCGCGCCTACGGGGACTTCCTCGACAAGGACGCCCGCTACCGCCGCACCGGCGAGTTCCTGAACGTCGTACGGGAGTTGTGGGAGGGCAAGACGGTCGACCTGCACGGGGAGCACCTCCAGGTGGAGGACGCGAAACTGGCGCGGGTGCCCGACCCGGTGCCCCAGGTGTACTTCGGCGGGTCGTCGCCCGTCGCCGGAGAGGTCGCCGCCAAGTACGCCGACGTGTACCTCACCTGGGGCGAGCCGCCCGCGCAGGTCGCCGAGAAGATCGCCTGGGTCCGGGGGCTCGCGGCGGACGAGGGCCGCACCCTGCGCTTCGGGATCCGGCTGCACGTCATCACCCGGGACACCTCCGAACAGGCCTGGGCGGAGGCGGACCGGCTGCTCGCGGGCTTCGACCCGGAGACCGTCAGGTCGGTGCAGGCCGGGCTCGCCCGCAGCGAGTCGGAGGGGCAGCGGCGGATGCTCGCCCTGCACGGCGGCGGCAGCCGGGACGGACTGGAGATCCACCCCAACCTGTGGGCCGGCATCGGCCTGGTGCGCGGCGGCGCGGGCACCGCGCTGGTCGGCAGCCACGACGAGGTCGCCGAGCGGATCAAGGAGTACCACGCCCTCGGCATCGACGAGTTCGTGCTCTCCGGCTACCCGCACCTGGAGGAGGCGTACTGGTTCGGCGAGGGAGTCCTTCCGCGTCTCGCCGAACAGGACCTGTGGCAGCACCCGTTCGGCGATCGGGCCGCGTCCTCGGCGCAGGTGCCGTTCGCGAGCTAGAGCCTCACCACGTACGCTCACGGGTTCGGCCCGCGCATCCGTCGAGAGGAACAGCCCGTGAGCGACTGGCAGTTGACCAGGACCTTCCGCAGCAGCTCCGGTGAGGTCCGCTGGAACAGCCTCGGGGACCCGGGCCGCGACCCGGTCGTCCTCCTCCACGGCACGCCGTTCTCCTCGTACGTGTGGCGTGCCGTGGCCCGCGTCCTCTCCCGGCGCCACCACGTGTTCGTGTGGGACATGCCCGGCTACGGGACCTCGGAGAAGTCCGCGGGCCAGGACGTCTCCCTCGCGGCCCAGAGCAGGGTGTTCACCGAACTCCTGGCGCACTGGGACCTCGACCGGCCCCGGGTGGTGGCCCACGACTTCGGCGGGGCCGTGTCCCTGCGCGCCCATCTGCTGCACGGCGCCCGCTACCCCTCCCTCGCGCTGGTCGACCCGGTCGCGCTGGCCCCCTGGGGAACGCCGTTCTTCCGGCTCGTCGGCGACCACTGCGAGGTCTTCGAGCAGATCCCGCCCACCCTGCACCGGGCCCTCGTCCGCGAGTACGTCAGCTCGGCCAGCAGCCCCGGTCTGCACCCCGCCGTCCACGACCGGCTCGTCGAACCCTGGCTCGGCGACACCGGGCAGCCGGCCTTCTACCGGCAGATCGCCCAGGCCGACCAGCGCCACACCGACGAAGTGCAGGACCAGTACGGCGAGATCGCGGTCCCGACCCTGGTGTGCTGGGGCGAGGACGACACCTGGATCCCCCTCGACAAGGGGCACGAACTCGTCGCCCGCATCCCGGGCGCCCGCCTCGAACCGATTCCGGGCGCCGGTCACCTCGTCCAGGAGGACGCCCCGGCGCACCTGACGGCCGTCCTCGTCGACTTCCTGGCCTAGATCTCCGCCAAGGCGTCCAGATGCGCGCGGCGCACCTGGGTCGTCTGCCCCTGCACGAGGAGGAACATCCCTTCGCGGAACAGGCGTTGGGCCGTCCCGCCGAGGTCCATGGCACGGCCGCCCCCCGCCACCACGGCCGCGGTCGTGGCGGCCCGCATCAGGTCGTACGACCGCGTCTTGAGCGCCAGCCGCTCGGGGACGCGCTCATACGGGACCGGATGCTCGGCCAACGCGTACACCTGCCCGCGGACCTCGTCGAGACGGCCGCGCAGGACGGCCGCTGTCTCCGACTCCCCCGAGTCCTCCAGTACGTGGAGCGCCGCGTACGCCACCCCGAAGACGGCGGGGGAGGCGTTGGTGTTGCGGGGCCGGTCCAGCAGGGCGAACTCCTCCTGCGGGGTACGCAGCACCACCGCGTCCCCGGGCAGCCACAGGCCGTCCAGTGCCAGGGAGACGGTCCGGGCCGCGGTGAGTGCCGCGAGCCGCATCGGTTCCGACGCCCGGAGCCCCGGCTGCTCACGCGCCTCGGTGAACGCGAACACCACCTCGTCGGCTTCCGTCACCCCGGCCAGCAGCATCACGTCGTTCAGGCCCCAGCCCGTGTACCAGGGCACCTTCCCGTCGAACCGCCAGCCGCCCCGCTCGGCCGTCGCCCGCACCGGCACCCGCGGGAACGCGCGCACGTGCGCGAACGCGATCCCCGCCAGCAGCTCGCCGGTCGCCAGCGGCCCGAGCAGTCGCTCCCGCACCGGCAGGTCGGACCGCGCGAGCATCCGCACCGGCGAGTGGTGCTGCGTCTGCACGAACCAGGTGGAGCAGCACGCCCCGGCGAGGATCTCCTGCACCTCCCGCGCCACCGCCTCGGGCGCGCCCGCACCGCCGTACTCGGTGGGCGCGCTCACCCCGAGGAGACCGGAGCGCCTGAGCGCGTCGAGATGACTCGCGGGCACGCCCTCCTGGTCGACGCGCGCCGCGTGCGGGGCGAGGAGCTCGTCCGCGAGGGCGTGGGCGGTGGTGAGGAGCGGGTGCGGTGCGGTGGTCATGCGGAAGATTCTCCCGATCCCCTCGCGCGCGGTGTCGATCCGGGGGTGTGCCGTTCGTGTAGGAGGTGAGACAGACTCACAGGAGGAGAGCGACATGCAGTACTACCTGCTCAACGTCATGCAGCCCGGCTGGGACGAACTGCCCGCCCCCGAGGTGCTGGCCGAGATCGGCAAGCGGCTCGACGTCTTCCACCAGGAGCTCCGCGAGGCCGGGGCCTGGGTCTTCGCCGGAGGACTGCACAGCCCCGACTCCTCGACCGTGCTGCGGCCCCGCGACGGCGATGTGCTGATCACCGACGGGCCGTACGCCGAGGGCAAGGAACAGCTCGGCGGCCTGTGCATCGTGAAGGCACCCGACCTGGACGCCGCCCTGGAGTGGGGACGCAAGGCGGCCCTGGCCACCACCCTGCCCATCGAGGTGCGCCCGTTCCAGCACGAGTCCGAGGACTGATGACCCCGGGCGCCCAGAGCGTCCTCCGCGGGGAGGCGGACCCATGACCTTCGACATCGAGGATGTCTTCCGCGCGGAGTACGGCCGCGCGGTCGCCGTCCTCGTCCGCCTCCTCGGCGACATCGACCTCGCCGAGAAAGCGGTCCAGGACGCCTTCACCACGGCTGTGCGGCGCTGGCCGGAGACCGGTGTGCCGCCCAGCCCGGCCGGCTGGATCATCACCACCGCCCGCAACCGCGCGATCGACCGGCTGCGCCGCGAGTCCACCCGGCAGGCCCGCCACGCCGAAGCCGCCCTGCTGCACGCACCCGACGCACCGCCCGAGGAGGGCCCCGTGCGCGACGAACGGCTCCGCCTGATCTTCACGTGCTGCCACCCCGCGCTCGCGCCCCAGGCCCAGGTCGCCCTCACCCTCAGGCTGCTCGGCGGCCTGACCACCGCGCAGATCGCCCGCGCCTTCCTGGTCCCCGAGCCGACGATGGCCCAGCGCCTCGTCCGCGCCAAGGCCAAGATCCGCGACGCCCGCATCCCCTACCGCGTCCCCCGCGACGCCGACCTCCCCGACCGGCTGGGGGGCGTGCTCGCCGTCGTCTACCTCATCTTCAACGAGGGCTACGACGGCACACCCGAACTGTGCGCCGAGGCCGTACGCCTTGGCCGGCTGCTGACCGAGCTGATGCCGGACGAGCCCGAGGCCACCGGTCTGCTCGCGCTGATGCTGCTCGTCGAGTCCCGCCGCGCCGCCCGCACCGGCGCCGACGGCGCACTCGTACCGCTGTCCGAGCAGGACCCCGGCCGCTGGGACCGGGCGCTCATCGCCGAGGGACAGTCACTCGTGCGGCGGTGCCTGCGCCGCAACCGGCCGGGGCCGTACCAGATCCAGGCCGCCATCCAGGCCGTCCACAGCGACGCGCCCACCGACTGGGGGCAGGTCCGCCGGCTGTACGACCAGCTCATGGCCGTGGCTCCGAGCCCTGTCGTGGCCCTGAACCGCGCGGTCGCCGTGGCCGAGACCGAGGGACCCGCGCGGGCCCTCGCCCTGGTGGACGCCCTTGACCTCGACGGCTACCACGTCCTCCACGCCGTCCGGGCCGACCTGCTGCGCCGGCTCGGGCGCGGCACGGAAGCCGCGGACGCCTACGCGAAGGCCGCGGAACTCACCGGGAACCCGGCGGAGCGCGCCTATCTCGAACACCGTCGCCGATCGCTGTGACATGGGCGCGGAAGCCGGGACCGACCTCGTCCGGAGGGAGTGAGGGACCTCGTCCCGGAAAGGAGTGACGGTGGCCGGGAATTTACCCGGCCACGAAAAGGTTGCAATATACATCCGACCGTCGAGATCCAGGCCGCAAGGCCCGCGCACCCCAGCGAGGCATCCGTGAACCACCCCGCCCCCGAGCAGCCCGCCGACGTTGTCGCCCGCCTGCGGGCCACCTTCCGCAGCGGCCGCACCAAGCCCGTCGAATGGCGTACGACCCAGCTTCGCCGGCTGCGCGAGATGCTCACGGAGAACGGCACCGACCTGGCCGCAGCCCTCCACGCCGACCTGGGCAAGAGCTCCACGGAGGCCTTCCGCACCGAGATCGACTTCACGATCCGCGAGATCGACCACACCCTGGACCACCTCACCGACTGGCTGCGCCCCGAGTCCGCCCCGGTACCGGCCCACCTCGGCGCCGACGCGACCGCCTGGACGCAGTACGACCCGCTCGGTGTGGTTCTCGTCATCGCCCCCTGGAACTACCCCGCCCAGCTGCTGCTCGCCCCGGTGGTCGGCGCCCTCGCCTCGGGCAACGCCGTGGTCGCCAAGCCCAGCGAACTGGCCCCCGCCACCTCGGCCGCCGTGGCCCGGCTGCTCCCCGCCTACCTGGACACGGACGCCGTCGCCGTCGTCGAGGGCGGCGTCCCCGAGACCACGGCGCTGCTGGCCGAGCGCTTCGACCACATCTTCTACACCGGCAACGGCACGGTCGGCCGCATCGTCCTGCGCGCCGCCGCCGAACACCTCACCCCGGTCACCCTCGAACTCGGCGGCAAGTCCCCGGCGTTCGTCGACCGCGACGCCGACCTCACCGTCGTCGCCGACCGCCTGGTCCGCGGCAAGTTCCTCAACGCCGGACAGACCTGCGTCGCCCCCGACTACGTCCTCACCGACCCGGAGACGGCGGCCGCCCTGGAACCGCTGCTGAAGAAGGCCGTCGACACCCTGTTCGGCAGCGACCCCGCCGACTCCGGCGAGTACGGCCGCATCATCAACGAACGGCACTTTGACCGCCTCACCGGCCTGCTCGACTCGGGCCGCACGGTCGTGGGCGGCGCGAGCGACCGTACGACCAAGTACATCGCGCCCACCGTCCTCGCCGACGTCGACCCCAAGGCCCCGGTCATGCAGGAGGAGATCTTCGGCCCGATCCTGCCGATCGTCACCGTGCCAGACCTCGACGCCGCCATCGACTTCATCAACGACCGGGACAAGCCCCTCGCCCTGTACGTCTTCACCGACTCCGACACCACCCGCCGCCGCATCGCCGACGAGACCTCCTCCGGCGGCCTCGGCTACGGCCTGCCCCTCGCCCATCTCACCGTCTCCGACCTGCCGTTCGGCGGGGTCGGGGAGAGCGGCATGGGCAACTACCACGGCCGCTGGTCCATCGAGACCTTCAGCCACCGCAAGGCGATCCTGGAGAAGCCGCTCGGCTAGTCGCCGGCCGCGCCGCGGCCCGTCAGGCCCACCGGGACCGACGGGCCGTCGGCGCGTTCCGCACCCCGGTGGGGCAACGGGACCACCGGTTGCTTCTAGTCTCGATGCCGACGACCGGAGCACCATGGCGCGCTGTCCGCGCGGAAGACGGGGGAGTACCGATGCACGACTGGGCGATGCCGACGGCCTCGGCACCCTCGACCGCTGCACGCCCGGGGGACGGCTTCCTCGCCACCCCCTTCTCCGAGCGCTGCGCGGGCCTCGTCGACGCCGGACACCACGTGTTCCTCGGCATCAGCCCCGGCAACGGCTACTTCTCCGAGGACCGGCTCGTCGCGCTGCTGCGCTGGGCCGCCGCCCGCTTCACCCGCGTCGAGATCGCCCACCCCGACCCCGGCACCGTCGCCCGCACCTACCTCGGCCGGGGCTACGAACCACCGCACGCCCGCGCCCGCGCCCGCCGGGACGTACGCCAGACGGCCAACCGGATCTCCCGTGCCGTGACCGCCGTGCGGATCGACCCGGCCCGGCTGCGGGTCGCACGGTTCTCCGACTTCTACGACACCCCCGCCTACCGTGCCGCCCTGGAGCGCGTCACCCGCGCACACCAGGAGCAGCCCGCGTTCCACGCCACCTGCACCCGCATGGTCACCGGCGTCCTGCGCACCACCATGCCCGCCGACTGGACCCCGAGCGCCGACCAACTGACCGTCGGAGCCGAGTACTTGGACCGTGAGCTGCCCTTCCTCCTCGACACCCCGGCCATCCTCGGCGTACCGGCGTCCGTCTTCGCCTACCGCGCCACCCCGGCCCTGGCGGGCTTCCTCTACGGCCCCCACGCGCCGCTCCCGGCCGCGGACACGCAGGGATTCGTCACCCTGGAACCGCTTCCGGCAGCATGATCACCCCCCGTCGGGCTCGTCCGGACCGCTTCCGGCAAGCTCGGTGACCGGCAGAACAACCGCACCCTTGTATGGAGTTGACGTCATGACCGACAAGCTCACCGTGAGCGTCCTGGGCACCGGCATCATGGGTGCCGCGATGGCCCGCAACCTCGCCCGCGCCGGACACACCGTCCGCGCCTGGAACCGCAGCCCGGACAAGGCCCAGCCGCTGACCGCGGACGGTGTCGAGATCGCCGGCACCCCCACTGAGGCCGTGCGCGGCGCCGACGTCGTCCTGACCATGCTGTACGACGGCCCCGCGGCCCTGGACGTGATGCGCCAGGCCGCCGAGGGGCTCCGGCCGGGCATCGCCTGGGTGCAGTCGACCACCGCCGGCATCGAGGCGATCGCCGACCTGGCCGCCTTCGCCCGCGAGCACCGACTGGTCTTCTTCGACGCCCCCGTGCTGGGCACCCGGCAGCCCGCCGAGGCCGGTCAGCTCCTGGTCCTCGCGGCCGGACCGGTCGACGGGCGCGGCGCGGTGACCCCCGTCTTCGACGCGGTCGGCGCCCGCACGGTGTGGACCGGCGAGGACGGCGCCGAGGGCAGCGCTACCCGGCTGAAGCTGGTGGCCAACAGCTGGGTGCTCGCGGTGACCAACGCGGCCGGTGAGGCCCTCGCCCTCGCGAAGGCCCTCGGTGTGGACCCGCAGGGCTTCTTCGACGCCATCGACGGCGGCCCCCTCGACATGGGTTACCTGCGGGCCAAGTCGGGCCTGGTGCTCAACGACCAGTTGTCGCCGGCCCAGTTCGCGGTCTCCACCGCCGCCAAGGACGCCCGGCTGATCGTCGAGGCCGGTGAGCGCAGCGGAGTCCGCCTGGACGTGGCCGCCGCGAGCGCCGAGCGCTTCGAGCGGGCCGCAGCCCAGGGCCACGGCGACGAGGACATGGCCGCCGCCTACTTCGCGAGCTTCGACGAAAAGGCCTGACCCGGAGACCGGAGCACCTGAATCGAGACCGGAACACCCACCCGCGACCGGAACGCCCGACCCCGAGGAGGCCCCCATGTCCAAGCCCCCGCTGCCGCCCGCGGCCGTGGAACTGCTGCGCCGCCCCAACCCCTGCGTGATGGCGACCCTGCGCTCCGACGGCACGCCGGTGTCGACGCCCACCTGGTACCTCTGGGAGGACGGCCGTGTCCTGATCAACCTGGACGAGGGCCGGGTCCGGCTGCGGCACCTGCGCCGCGACCCGCGCGTCACCCTCACCGTTCTGGACGGCGACGACTGGTACACGCACATCACGCTCATCGGTCGCGTGGCCGAGACGTACGAGGACAAGGACCTCACCGACATCGACCGCCTCTCCACCCACTACGGCGGCCGTCCCTACCCGAACCGCGTCCGGGGTCGCGTCAGCGCCTGGATCGAGGTCGAGCGCTGGCACGGCTGGGGCGAGATGAAGGACAACGACCAGGCGTCCGGCTGACGACACGCCCCCGCAGGCCGTGCGTCAGGTGTCGCTGCTCAGCGGGTGGGTGAAGCCCTGGCCGGAGATGAGGCGGGCGCCTTCCGCGAGCTCCGTGGCGAACCGCTCGACGGCCTCGTAGGGGAAGCGGTGGCTGGGGCCGCTCAGGGAGAGGGAGGCGACGACCCTGCCCGTGCGGCCCGTCACCGGGACCGCCACGGCGGTGAGCCCCTCGTCGAACTCGCTGCTGCTGACGGCGTAGCCGCGCTCGGCGGCCTCCGCCGCCCAGGTCCTGAGCCGCCCGGCGTGCTCCTCGCCCTGCGGGGAGGCGGCCGCCACCCGGCGCAGGAACACCTCGGAGGCATCCTGGAGGAGGATCTTCGAGGAGGCGCCGGCCCACAGCGGCTGCTCGTCGCCGACGTCGACGACATGGCGCAGCGGATGCGGACTCTCCTCGTGGGCGACGCAGATGCGGTGGACGCCCCGGGCGACGAACAGGTTGACGGTCTCGCCGAGCCGGTCCGCGAGATCACGCATGACCTTCCGAGTCTCCTGCGGCACCTCCCACTGGCTGCGCGCGAGATAGGCCCAGCGCCACAGCGCGGGCCCCGCGGTGTAACCGGACGGGTGCGAGCCCAGCAGGCCGGTCTCCTCCAGGGTCTGCACCAGCCGCAGGGCGGTCGTCTTGGCCAGCCCGGTCGCCGCGGTGATCTCCCGCAGCGTGACGACGGGCCGGTCCTCGGTGAGCAGGGTGAGGATGTCGAAGGCCCGCCGCACGCTGCGCACCCCGCCCGCCTGCTGGTCGGCGTCGCCCCCCGCCGACGTCTGTCCGTCGCTCACCCGCTGCCTCCCCGTGGTCTGCCTGTGGCCCTCAGCCCCTGCTGCTACCGACCGTAGTCCGCTCTGCGGACCAGGGGAAACCGGGACACCGAAGAAATACTGCCGCACCTCTTGATGCCGGGAGAAGCCACGTTTTATCGTGCCGCTCACCGGTCCTGGAGATCCGCACAGTGGACTTCCGGGCTCAAGGGTCGCCGCCCGAACCGCCGTGGCGCCGACCCGGTCCGTACGCGACGGCGCGCTCGCACCCAGGCTGCGTCCAGGCGTCACGACCGTCCCCACCGCAGCCATCCCCGCAGTGGTCCCGTGCCGTGCACCGCTCGCACGGCACGCGAGACCACTGCCCAGTGCATCCGACGGAGTGTGTGAGATGAGCAGTACGCAGCGGGCGAGCCGGGCCGACGGCGCCGGAGGATCCGGCCCCGCCAGGCGGGCGGCGATCGCGAGCTTCATGGGAGCCGTCGTCGACTGGTACGACTTCTTCCTCTACGGCATCGTCGCGGGTCTCCTCTTCGGGGACCTGTTCTTCCCCGACGCCTCCCCGGCCGTGGGCACCCTCGCCGCCTGGGCCACCTTCGGCGTCGGTTTCCTCTTCCGGCCGCTGGGCGGCATCGTCTTCGGCCACTTCGGCGACCGCCTGGGCCGCAAACGCATGCTCGTCCTGACCATGCTCGTCATGGGCCTGGCCAGCACCCTGATCGGCGCCCTGCCCACCTACGCCCAGGCAGGCGTCTGGGCGCCCGTCCTGCTGGTCCTGCTGCGCGCCACCCAGGGCTTCGCGGTCGGCGGCGAATGGGGCGGCGCCGCTCTCATGGCGGTGGAGAACGCACCCCGCAAGTGGCGTTCCCTCTACAGCAGCGGCGTCCAGGTCGGCGCCTCCGTCGGTCTGCTGCTGGCCACCCTGATCACCAAGGTCATGTCGGGCACCACCTCCGACGCGGCCTTCCGTGCCTGGGGCTGGCGCATCCCCTTCCTGGTGAGCGCGGCCCTCGTGATCGTCGGCCTGGTCATCCGGGCCAGGGTCGAGGAGTCCCCGGTCTTCACCGAGAAGGTCGCCGCACAGCCGCGGGCCACCAGGCCCCGCCTTCCGCTGGTCGCCGCGGTCCGCTCCAACCCGTCCGGCTTCTTCGCCATCATCGGCCTGCGCTTCGTCGAACTGTTCACCTTCTACGGCGTCACCACCTTCGGCCTCTCCTACGGCACCGACGAGCTCGGCATGAACCGGGACAGCCTGCTCGACGTCAACCTCGCGGTCGGTGGCCTGGCCGTGGTCACCATCCCGGCCTTCGCCTACCTCGCCGACCGGTACGGCCGCCGCCGCGTGTACTGCTGGGGCGCCCTGATCGGGGCGGTGAGCGCGGTGCCGTACTTCTGGGCGATGGAGTCCGGCTCGATGCTGCTGATCGTGGTGTGCGCGGTGCTGCTGGTGAACGTGGCCCACGACATGGCCGTCTCGGTCCAGCAGTCGCTGTTCACCGACATGTTCGGGCCCGAGTACCGCTACAGCGGTGCCGGTGTGGGCTACCAGCTCGCCAGTGCGGTGGGCGGCGGCTTCACCCCGCTCATCGCCGGTTCGCTGGTCATCTGGGCCGGCGGCGGCTGGTCGCTGGTGGCCGCGTACGTCGCCCTGGGGTGCCTGGTCTCGTTCCTGATCGCGCTGCGGCTGCCCGGCGTGGACACGGCCAAGGCGTCGGCCGCCGTACCCGAGGAGGCCGCGGCGGTCTGAGCGACCGACAGAAGGGGGGCCGGTCGAACCTGCGACCGGCCCCCCTTCCGTTTCCGTCCGCAGGCCTTGTCCGCGCAGCCGGGGCCGCCTAGGCTGACCGCACAGTGGATCGTTAGGACCATCTAGTGGTCATTTGGAGCTCCAGTGAAAGCAGCAGTCCTCACGGCACCGGGACGGATCGAGACGGTCGACGACTGGCCGGAGCCGGTCTGCGGACCCGGCGAAGTGATCGTGGAGACGCACGGAGTCGGGCTGTGCGGCTCGGACTTGGCCGTGTTCCACGGCAAAAGGGTCCCGCCGGCCACCCCGTGGGTCATGGGCCACGAGGGATTCGGCCGGATCGTGGGCGTCGGAGCGGCCGCGCCGGACCACCTGGTGGGCCGGCGGGTCGTGATCGAGCCCAACTACGCCTGCCTCAAGTGTGCCGACTGCCTCACCGGCCTGACCTCCGCCTGCCCCCACCGCGCGATCATCGGTCTGAACGCACCCGGCGTCCTCGCCGAACGCGTCGCCGTCCCCGCCCCCTTCGCCCACCCCGTGCCCGAGGGACCCGCCGACGCGGACCTCGCCTGTGCCGAGCCCTACACCGTCGCTCGCGCCGCGGTCCGCCGCAGCGGCGTCACGGACCGGGACCGCTGCCTGGTCGTCGGCGCCGGAGCCCAGGGCCTGCTGCTGTGTCTCATCCTGTCCCGCCTCGGCATCACGCCCGTCGTCACCGAGCCCCACCCCCGGCGTCTGGAACGGGCGGTACGGCTCGGCGCCGTCGCCGACGACGGCCGTGCGGGATTCACGTACGTCTTCGAGACCTCCGGGTACGCGCCCGCCCTGCGCCCCGCCGTGGACCGGGCCGTCCCCGGAGCCACGGTCGTGCTCGTCGGCCTCAACGCCGAGCGGCTGCCGTTGACCACCGACGACGTGGTCCGGCGCCAGCTGGTGCTGCGCGGCTCGATGATCTACGACCACCCCGGCGACTTCACCGCCGCCATGACCGAACTGCCGGACGCACGCCCCGGAGTCGTGGTCGAGGCCCGCTTCCCGCTCGCACGGGCGCAGGAGGCCTTCGCCGGGGCCGCCGGACGGGCCGGCAAGACCTGGATCGACCTCGGGAGCGCGTATGCGTAGGGCCTCCGGAGCGAGCAGGCACAACACCCCGGGAGCGAGCATGCGCAAGTCCATCGCCACCGTGTGCCTCAGCGGCACCCTCACCGAGAAGCTGACGGCCGCCTCACAGGCCGGCTTCGACGGCGTCGAGATCTTCGAGAACGACCTCCTCGCGAGCCCCCTCGCCCCCGAGGAGATCGCCGCCCGCACGGCCGACCTGGGCCTGCGCATCGACCTCTACCAGCCGATGCGGGACATCGAGGCCGTCCCGGAGGAGATCTTCGCCCGCAACCTGAGGCGGGCCCGGCACAAGTTCGAGCTGATGCGCAGGCTCGGCGCGGACACCGTCCTCGTCTGTTCCAGCGTCTCCCCGCACGCCGTGGACGACGACGCCCTCGCGGCCGAGCACCTGAGCCGACTGGCCGACCTGGCCCGAGAGTCCGGCATCCGGGTCGCCTACGAGGCACTGGCGTGGGGACGGCACGTCAGCACGTACGACCACGCCTGGAATATCGTCCGGGCCGCGGACCACCCGGCGCTCGGCACCTGCCTGGACAGCTTCCACATCCTCTCCAGGGGCTCCGACCTCAAGGGCATCGAGGACATCCCCGGTGACAAGATCTTCTTCCTCCAGCTCGCCGACGCCCCGCTGATGGCCATGGACGTCCTCCAGTGGAGCCGCCACTACCGCTGCTTCCCGGGCCAGGGCGGATTCGACGTCGCCGGACTCCTGCGGCACGTCCTGAGCGCCGGATACGGAGGCCCGCTGTCCCTGGAGGTCTTCAACGACGTCTTCCGCCAGGCGGACGCGGGCCGCACGGCGCTGGACGGACTGCGCTCCCTGCTCGCCCTGGAGGAGAGCGCCGGCGTCTCCCCACTCCCGGCCCCGGTCACCCCCTCCGCCGTCGCCTTCGCCGAACTCGCCACCAGCGACCCCGAACCCGTCGGCGAACTCCTCACGGCTCTCGGCTTCACCCGCACCGCCCGCCACCACGGCAATCCGGTCGACCTCTGGGAACAGGGCGAGGCCCGCGTCCTGGTCAACACGGGCACCACCGGCCGCCGCACCGACACCACCCTGGCCGCCGTGGGCCTGGAGACGGCGGACCCGGCGGCCTCCGCGCGACGGGCGGAGGCCCTGCTCGCGCCCGCCCTGCCCAAGCGCCGTGCCGCACAGGACGTTCCGCTGGAGTCGATCGCGGCCCCCGACGGCACCGAAGTCCTGTTCTGCGCCACCGGCCGTCCCGAACTCCCCAGCTGGACCGCCGACTTCGCGTACACCGCCGAGCGCGCGACCGCGGCTGCCCTCGCCATCGACCACCTCGCGCTGACCCAGCCCTGGCACCACTTCGACGAAGCGGTGCTCTTCCACCGCGCGGTGCTGGGCCTCAGCCCGCACGACACCGTCGAACTCGCCGACCCCTACGGCCTGTTCCGCAGCCGTGCCCTGTCCGCCTCCTCCGACGGGCCCCGGCTGGTCCTCAACCTCGCGCCCACGCCGGAGGAGGACGGTGCGAGGGGTGCCCGGCACGTGGCGTTCGCCGTCGACGACATCGTCACCGCCGTCCGCCGCTTCCGGGCGGCCGGGGCCGGGCTGCTGCACATCCCGGCGAACTACTACGACGATCTGGAGGCCCGGTTCGACTTCGCCGAGGGGGAGTTGGGCACGTATCGCGAGCTGGGCATCCTCTACGACCGCGACGAGCGTGGCGGCGAGTTCCGGCACTGCTACACCGAGACGGTCGGCCATGTCTTCTTCGAGTTCGTGCAGCGCTCCGGCGGCTACGCCGGGTTCGGTGCGGCCAACGCGCACATCCGGCTGGCCGCCCAGCGGAGGTAGGAGTTCGGAAAGTGCCGACCGGTGCGAGCGGGAGGTGTGCCATCATCCGCCGATGACCTCCAAAACGATCACCGCGGACGCGGCAGGCACCTGGACACTCGGCGATCTCACCGTCAACCGCGTCGGCTTCGGCGCGATGCGGCTGACCGGCAGCGCGGCCTTCCACCTCGGCACCCCGAGCGACCGGGAGCGGTCGATCGCCGTGCTGCACAGGGCGAGGGAACTCGGCGTCAACCACATCGACACGGCGGCCTTCTACTTCTCCTCACTGCGCTCCGCCAACGAGATCATCAACAGCGCGCTGTCCCCGTACCCCGACGACCTCGTCATCGTCACCAAGGTCGGCCCGTTCCGCAACTACTCGGGCGAGTGGGGCACTTCGGCCCGGCCGGACGACCTGCGCGGCCATGTCGAGGAGAACCTGCGCCAGTTGGGCCGCGACCACCTCGACGTCGTGAACCTGCGGCGAATGCGCCAGGACTCGATCGCCGAGCACTTCGGGGCCCTCGCCGAACTGCGCGAGGAGGGCCTGATCCGGCACCTCGGCATCTCCGACGTCGAGCCCCGCCATCTCGCCGAGGCGCAGGCGATCGCGCCGGTGGTGTGCGTGCAGAACCGGTTCGGGCTCGACTCCCGCAACCCCGACACCGCCGAGATACTGCGGATCTGCGGCGAACAGGGCATCGCCTTCGTGCCGTTCTTCGCGATCGCGGGGGAGGGCGGCTCCCACGGCGCCACCGCCGGCCACGACGAGGCGGTCCTGGCCGTCGCACGGGCGCACGACGCGACGCCCGCCCAGGTCAGGCTCGCCTGGACGCTCGCCCAGGGCCCGCACGTCCTCGCCATCCCCGGCACCGGCAACCCCGACCACCTCGCCGAGAACATCGCGGCGGGCGCGCTGAGGCTCACCGGTGACGAGCTGGACATCCTGAACTCACGTCGTCAGAAGTCGGGTTGAGCGGTCAGACCACCCACACGCCGTCCTCCATGACATGCCGTCCGCGCATCTCGTGCACGCCGTTGAGGGCCTGCACGGTGTGCGGGCGCACCTGGAAGAAGGCGTAGGAGGCGCTGTCCTCGCGCGGATCCCAGCCCGTCTTCGCCTTGAAGGCCTCGATCGCCGCGGCCGGCACGTCCTGCCCGCCGTACGTGCGTACCTCCCCGTCGATGAGCACCACGTCCTGGGTGTCCCCGAACGCCAGCCGGGTACGGCCGCCGTCGCGCAAGTTGCGGCCCGTGGGATTGGTGATCCGCGTGGACAGCCAGACGGACTCGCCGTCCCAGACGAACCACAGCGCGACCAGACACGGCAGCCCGCCGGCGTCCGCCGAGGCCACCCAGATGTCCGTCTCCCGCTCCAGCCGGTCCAGTACGTCACGCTTGCGTTGTCCGGCGCTGCGGCTCTCGGTGATCGTCATGCCCGGGACGCTACCGGCCCCCTCCCCCCGCCGCCTCGGCCCCCAGCCCTACGACCACGGACCGAGTACCCCCAACTGCCCGAACAGGCCCAACCCCAGAAATCCCCGTCCGCATTGCCTTCATGGGCCGGCGGCTGCACTGGATGTGCCGGTTCGCGTGCCGGTGGCCGCGCACGGGCGTGCCGCACATCTTCGGGGGCCCGTTCGCTCGTCGGGGTGCCCGACGTGCCTTCGGGGGGCCCGGCCATGCCGTCGGCTCGGGGTCGGCGGCCCGACTGGATGTGCCGGTTCGTGTGCCGGTGGCCGCGCACGGGCATGCCGCGGTTCTTCGGGGGCCCGTTCGCTCGTCGGGGTGCCCGACGTGCCTTCGGGGGGCCCGGCCATGCCGTCGGCTCGGGGTCGGCGGCCCGACTGGATGTGC
>NZ_JBEXQX010000005.1:426006-529877 GCF_040612795.1 Streptomyces sp. NPDC006335
GCCGGTTCGCGTGCCGGTGGCCGCACGGGCGTGCCGCACATCTTCGGGGGCCCGTTCGCTCGTTGCGGGGCCCGCGTGCCTCTGGATGCCCCCAGCCATGTCCTCACGCGGGGCCGGTGGGCCCACTTGGACGTTCCGGTACGCGCGCCAGTGGCCGTGAATTGGCGTGCCGCCGATCCCCGGGGCCCGTCCAGTGGTCCGTCCGCTCGTCGCGGGGCCCGACGTGCTTCTGGCCCCCGGCCATGTCGTCGCCTCGGGGCGGCCCCAACGGCCGACGGCTCGGCCCCCGCGCCCACGTGGTTGGACGTGCTCGGTACGTACGCGGGTGACCGCGAATTGGCGTGCCGCCAAGTCCCGGGACCCCGGTGGCCCGTGTCGCCGTGGCGGGGCTCGACGCGCCTCCAGAGGCCCCCGTCACCGGGCGGCCCGCCGAATTGGCACCGCCCGTCGCACAGCGGCCGGCGGGGGTCGGCACTGCCGCCACGGCGGCTGGACGTGGCGAGCCGCGCCCACGACCCCGGGTCGGGAACTTCCCGAAGTCCGGCGCACAGGGCGACACCACCGGCCCCCTCGCCCGCCACCCAACGGCGTCAGCACAGCCCGCGTGACCGAACGCGCCGGACCACGCGCACCGCCGGCTGCGGGGCCCGGGCCCTACCCCAGCCGCTCGTGCAGGAAGGGCACCGTGCGTTCCCAGGCGAGGGTGGCGGACTCGGGGTCGTACGTCGGGCCGCCGTCGTTGAAGAAGGCGTGGTTCGCCGGGTAGCGGCGCAGGTCCGGGGTGATCCCGGACTGCTCGCGGACGGCCTCCCGCAGGGCGTCGAGGCTTTCCGCCGGGATGGTCCGGTCGAGTTCGCCGTAGTGGCCGAGGATCTCCGCCTTCAGGCCCGAGAAGTCGGGCAGCTCGCCCTGGATCACGCCGTAGAACGGCACCGCTGCGCTCACCCGGGAGTCGGCCGCCGCCAGGTACACGACGAATCCGCCGCCCATGCAGAAGCCGACCGCGCCGACGGTGTCCGAGGTGACCTCGTCCAGTGACAGCAGGTGGTCGACCGCGCCGGACAGCAGCTCCACGCCCCGCGAGACCGGCAGCTCCTGCATCATCCGCAGGGCCTCGTCGCTGTCGTGGGCGACATTGCCGCCGTACAGGTCGGGGGCGAGCGCGACGAAACCCTCCGCCGCCAGCCGGTCGGCGACGTCGGCGATGTGGTCGGTCAGGCCCCACCACTCCTGGATCACGATGACCCCCGGCCCGCTCCCGGACGGCGGCAGCGCGAGATAGCCGTGCGCGGTGGTGCCGCCGCTCGGGAACGTGACGTTCTGGTGGGCGGGTGCTCCGGTCGACTTCGGCAGTTCGGCCATGGTGCTCGACTCCTGTGCGGTCCGGTGAAGGGGGCGCCGGAGCCGTGACCCCGGCGGTGATCACCAGCCTGCCACGCGCCCCACCGCGCGCTCGCACGAGCCCCCGGGACAGGACTGGCGTCGCTCAGGTTTTACGTATAACCTCTCCCGTCAACCACCCGTCCCGAGAGGTTCCGATGAGACGCGTCGCCCTGGTCACCCTCGTCGTCGACGACTACGACGAGGCGATCCGCTTCTACACCGAGGCCCTCGGCTTCCGGCTCGTCGAGGACACCGCCCGCCCCGACGGTTCCCGTTGGGTCGTCGTACGGCCGGACGACCGCGAAGGCGGCACCGACCTGCTGCTCGCCCGCGCCAAGGACGAGGCCCAGCGGAGCCGGGTGGGCGACCAGGCCGGCGGCCGCGTCGGCTTCTTCCTGCACACCGACGACTTCGCCCGCGACCACGCCCGCATGCTCGCCGCGGGCGTGACCTTCCTGGAGGAGCCGCGCCACGAGCCCTACGGCTCGGTCGCCGTCTTCCAGGACCTGTACGGAAACCGCTGGGACCTCCTCCAGCCCACCGCCTGACCTTCCCGCCACCCCGCTGGACGTTCGAAGAAAGACCCCGCCATGACCGCTACGCGCGTAGACGCCGACCTGATCCGCCGCCTCCCGAAGGCCGTCCTGCACGACCACCTCGACGGCGGCCTGCGCCCCGCCACCGTGGTGGAGCTCGCGGCGGAGGTCGGTCACACCCTGCCCACCACCGACCCGGACGAGCTCGCCGCCTGGTACTTCGAGGCCGCCAACTCCGGCGACCTGGTGCGCTACATAGCCACCTTCGAACACACCCTCGCCGTCATGCAGACCCGCGAGGGCCTGCTGCGCACGGCCGAGGAGTACGTCCTCGACCTGGCCGCCGACGGGGTCGTGTACGGCGAGGTGCGCTACGCCCCCGAGCTGAACACCAAGGGCGGCCTGGCCATGGCCGAGGTCGTCGAGACCGTCCAGGAGGGCCTGGCCGCCGGTATGGCGAAGGCCGCCGCCGCGGGCACCCCGGTGCGGGTCGGCACCCTGCTGTGCGGGATGCGGATGTTCGACCGGGTGCGCGAGGCCGCCGACCTGGCCGTGGCCTTCCGGGACGCCGGTGTCGTCGGCTTCGACATCGCGGGCGCCGAGGACGGCTTCCCGGCCGCCGACCACCTCGCCGCCTTCGAGCACCTGCGCCGCGAGAACGTGCCCTTCACCATCCACGCCGGTGAGGCCCACGGCCTGCCCAGCATCCACCAGGCCGTACAGGTGTGCGGGGCCCAGCGGCTCGGGCACGGTGTGCGGATCACCGAGGACATCCCCGACCTCGCGGGCGGCAAGCTCGGCCGGCTCGCGGGCTGGGTCCGGGACCGCCGTATCGCCCTGGAGATGTGCCCGACGTCCAACCTCCAGACCGGCGCGGCCACCTCGATCGCCGAGCACCCGATCACGGCGTTGAAGGACCTGGGCTTCCGGGTCACCCTCAACACCGACAACCGGCTGGTGTCGGGGACGACGATGACCCGGGAGATGTCCCTGCTGGTCGAGCAGGCGGGCTGGACGGTCGAGGACCTGCGCACGGTCACGGTGAACGCGCTCAAGAGCGCCTTCATCCCGTTCGACGAGCGCAGGGCCCTCATCGAGGACGTCGTCCTGCCGGGCTACGCGCTCTGAAGCAGCCCCCGCAGATAGGCGGCCTGTCCGACGTGCTGGAGATCGTCGGACAGGACGCTGACCAGCCGAACCCCCAGGGTGACCGGCGGATCCCAGTTCTCGTCCACGACCCGTTCCAGGTCCCCGGCGCTCAGCCCGCGCAGGGCTTGGAGGCTCTGGGTGTGCACGGCGTCGTAGTAACCGGTCAGCAGGTCCGCTGAGTCGACCCGCACCTTGGCGACCTGCGCGGAGGTGTGGCCGTAGCCGATGTCCCGCGGCTTCAGGTCGAGGCCGAACCGTTTCTCCCAGTCCTGCGTCAGCCACACCTGGTCGAGGCCGAGGGCGCCGGCGACGTGGTCGTCCTGGACTCGGGTGAGATGCCAGACCAGCCAGGCCACGGAGTTGGCGTCGGGGCCGGGACGGTGGTTGAGGTCGTCCGGGCCCAGGCCCTCGACGGCGGCGTGGACTTCTTCCTGGATGCGGCCGAAACCGTCGATGAGGATGTCCTTTGCATGCATGACATCCACCATCGCGCATAGCACCGCGTCATGCGTCGGAATCCGGCTCCCGCGTCATGCGTCGGAATCCGGCTCCCGCGTCATGCGTCGGAATCCGGCTCCCGCGTCACGCGTCGGAATCCGGTTCCGGCGTCATGCGTCGGGAATCCAGCTCCCGTGGAAGCCCAGGGGCACCCGTCCCGGCAGATGGATCCGGGCCACCGGCTCGCCCGTGAAGTCCTGGGCCGCGAGAATCACCAGGTCGGAGGCGTTGCGCTCGGGGTTGTGCACGTACGCGATCGCGTACCCGTCGTCCTCGGCGGCCCTGTCGTCACAGGGATCGGACGGCACGAACACCGCCTCGCTCGCCGCCGCCCCCCGGGGCAGCCGGTGCACCTGTGAGGTGCCGCGCAGCAGGTCGTGCTTGATGAGCGCGTTGCTGAACGCCCGGTCGGGCGGCGGGTTGCCGTCGACCGCCTGATAGGCCACCGCCATCTCCGCGGACGCCGCCGAGTAGCCGTAGCGGTGCCTTCGGGACACCAGCGCCTCGTTGACCCGCGGGAACTCCTGAGGACGGTCGTCGAGGGTCCGCACCCGCACCCGCCCCTTCCGCAGGTCGACCGTCCAGCGGTCCAGGCGCGGGGTGCCCGTCGTGTACGGGCCTCCCGAGCCGTTGCCCGCCACGAGGAAGGGCGCGTCGAAGTTGGTCGTGTCGATGACCAGGTTGTGGCCCTCCTCGTACGCGTTGAGGGTGTGCGAGTAGTACACCGGGTCGACCTCGAACCAGCGGACCGCACCGCCCTTGCGCGGCAGCACACCGATCCGCGCCGGGTGCCGGTCGTTCCAGACGTACGGCACGATGTCGCCGCGCTCGGCGCCCGCCGGGTCGAAGGTGACGGGCATGTCGAGGATGATCACGTACTGCTCGGTGAGCGCGAAGTCGTGGATCATCGGCGCGTCCGCCACCGGGATCCGCGTGCTGCGCGAGACGCGGCCGCTCGGGTCCACGACCAGGTGCCGGACGTGGTCCCAGGTCGGGTAGTAGGCGATCGCGTGCAGCTCACCGGCGTGGACGTCGAACTTGGTGTGCGCGGTGAACGCGCCCTCCAGAGTGCCCCGGAAGTCGTACGTGCCGACGGTGTTCAGCTCCTCGTCGAGCTCGTACGGCAGCGGTCCGCTCTCCTGGAGCGCGAGGATTCGCCCGCGGTAGGGGATCACGTGGGTGTTGCACGGGAAGTCGTCCGGCGGCACCGGACGCGGATAGGGCTCGCCCAGCTTCTTCGCCACCTGGGAGGAGCGCACCCAGCGGTTGCGGTACCACTCGGCACGGCCCTCGCGCAGCCGGACGCCGTGCACCATGCCGTCGCCGAGCATCCAGTGGTGGGCGCGCGGGTCCTCCAGGCCCAGGACGTTGGGGCCGTTGCGCAGATAGCGGCCGTTCAGCTCGCGCGGGATGCGCCCGGTGACCGGCAGGTCGAAGGCGGTCAACTCCTCGGTGACCGGCTCGAAGGCGCCTTCCAGGAACGGGAAGCGGCGCGCCGTGCCGGTGGCCGCGGCGGCGGGCAGCGCACCCGCTCCGGTGCCGGCGAGCGCGCCGGCCGCCGTGATGGCCGCCGCGCCGCGCAGTACGTTCCGTCGTGTGGGGTCCGTCATCTTCCTTACTCCTGACCGTAGTTGTTCTCGGGAACGGTCATGAGTCTGGTCTGCGGGACGGATCAGGTCACGAGGGCTGGACCCCGTCCTGGGGTGTACTCAAGCCCCCTGTTTCCAGCAGGGACATCAGCGCCCGGGCCGCCGGGCTCGTGGCCTGCGAGGGCGGAAGCAGCGCGACCGTCTCGTACACGGTCTCGCCGGTTCCCTTGACCGGGAGCGCGGTCAGCGACTCCCGCTTGTGCCGGAAGTGGCGTGGGACGACGGCCACGCCGAGGTTCTCGTCCACCAGGTCGAGCAGGGTGTGCACGTCGTTGACCTCCAGCGCGACCGTACGGCGCACGCCCGCCGCGGCGAAGACGGCGTCGGTGGTGCGGCGCGGCCCCCAGTCCGGGTGGAAGTCGACGAAGACCTCGCCGCCCAGGTCCTCCGGGGTCACGGGCGCGCCGGCCGCCGCGAGCGGGTGACTGGGGTGGCACAGCACGGTCATCGGCTCGCCGGTCAGCGGTACGGCCCGCAGCTGATCGCTGTCCTCCCGCGTCCCCCGCACCGCGAACGCGAGGTCCAGGCGCCCGGCGGCGACCTCCTCGGCGAGCGCCCCCGAGCCCGCCTGGCGCAGACAGATCTCCACGTCCGGGTGCTGCCGCCGGAACGCGGCCAGCAGCCCCGCCACATGCACCCCGGCGATGCACTGCTCGGAGCCCAGCGCGAGCATCCCGCGCAGCACCCCCTGCACCGCGGCCACCGCCTCGTGGGCGGAACGCACCTGTGCGAGGATCCGCTCGGCCTCGCCGAGCAGGGCCCGCCCGGCCGGGGTGAGCGTCACCCGGCGGGTGGTCCGCACGAACAGCGGCGTCTGGAGCTCCCGCTCCAGCGCCCGGATGGACGCGGACAGCCCGGACTGGGACACCAGGAGGCGCTCGGCCGCCCGGGTGAAGTGCTGGTCCTCGGCGACCGCCACGAAGTGCTGGAGATGGCGCAGTTCCATGATTGAGAAGCCTAGCCGCTTAATTCCATCGGATTCTTCTGTTGGACCAATGCCCCCAGGTCGCGAAAGAGTGGACACGGATTCAAGACTTCGGTTCCACCGTGCCAACCCCTCTGGAGTCGCGTTGTACACCGCACACCCCGACCGCTACGCGGAGATGCCCTACCGGCGCACCGGACGCAGCGGCCTGAAGCTTCCCGCGATCTCGCTCGGCCTGTGGCACAACTTCGGCCCGGCGGACCGCACCGTGGAGACGCAGCGGGCCATCCTGCGCCGCGCCTTCGACCTCGGCGTCACCCACTTCGACCTCGCCAACAACTACGGGCCGCCGCCCGGCGCCGCCGAGTCCGCCTTCGGCGAGGCCCTCAAGACCGACCTCGCGGCCTACCGCGACGAGCTGATCATCTCCACCAAGGCCGGCTATCTGATGTGGCCCGGCCCGTACGGCGAGTGGGGCTCCCGCAAGTACCTGCTGTCCTCGCTGGACCAGAGCCTGACCCGGATGGGCCTGGACTACGTCGACATCTTCTACTCGCACCGCCCCGACCCGGACACCCCCCTCGAAGAGACGATGGGGGCCCTGCACTCCGCGGTCCAGCAGGGCAAGGCCCTGTACGTCGGCATCTCCAACTACTCGGCCGAGCAGACCCGCGAGGCCGCCCGCATCCTCGGCGAGCTCGGCACCCCGCTCCTCATCCACCAGCCGCGCTACTCGATGCTGGACCGCCGCCCCGAGGACGGCGGCCTGCTGGACGCCCTGGACGAGCTCCAGGTCGGCTCGATCGTCTTCTCCCCGCTGGAGCAGGGTCTGCTCACCGGCCGCTACCTCGACGGAATCCCCGAGGACTCCCGCGCGGCGAGCGACAGCCCCTTCCTGAACTCGGACGCGGTCACCGAGGACCTGGTCCAGCAGCTCCGCGCGCTCAACGACATCGCCAAGGGCCGCGGCCAGACCCTGGCCCAGCTGGCCCTGGCCTGGGTCCTGCGCGGCGGCCGCGTCACCTCGGCCCTGGTCGGCGCGAGCAGCCCGAAGCAGATCGAGGACAGCGTGGGCACGATCGCCAACCTGGACTTCGACGCGGAGGAGCTGGCGAGGATCGACGCGATCGTCAAGGGCTGACCCACGCGGCCGTCACAGCCGCGCGCAGTCGCAGGCACCGGGCACCGGCCTCAGGGCAGGTGCCCGGTCCCCGTTCTGCCCCGATCAGCCGATCATTCGGTCAGCCGATCCTCTCCTCGATGCGCACGGTCACCGTGTCGCCCGCCCCCTTGCCGATCGCCTTCCGCACCTCGGCCTTCACGGGCAGCATGTGGGTGCCGTCCCCGAGGGCCATGAAGGAACTCTGGAAGGGGTGCCCGTCGATAGTCCCGCGGACCTTGACGAGACCCCGGGTGCCGAAGAACTCCACGGAGGAGGGCCAGCGGACGCAGGTCCAGCCGCCCTTCCCGGGGTTCGTGCTGAGGACCGCGGTGAATTCCGCGTCCACTCTTCCGGTCGTGGCCATGATGTTCTCCCTCGCCGACGGCTTCCTCCACAGCAGACCACCGGCAAAGGGAGAACTCATCGCGGCCGCCCCTCACGCCCCTGCGGGCACCCGGTCCAGGAACCCGTGCACGGACCTGATCCGGCCGTCGCCGGCCAGCGTGACGACATCGGATCCGGCGACGGGCGCCGAGCCGTCGGCCTCGCTCACCAGCTCCCAGGAGAAGCGCGCGGTGTCGTGGTGTCCGTCGACGGGGCCGGTCAACCGGAAGGCGAAACCCGGGAACTGATCGTGGGCCGCCGCGATCACCGCGGTGATCTTGTCGTGGCCCACCACGTCGGCGAGGGGGTCGGTGTAGCCGCCGCCCACCGCCCAGGCGGCCGCCACGGCCTTGGCCCGCGCCTCCGGCTCACGCGCGTTCCAGGCTTCGAAGTAGCGGGCGACGGCATTCTCGTAACGGTCTGTGTTCGCGGACACGGGAAATCAGCCTCCATCGAGGTCGTCTGTGCTGGTGGGACCTGATGAGGCAACCCTGCCCGGGACGCCCGGAACCGTCGATTACTTCGGGGGTCATGGTGTTTGAACGTGTACCCGTCAGATTTCAGCCAGGAGGATGGGTGAATATGCCAGGAGACTGGCCAAAAAGACGTGGTGACAGTGTTTCAGTAGTGAACATACTCGACTGACAGGTCCTTCACATCGAGCGAAGTACCCGTCACGGACAGCAGCAGGAGCGCGTACCGCACCTGAGCCGCACGGAAAGCGAGGCCCTGCCGGCAGGCGAACGGAGCAAGCGGGGGAGTGGATCGTGCACGACGAATTCCTGTGCCATGTCACGGGGTACGGCACCTGCGACGGGCGGCGCATCGGCGTCCCCCTCGGCACGTACCGCGCGCCCACCCTGGCCCTCGCCCTGTGGTGGTTGCGCGACCGGGCCTCGTGGATCGCCGACCGATTAGACCCCCAGCCCGAGGCCGAGTACTTCCCGGCGGGCGCCCTCGCCCCCGTCGCCGACACCGTGCTCGACGTGCCCGCCGTGATGCGGGCCTGGTGTGCCGACCTGTACCAACAGGAGCTCGTCGCCGACGAGTTGGCGGCCGGACGGCTGGTCCGGATCGCCGCGAGCGACGACACCACGGAGTACGAACTGCTCGCCGAGTCCGTGGACGCCGTGAGAATGCACCGGATGACCTCGCCGCTCTTCACGCCCGTGGCCTGAGCGGCTCTCAACTCCCGTGCCGTGAGCTCCGCCGCCGCTCTCAACTCCCGTGCCGCAGCTCGTCACTCCCGCGCCCTGAGCTCCCTGTCGTTCTCCCGTGCTCTGGGCCGCGCGGCTGCTCCTCGCTTTCGTTGCCTGAGCTTCGTCGTCGTTTCTTGCTCCGGTGGTCCGAGCTGCGCCGCCATGCTTCACCCCACGCGACCCGAGCCGCACCTCCGCTTTCCACGCCCATGGCCCAAGCCGAGCCGCCGCTGTCAACTCCCGTGACCTGGGCCGCGAGGCCGCTCCTCGCTCCCGTGGGCCCGAGCCTCGCCGCCGCTCGTCACTTCTGCGCCCTGAGCTCTGCCGCCGCCCGTCCCTCCCCGCACCCTCAGCCCTGCCGGCGCTCTCCACGCCCGTGCCCGGATCCCCGCCGCCCGCTCCTCGCTTTCGCGTCCCGAGCCGGGCCCTGGTCCCGTCACTCCCCTCACTCGATCCTCCTCGCCGGGCAGCCAAAGGGGTGAATCGGTAGAATTCAGGCATGGCGGAGCGGCCGTTCGCACCAACGGCGCCCGAGCTCGTCCTGGAGACCGACAGCGGCTCCACGGTGATGAGCCCGGGCCACGACTACCACGTCGGACGCGACCCGTTGAGCGACATCGTCATCGACGACGCCCGGGTCTCCTGGCACCACGCGGTGCTGCGACCCGAGGCCGGCCACTGGACCATCGAGGACGAGAACAGCACCAACGGCACCTACGCCGACGGCCGCCGCGTCCACGAGTGGGACGTCGGCCCCGGCAGCGTCATCCACTTCGGCAGCCCCTCCGACGGCCCCTGCGCGGTCCTGCTGGGCATCCCCGCCCCAGAGCGCCCGTCGGCGGTCTCGATGCCGGGTCTCACCGGCACCTTCCGCCAGCCCACCGCGGTCCGACCGCTGCCCACCCGCACGGTCCGTATCGGCCGCGCCGACGACAACGACCTCGTCGTGGACGACCTGGTCGTCTCCCGCCACCACGCCGAACTGCGGGCCCTGCCCGACGGCACCTACGAGATCGCCGACCTCGGCAGCCACAACGGCACCTACCTCAACGGCCGGCCCGTCACGAGCGCCCCCATCGGCCCCGGCGACATCGTCGGCATAGGCCACTCGGCGTTCAGCCTCGTCGGCGACACGCTCCAGGAGTACGTCGACACCGGCGAGGTCTCCCTCGACGTCCAGGACCTCACGGTCGCCGTCGACCACGGCCGCAAGACGCTGCTCGACCATGTGTCCTTCCCGGTGGGGGAGAAGTGCCTGCTCGCGGTCGTCGGCCCGAGCGGCGCCGGCAAGTCCACGCTCCTCAACGCCCTCACCGGCCAGCGCCCCGCCGACCACGGCACCGTCCTGTACGACGGCCGCGACCTCTACCGCGACTACGCCGAACTGCGCCAGCGCATCGGCCTGGTCCCGCAGGACGACATCCTGCACGCCCAGCTGACCGTCCGCAGCGCCCTGTCCTACGCCGCCGAGCTGCGCTTCCCGCAGGACACCGCGAAGGCCGAACGCCGTGAACGGGTCGACGAGGTCATCCGCGAGCTCGGCCTGGAACAGCGCGCCCGGCAGCCCGTGCACAGCCTCTCCGGCGGACAGCGCAAGCGGGTCAGCGTGGCCCTGGAACTGCTCACCAAGCCGTCGCTGCTCTTCCTGGACGAACCGACCTCCGGCCTGGACCCCGGCATGGACCGCTCGGTGATGCACATGCTGCGCGGCCTCGCCGACGACGGCCGCACGGTCATCGTCGTCACCCACAGCGTCCTGAGCCTCGACGTCTGCGACCGCCTGCTGGTCCTCGCCCCCGGCGGCCGGATCGCCTACTACGGCCCGCCCGAGGACGCCCTCGCCTATTTCGGCTTCACCCAGTGGCCCGAGGCGTTCGAAGCCTTCGAACGCGATCAGGACCGCGACTGGGCGGGCGACTTCCGCTCCTCGGCCTTCCAGCACCAGTACGTCACCGAGGCCACCGCACAGCCCCGGACGCCCCGCTCCGAACCGGTCATCATCGCGCCCCCGCCCCGCCCCCGCAGCCGCGGCGCCCAGCTCGGCACCCTGATCCGCCGCTACACCGCCGCCCTCGGCGCCGACCGCACCTTCCTCGCCATCATGATCGCGCTCCCGTTCGTCATGGGCGCCATGGCCCGGGCCCTCGCGGGCAGCCGGCTCACCCAGGAAACCGCGATGAACGCCCTGCTCATCCTGTGCGTGGGTGGCGTGCTCACCGGCGCGGCGAACGCCGTGCGCGAGCTGGTGAAGGAGCGGGTCATCTACCAGCGGGAACGGGCCGTGGGCCTGTCCAGATCGGCGTACCTGATGTCCAAGGTCGTCGTGCTGGGCACGATCACCGTCGTGCAGGCGGTGGTCCTGACCCTGGTCGCCCTCCTGGGCGTCGACCTCAACGCGCCCGGCGGCGAGGGCGTGGTGATGCCTCCCCTTGCCGAGATCACCCTCGCGGTCGCCCTGCTGGCGTTCACGGCGATGATGCTCGGTCTGCTGGTGTCCGCGCTGGTGCGCAAGGAGGAGGTGACGATGCCGCTGCTCGTGCTGCTCGCCATCGTCCAGGTCGTCTTCTGCGGCGCCCTGCTCAAGCTCGACGGCGTCCCCGGACTGGAACAGCTCTCCTGGCTGGTGCCCTCGCGTTGGGCGCTCGGCGCGATGGCCGGCACCATCGGCCTCGCCCGGATCGTGCCCGGCGACCTCACCGGCGACCCCCTCTTCAAGCACTCGGCGGGCGTGTGGCTGTTGAACATCGGCATGCTCCTCGTCCTCTCGGTGTTCTTCGGCTTCCTCGTCTCCCGGCTGCTGCGCCGCCACGAACCCGCGGTCATGCGGAAGTAGGCCGCCGATGACGACCCCCGGCTTCCGGCCCACCCATGTCGTCCCCGGGTTCGGCATGCCCGCGTGGGAAGCCCCAGACCCCGCCCGCCCCACCGTTCCCCTGGACCCCCTGCTGCCCGTCCAGCTCGTCGAGCGGCGCGGCGACTGGGCGTACGTCCTGTGCGCCAACGGCTGGTCGGCCTGGGTCGACGGCCGCCACCTGGTAGCCGTACCCCGGGACCCGCCCGCCCCCGAGAGCCCGCTCACCCGCGCCGCCGACCCGCGCCCCCTGCTGGCCCGCGCCGACGAGACCCTCGCCCGCTACCGGGCCGCCGTCGAGGAGCTGGCCCGCGGCGGCCTCGACGGGGAGTCCTTCCGCGGCCGCACCCGCGGACTGCGGATCGGGGTGGTCGTCGACGGCGAGGACGTGTGGCTGTACGACGCCCAGCACGGGCGCTGGGTCTACGCGGACGGGACCCGGCTCAGCACGTACGCCACCGACGACGCGCCCCGCGCGGCCGCCGACAGCCCCGGGCACGCCCCCACCCAGGTGGTGACCCCCGATGGGCCGTGAGACCAGCCTCTTCTCCGGGGGCCCCTCCGAACTGGTCGGCCGGCAGGTCGCGAGCTACCGCATCGAGCAGGAGATCGGGCGGGGCGGCATGGCCGTCGTCTACCGGGCCCGTGACCTGCGCCTGGACCGCACGGTGGCGCTGAAGCTGCTGGCCCCGGAGCTCGCCCGCAACGACACCTTCCGCAAGCGCTTCAGCCACGAGTCCCGGGTGGCCGCCGCGATCGACCACCCGCACATCGTCCCCGTCTTCGAGGCGGGCGAGACGGACGGCGTGCTGTACATCGCCATGCGGTACGTCGCCGGCAGCGACCTGCGTCATCTCCTGGACCGCCAGGGGCCGTTGCCGCTCGCGACCGCGCTGCGGATCGCCGCCCAGGTCGCCTCCGCGCTCGACGCGGCCCATGAGCACGGCCTGGTCCACCGGGACGTGAAGCCCGGCAACATCCTGGTCTCCCGGGGCACCGACAGCGACCATCCCGAGCACGTCTACCTCACCGACTTCGGCCTCACGAAGAAGTCCCTGTCGCTGACCGGGTTCACGACGGTCGGCCAGTTCGTCGGCACCCTCGACTACGTGGCCCCCGAGCAGATCTCCGGCCGCCCGGTCGACGGCCGCTGCGACGTCTACGGCTTCGCCTGCGTGGTCTACGAGTCCCTCACGGGCCACCCGCCCTTCCGCCGCGACGACGACATGGCCCTGCTGTGGGCCCACCAGTACGACGCCCCGCCCGCACTGTCCGCGTCCCGCCCGGGCCTGCCCCCACAGCTCGACGCGGTGTTCGCCAAGGCCCTCGCCAAGACCCCCGACGACCGCCACGACTCCTGCCTCGACTTCGTCGCGGCCCTCCGCTCGACGGCGACCGGCGGCCACCCGCCGACGCAGGTCGCCCTGCGGACCGTGGAGCCACCGGAAACCCGGCCGAAGCCCCCGCCCCAGTGGGCTCAGCCGGTGGTGCGGGCGCGGTAGTCGGTCAGACAAGACACCGCCTCTCGCCTGGCCGTTCCCGAGTCGATCTCACGCCCGCGTCACGCCTGACGCGGTTCGATCTCCCCTTTGCGTCGCACCGGCTGTGCCAGCAGCGCGCCCAGGAAACCGGCGACCAGGCCCCACAGGGCGCCGAGGCCGACCGCGGACCACAGTTGCGGTGTGAGGAAGAGCTTGCCGCCCAGGCCGCCGCCGAGGTCGCCGATGCCGAGGACCGACAGGCCGTAGTGGGCGGAGATCCGGCCCATGAGGCAGATCATGAGGACCGTCAGGGCGAGGGCGACCGCCAGGTGCACGGCATGCTGCCAGGCGTGGACGCGGGCGGGGGAGCGGGCCGCCGTCAGGAACGCCACCGAGAGCAGCAGGACCGCTTCCACGACCACCAGCCACCAGATCCGGCCGTCGTGCTCGGCGAGTGTGCCCAGGTTCAGGGTGGCCGTGTCCGAGGAGCGCAGGACCTCGTCCAGGAGGTGCGGCATGGGCAGTCCGAAGGGGCCGTCCACCCGGCCGTTCCAGGTGGCGCCGAGGCCGACGGTCAGGGTGAGCCAGACCAGGTTCGGCATGCCCAGCAGGATCACGGCGAGTGTCTCCGGCGCGTGGCCGCGGGTCACGGCGACGACCAGGGCGACGAGGGTGCCGAGGACGACGTGGGCGAGGAGGAGCACGACCATGGCGTGTGCCGGGGGCCGCACCGACTCCTGGAGGCGCAGCAGCCGCCCCGGCAGGGGAGCCCGGGGTGAGACCAGCAGGGCCAGCACCAGGACCCCGGCCATCCACAGCAGACCGAACAGGAGGGTCCGGGGCACGTCCGTGGTGAAGCCGACCTCGGGGGAGACACCGAAGACATCGCCCAGGTCGTTCAGCGTGTCGTCCCCGAGGGAGACCTTGAACGTCTGACGGGCCGCGTAGGCCACGGCCAGGAGCGCGAGCAGCCACAGGACGGCGATCCGGGCGGCCCATCCGGCGAGTTCCCGGCCACCGGCGACGGCCCGGTGGCGCAGCGGCCTCAGGAAGCCCGCGCCGAGCACCAGCGCACCGGTCAGGGTGACGGAGAGAGGGATCACGGTGAGCCCCGCCCTGCTGCCGGCGAGGCCGCCCGCGCCTCCCGCCAGCTCGACCGTGCCGCCGACGGCCGTGACGACGCTCGCCGCGACCACCCGGGGGAACGCGTTGTCCGGGAGGCCGGCCGCTCCCGCCGCCCACAGCCCCAGCGCGGCCACCACCCCCATGGCGATCAGTGTGACCAGGACCGTGATCAGGGCCTGAACCCAGCCGTGGCGCGCGACGACCGCCTGGTCGTAGGGGGGTTGCGGATGCACCCTGCCACGCTAAGCAGCGTGGAGGCGGCTCGCCTGCCGGGAGGTCCGTCCGCGTCCGCTTGCGGGCAGTACCGGATCAGAGCAAACAATGGGTATGTCGCGGAAAAATGCGGCTGAATCGGGGCAATCGGATCGCGCCGCAGGAGTCCCGCGTCGGGAAGAAGAGCTCGTGAGCGTCGAACCGCCCTCCTCGGGCAGGCCCACCGGGCCGCCCTCCGGCCCGCTGTCGGGCCCCTCGCAGCCGCCTACGGGCCCGCCCTCGCAGCCCCCGGGCAGCAGCGGCGGAGCATCCGCGCCCGAACCCCGCCGCCCCTGGTGGAGGTCGGCGCCCCGGGTCGCGATCATCGCCACCGCGGTCGTCGTCGCCGTGGCCCTCGCGGTCGTGTTCACCCGCTCCGGAGGCGGCTCCGCACCGACCGGCGGCAACGGCGAGGTCTTCCTCCAGGCCGCCGGCAAGACGGGCCCCGAGCCCTTCACCGAGTCGACCGCGAAGGACAGCACCGTGCCGCCGGTCTCCGCCTCCCCGACCGGCTCCTCCGAGCCCGCGAACGCCGTACGCGGCGTGGACGGCGCCGCCCCCGGTCTCTACGGCGGCACCCGCAACGCCTCCAGCTGCGACGTCGAGAGGCAGGTCAAGGCCCTTGGGGCGGACCCCGCGAAGAACAGCGTGTTCGCCTCCGTCGCCGGTGTCCGGCCGTCCGGGGTCCCCGCCTTCCTGCGCTCGCTCACACCCGTCCAGTTGCGCATGGACACCCGCGTCACCAACCACGGCTACCGTGACGGCGCCGCCACCAGCTACCAGGCCGTCCTCCAGGCCGGCACCGCCGTGCTCGTCGACGACCGCGGAGTGCCCCGCACCCGCTGCGCCTGCGGCAACCCGCTGACCCCGCCGGTCGCCCAGCAGAGCACGCCGAAGCCCACTGGCGACACCTGGGCGTCGTACCGGCCGTCGAACGTGGTCGTGGTCGCGCCCTCGACGACGGTCATCAACGTCTTCGTGATCTACGACCCCGACCGCCACGACTGGATCGCCCGGCACCGCGGCGACACCGGCGGCAAGGACCACAAGACCCACCCGCCGGCCCGGCCCTCCCCGCCGGTGAACGTGGTACCGCCGACGACACCGAGCGCGCCGACGTCCCCGGGCTCCCCGGAACCCTGCGTCTCCACGTCGAGCGGAGCACCGAGCGGACACCCTTCCGGATCGTCGCGTCCGTGCCCGCCGGCCCTGGTCGCCCCGTCCTCACCGGCCACGAGCCCGCCCTCGCAGCCGCCGCCCAGCAGTGATTCCCCAGGTGAGCCCGTTACGCCCAGCTCCTCGACCCCGCAGCCGCCCCTCGCCCCCGACAGCTCGGAGGGGACGACGCAGTCCGCGCCCCTGTCCGGTGCCGCGGTGCACTGGGCGGTGTGACGCGTCACCTGGACTGCGGCGCGCGGCTCGGGGTACGAGCACTGGTGCAGCAGCGTCCGGCCAGTCCGGCTTCCGAGAGAGAAACGCATGATCGATCACCTGGACGGGGCAGTGATACCGACTGGTTTCGACGTGCCCGTGGAACCCCTGCGGCGGGCGGCGCACTACACCGGTGAGCCGGGAAGCATCGCCGAGGCGCGGTCGTTCGCCGCGGACTTCATGGGCAGGCTCAGGACCGAGTGGTGTGCCGCCATCGGCGACCGTACCGAGGAGGAGGTGCTCCTCGTGGTGAGCGAACTGGTCACCAACGCCGACCGGCACAGCAACGGGCCGTACATCCTTGAGCTGGAGGGCACCGACGTCGAGGTCGCCGTCACCGTCTACGACAGCAGCGTGGCCATGCCCCGCAGGTTCCCGCGGGATCCGGAGCGCGTCGGCCGGCACGGTCTGGAGATCGTGCACGTCCTGGCGCGTGAGGTGGCGGCGGAACGCGTACCGGTGGGCAAGCGGGTAAGGGCCGTGCTGGGCTTCGACGGCAAGGAGTGAGCGCGCGCCTCGGCGGCTTCGATCGCGCCGATTGAGCCGACCGGGTCATGCAGCGGGTGCCGTCCTTGGACGGCACCCGCTTTTCTCGCTGTTCGTGTGTGTGTCAGGCGCAGCCCAGCTCGCCCAGCATGCCCTCGCGCAGCCGCGTGATGATCCGCTTGATCAGCCGGGACACATGCATCTGCGAGCAGCCGAGCCGCTCACCGATCTCCGACTGGGTGGCCTCCTCCACGAACCGCATGTGGATGATCTCCCGGTCGCGGTCGCTGAGCTCCGCCATCAGCGGGGCGAGTGACTGGAAGTCCTCGACGAGTCGCAGCCCGTCCTCCTCCACGCCGATGAAGTCGGCGAGCACCGCTTCGCCGCCCTCGGGGCCGTCGCCGGTCAGGGCGGCGTCCAGGGACGAGGAGTTGTAGCCGTTCGAGGCGATCTGCGCCTCGACCACCTCCTTCTCGGAGATGTTCATCAGGGTGGCGAGCTCGGCCACCGTCGGGTCGCGGTCGAGTCGGCTGCCCAGTTCCTCACGGGCCTTGGCCAGCTCGACGCGCAGCTCCTGGAGGCGCCGCGGGACGTGCACGGCCCAGGTGGTGTCGCGGAAGAAGCGCTTGATCTCGCCGACGATGTAGGGCAGCGCGAACGACGTGAACTCGACCTCGCGGGAGATCTCGAACCGGTCGATCGCCTTGATCAGGCCGATCATGCCGGTCTGGACGATGTCCTCCATGTCGTCGCCGCGGCCGCGGAACCTTCCGGCCGCGAAGCGCACGAGCGACATGTTCATCTCAATAAGGGTGTTGCGTGCGTACTGGTACTCGTGCGTGCCTTCTTCGAGCTCGGTGAGGCGCTTGAAGAACTGGCGGGACAGCTCCCGTGCGTCCCGCGGGGCGACGGAGCGCGGTTCCTCGACTCCCGGCAGGGGTGTCTCACCCGTCCTGGTCCCGCTGGCGTGCTCGGTGACCTGTGCCTCCGAACGGTTCACGGCGGTGACGGCGGTATGCATTACCTCTCCCACGAAAGTCACGGCTCGACGTCTGCCTCTTCGGCCTGGGTTGTCTCGGGTCCTGCAGGTGTGGCCTGCCGTGTACCCGGAACGCGACAACATATGCCTCCCCGGGCCACCGGCCGAATCCACCGCCCGCAGCATCCTCGCCCTGCGCGTACCCGGGGAGTGACGAGGCATGCCCACCAAGTGCTGCGGTGGCGAGAAATCGACGGTCCTCAGGGGGCGACCCGGGTCGCGACGATCAGTTCGTGGAGGTAGCGCTTGGTGACCCGGCCGTCGTGGCGTGTCTCGATCAGGTCCCGGAGACAGGCCAGCAGGCCTTCACGGCGGGTGCTGTCGAGGGCTCGGTGTCCCGAGTAGGTGAGGAGTACGTCGATGTACTGGTCGGCGGTGTGGGTGATGTCCTGTTCGAAGCGGGTCACCGTGACGTCGGCGAGGCGGGGGCAGCCCTCGAACTCCTCCGTGTCCGAGGGGATCTCGGAGGAGGGCCGGAGCCGCAGCCCGGGAGGCGTGGCCGGATCCCAGCGTTCGTAGCACTCCTGTGCCCGGGCGAAGAAGTCGGTCGTGCCGCCCGCCACGTGGTGGGTGACCACGACAGCGAAGTGTCCTCCGGCCCGGAGCGCGTCCGCGGCCTTCTCCACGCGGACGGCCGGGTCGATCCAGTGGAAGGCGGTGGCGCAGGCGACCAGGTCGAAGGGTTCCTCCGGCAGCGGCCAGCGCTCGAACTCGGCGGTCCGCACATCGACCCGCGGGAATCCGCCCAGTCGCCGCCGGGCCACCGCGGCCATCGCGTCACCCAGCTCCACCGCGGTGACGTGACAGCCGAACCGGGCCAGGGCGCGGGTGAGTTGACCGGTACCGGGGCCCACCTCCAGGACACGGCTGTCGGGGCCGAGGCCCGTCACGCGGGCCAACTCCCCGACCAGAGCGGGCGGATAGCCCGGGCGCGCCTTGTCGTACAGCTCCGCCACCTCGTTGAACGTGTCGCGCAGCACCGGCACTCGCGCCCTTCCCGTCGTCGATTCCACCCAGGGCAGAATGCCGGACCCTTCCCAAGGCGGCCACGGAATTTAGGCTGATCCGGTGAGCAACGAAGCGCCGAACCAAGCCCGCGTGATCCCCCTGCGCCCGCAGTCCGCGCGCCCGGGGTCCGTCCGCCCAGTGTCCGAACGCCCCGCCACCGCACCGCCGAGGGACCCCGCCCGGGAGACCAGGGAGCCCCTGTGGCGTGACCTCGTCGGAGACGTCCTGCGTCGCGAGCGCCTCGCCCAGGAGCGCACGCTCAAGGACGTCGCCGACGCGGCCCGGATCTCGATGCCCTACCTCTCCGAGGTGGAGCGCGGCCGCAAGGAGGCCTCCTCGGAGGTCCTCGCGGCCGCCGCCCAGGCCCTGGGCCTCGGCCTCGGGGATCTGCTCTCCCTGGCCCAGACCGAGCTCACCCGGCACTCCGCCCGCAGTCGCCGCGCGGTGCCGGGATCGCCGTACAACGGGATGTGCCTGGCCGCCTGACCCCGGAGAGAGCCGGTGCCTCAGACTCGCACGAGGCGCCGGCTCACCACCTCGTCGGCCAGGCCGTACTCCACGGCCTCCTGCGCGGTGAACACCTTGTCGCGGTCCATGTCCGCGCGCAGGGTCGCGATGTCGTGGTGGGTGTGGCGGGCCAGCACCTCCTCCACCTGGGAGCGGATGCGGACCATCTCCTTGGCCTGGAGGGCCAGATCGGAGATCGCGCCGCGGCTGCCGCCGGAGGCGGGCTGGCCGAGCAGCACCCGCGCGTGTTCCAGCACGAGCCGCCGCCCGGGATCCCCGCCGGCCAGCAGGACGGCCGCAGTGGACGCCGCCTGCCCCACGCACAGCGTCGAGATCGGCGCCTGCACATAGGTCATCGTGTCGTAGATCGCCATGAGCGAGGTGAACGATCCGCCGGGGGAGTTGATGTAGATCGAGATCTCGTTCTCCGGCGCCGCCGACTCCAGGTGCAGGAGCTGCGCGATCACGACGTTGGCCACCCCGTCGTCGATCTCGGTGCCGAGGAAGATGATCCGCTCGGACAGCAGGCGGCTGAACACGTCGGAGGACCGCTCGCCGTGCGCGGTGCGCTCGGTGACGTAGGGAATCGTGTAGTTCGCCATGTCACAGCCCCATCCGTCGCTTCGAGGCGGCCGGGCGGACGTCCGCGAGGGACTCCACGACCCGGTCCACCATGCCGTACTCCCTGGCCTGCTCGGCCGTGAACCAGCGGTCGCGGTCGCCGTCCCGCGCGATGGTCTCCGGCGTCTGGCCGGTGTTCTCGGCGAGGAGCCGCTCCATGGTCTGCTTGCTGTGGTCCAGGTTCTCCGCCTGGATCAGGATGTCGGCGGTGGTCCCGCCGATGCCCGCGGAGCCCTGGTGCATCATGATCCGCGCGTTCGGCAGGGCGTACCGCTTGCCGGGCGTGCCCGCGCAGAGCAGGAACTGGCCCATGCTGGCCGCGAACCCCATGGCGAGCGTGGACACGTCGTTGGGGATCAGCCGCATCGTGTCGTAGATGGCGAGGCCCGCGTACACGGAGCCGCCCGGACTGTTGATGTACAGGCTGATGTCGGTGCGCGGGTCCTCCCCGGACAGGACCAGCAGCTGTGAGCAGACCCGGTTCGCGGAGACCTCGTCGACCTGGGTGCCCAGCAGCACGATGCGCTGGGCGAGGAGCTGGGCGGCCAGTTGGTCGTCGAAGCGGGTGGGAGGGGTGTCGCCCTCCTCGGCGCGGATGGATGTCATGGGCGGTCCTCGTGGTCGTAGGGATGCCGTCGGCTCCACTGTTGACCTCGGACGACGCCCCGAAGCGGTTTCTCTGCCGGTGGCAGATTCGCCACCGGCAGAGCGCCGGCCCCGGAGTGTGCTCAGCCCTTCTCGCGCAACTGCCGGAAGAACGCCCGCACATCGCCCACCAGCAGATCCGGCTCCTCCATCGCCGCGAAGTGGCCGCCACGCTCGAACTCGGTCCAGCGCACGAGGTTCTCGGTGCGTTCCGCCTTGTGCCGCAGCGGGACCTGGATCTCGGCCGGGAACACGGCGAGGGCGGTCGGTGCGGTGGACGGTTCGGTGGGCCGGGCCGCCCTCCCGCCCGTGGCGTGCGCCCGCTCGTAGTAGATCCGGGCGGCCGAACCGGCGGTCCCGGTCAGCCAGTACAGCATCACGTTGGTCAGCAGCCGGTCCCGGTCCACGGCCTCCTCGGGCAGCTCCGCGGAGTCGGTCCACTCCTGGAACTTCTCGACGATCCAGGCGAGTTGGCCGACCGGCGAGTCGGCGAGCGCGTAGGCGAGGGTCTGCGGCCGGGTGGAGTGCAGGACGGCGTACCCGGTGCCCTCGGCCGACCAGGCGCTCCACCGCCGCCACGACTCCAGGGCGCGCTCCCCTTCCCCGGGTTCGAGCGCGGCGAGCTCCTCCTCGGTCGGTTCACGGGTGGCCTGCGCTCCGGGCAGCAGATTGAGGTGGACGCCGATGACCCGCTCGGGATGGGCGCGGCCCAGCTCCCGGGAGATCGCCGAGCCCCAGTCACCGCCCTGCGCGCCGAACCGCTCGTAGCCGAGCCGTGTCATCAGCTCGGCCCACGCGTCGGCGATCCGGCCCGCCTCCCAGCCGGTGTCCGCCGGCGGCCCGGACAGCCCGAAACCGGGGATGCTCGGTACGACGACGTGGAACGCGTCGGCCGGGTCGCCGCCGTGGGCCGCCGGGTCGGTCAACGGGCCCACCACGTCGAGGAATTCGACGATCGAGCCCGGCCAGCCGTGCGTGATGACGAGGGCAGTGGCGTCCGGCTCGGGGGAGCGGACGTGGGCGAAGTGCACGGTCGTGCCGTCGATGACGGTCGTGAACTGCGGCCACTCGTTCAGGCGCGCCTCGGCCGCGCGCCAGTCGTAGGAGTGCCGCCAGTGGTGTGCCAGCTCGCGCAGATAGGCGGCCGGCACGCCGTACGCCCAGCCCGTGGCCGAGAGGTCGTCGGGCCAGCGGGTGCGGTCGAGCCGGTCGTGGAGGTCGTCGAGGTCGCTCTGCGGAATGTCGAGGCGGAAGGGCGTGATGCTGTCGCTTGACGTCATTCGGGGATGCTAGGCCGCACCGGTGTATAAGCCACGTGGATTAATCGGCCGCCCGACCGATGAGTTCCGTGCCGAGGATCGGTCCTCAGAGACGACCGCACTACGACGCCTCAGGAGGAAACCATGGCGAGCAGGCCCTTCACCACGTGTCTCTGGTTCGACGGCCAGGCCGAGGAAGCCGCGCACTTCTACGTCTCGGTCTTCAAGGACTCCACCATCGGGAGGGTCACCCACTATCCCGAGGGCGCGATGCAGCCCGCCGGGACCGTCCTGACCGTGGACTTCACCGCCAACGGGCAGAACTTCGTCGCTCTCAACGGCGGACCGCAGTTCAAGTTCACCGAAGCCGTCTCCTTCCAGATCTTCTGCGCGGACCAGGAGGAGATCGACTACTACTGGACCAAGCTCACCGAGAACGGCGGCGAGCCCGGCCCCTGCGGCTGGCTCAAGGACCGTTACGGGCTGTCGTGGCAGGTCGTGCCGGAGCAACTCGCCGACATGGTGGGCGACCCGGACCCGGAGAAGGCGGCCCGCGTCACCAAGGCGTTCATGGCGATGAGCAAGTTCGACGTGGCCGCCCTGGAGAAGGCGTACGCGGGCGAGTGAGCGTCAGCCGGAGGGCGTCCGGCCGATCACCCGCGTGATCTCCCGGGCGATCCGCAGGATGCCGGGGGAGCGGGCCGGGCAGGGCCTGGGCGTGGACGTCGTGGGCGCCAGGCAGAAGTGCAGGTAGTCCTTGTCGAGGTGCAGGGCGGTACGGTCGCGGTCCGGCTGGGTGCAGTAGTCGGGATGCTCGTGCTCGTAGGAGGTGCACGGCAGGTACTGCACCCACGAGTACCGGGACCCGGCGGGTGCCACCGTCGCGCCCGCGTCGGCGACGAGGTCTCCCGAGGCGGCCGCCTGCTCCGCGTACAGCTCGTTCACGCGCCGGACCCGGTCGGGGGTGATCGGGTCCGGGCCCTGCGACACCCATACGATCCGGGGCCGGTGCTCACCGCCCGCCGTGGCGATCTGATCGGTCAGCCTCTTCAGGTCCGTCCGGTACCTGCTGAAGTACTTCTGCGGCGAGGCGGCATGGCTGATCCCGTCCATGCACCAGGTGTAGCCCCACGCGTTGCCCCAGAACTGCATCACCACGAAGTCCGGGTGCAGCGCCCGGACCAGCGCGGCCGCCTTGTCCCGGTCGGGTACCAGCGACTTCTTCCCGGTGCCCTCCAGGTAGTCGCACAGCGTGGTCCCCGAGTACGGCGCGCTCCGGTACGTCGCCCGCAGCTGCCGGCGCAGCTCCTGCCCGAGGACCTGCTGGGCCTCCATCGCGAGCGAGTCGCCGAGATACAGCACCCGCGGGGCTACGACGGCGGCGGAGGGGCTCGGGGAGGACTGGGCGCGCTGATGCGTGGTGGCACGGGAGACGTCCGGGGTCGGTGGCGCCGGCTCCGGCCCGTCCGACGGGTCACCGCAGGCACCGAGCAGCAGCACCGCGGTCAGTAACCCCACGATCCACGGTTTCCGCATGCGCGACTCCCGCCCCGGTCGCCGAAAAACGGTTCCCCAGGCAAGCACAGCCGGGCCCAGGGGGGAAGACGCGCGGCACGGTTCAGTCGCCCTCCGATGCCCCCTCACACCCGGTCGGCGGCGATCAGCAGGTACTGGAAGCTGCCGTTCCGGTAGGCGGTCAGGAAGGTCTCCTCGATTCCGGTCGCCAGGTGGTCGGCCTCCTTGCGCAGCTCCCAATAGGGCAGGGCCGCCTCGGTGAGGTCCTCCACGTGCACCGGCACCAGCCGGTTGCGGGCCAGCGCCCGGAAGTACGCCGAACGAGGATGGATGTCGCAGATGTAGTGGGCGTTGATGAGCGAGACCTCGCGGGAGGCCCGTCCGTAGGTGTCGTTGTAGCAGCCGGTGATCACCACATACCGTCCGCCGCGGCGCAGCAGCCGGGCATGCTCGGCGAACAGCAGGTCCAGCTCGACGTACATGGTCGACTCGTTGTTCCAGGAGGCCGCGTACGCGCCCGAGGGGAGCCCGGTGTCGAGCATGTTGCGGTGGTGGTAGCGCACCCGGTCGTCGATGCCCCGCTTGCGGGCCTGGGCGTTCGCGAACTCCGCCTGCTTCTCGGAGATGGTGACGCCGTCGGCGTGGCAGCCGTAGCTGAGATGCGCCACGACACTGCCGCCGCCGCGCCCGCACCCGGCGTCGAAGACCCGGTCCTCGGGGCCGAGCGGGCCGAGCCGGGCGGCGAGGAGCTCCGCCTGGGCGTGTTCGAGGCGGTGCAGTTCGGCGGTGATCCGCTCGCGCCGCCGCAGCGGATCCGGCTCGTCGAGGACCGAGCGGCCGGCGGCTCCGAGGCCGTAGTGGTGGTGGTAGAGGTCGTCGAGCTTGCCGAGTTCGAGGTTGACCGGGTTCTCCTCGGCGTTCCAGTAGTCCGCGACACGGTTCTGGTACGTCGACTGGGTCGGCACCTGGGCTGCCCTGGGGCCGGCGTGGGGGGCGGTGGTCAACGGTGACTCCTCGTGCTGGTGCGTATGACGGTCCGTCATCTGTGCGTGGGTTACCAGTAGTTGGGCAGGTGGTAGCGGTGGCTGTTGGTGGCGTGCCACTCGTGGTTCCCGGCGACCCAGTCGGACAGGCTCCTGGTGTAGCGCTCCACGAGGGGCGAGCCGGCGGAGAGCAGGGCCGACTCCTCGTCGAAGGCCGCCATGATCCGGTTGTGGATCTCGACGGACTTCAGGTAGGCGGCCTTCAGCCCGCACCGGTCGTTGGCGGCGACGACCTGCGGCAGGTTGAGGTGGGTGGGGTCGCTCGCCAGCTCCTTGGTGAAGGAGTAGAGGTCGTTGACGATCGTGGTGGCGTTGCAGGCGAGTGCCGTGACCCGCTGGATCTCGGGCCGGGCGTAGAGCGCCTCGGGCAGTTCGTAGCCGTCGACGGCGTCCACGATCGACAGACAGGGCCGGAAGTTGTTGAACTGCCGCATCACCAGGTACTCCCAGACCCGCGGCATGTACCGGGTCTCCGCCCAGGCGGCCTCGGCGAGGTAGCCCAGGTGCAGCCGGGCGATGTCGTGGACGAAGCGGTCGGTCTGGCTCGGGGTGGCGAGCGCGGAGTAGTCCTCCAGGGCGAAGTGGTAGGAGCGCAGGGGGCCGTCGGCGCGTACGCCCTCGCGCCACTCCTCCTCCAGCTCGGGGATGCCGTGGTACGGGTCGATCGCGGACTGGGCGATGACGAGCCGGCCGCCCAGGCCCCGGCGCGCTCCGCCGCGGCCCTCGTCCTCCTCGCAGTAGCAGGAGTCGACGACGTTCTCCGCGAGCAGCAACTCCCCGGCGACCGTGAGCCGTTCGAGGTCTGCGGCCTGCGGGTGCTGGAGCACCACGGCCCGGCCGAACTGGAAGCCCGAGAAGTCCCCCTTCCACGCTTCGGGGAACAGGTCGAGGCGCCGGGCCCAGGCCTCCAGCCTGCGGTCGATCTCCGCGGCCTTGGCCGGGTCGGCGGGTGCGACCTGCCGGTGCCTGAGGCCGGGGATCGCCCCGCCGCGCCGGGGGGTGCGCAGACTGCTCGCGATGTCGGGCGGGCCCGGCAGCGGCCGGGTGTTCGTCGCGGTCACTCGGGCGTCCGGCCGATCTGGGCGTTCTCCAGGATCCCGACCGCGTCGGGGACCAGGATGGCCATCGAGTAGTAGGCGGTGACGAGGTAGCGGATGATCGAGTTGGCGTCGATCCCCATGAACCGCACGTTCAGGCCCGGTTGGTACTCCTCGGGGATGCCGGTCTGGTAGAGCCCGATGGCGCCCTGGTCGCCCTCTCCGGTGCGCAGCGCGATGATGCTGCTGGTGTGCTGCCCGCTGACCGGGATCTTGTTGCAGGGGAAGATGGGCACGCCCCGCCAGGCGGGGATCTCGTGTCCCTCGACGCTCGCCGTGCCCGGCACCAGCCCGCGCCGGTTGCACTGCCGGAAGAACGCCGCGATGGCCTTGGGGTGGGCGAGGAACAGCTTGGTCTTGCGGCGCATGGCGAGGAGCTCGTCCATGTCGTCGGGGGTCGGCGGGCCGGTGAAGGTGCTGATGCGCTGGCCGTGGTCGGCGTTGTGCAGCAGCCCGAACTGCCGGTTGTTGACCAGCTCCCACTCCTGGCGTTCCCGGATCTCCTCGATGGTCAGGCGCAGTTGCTGCTCGGTCTGGTCCATCGGGTGGTTGTAGAGGTCCGCGACCCGGGTGTGGACCCGCAGCACGGTCTGGGTCAGGGACAACTCGTACTCGCGCGGGGTGAGTTCGTAGTCGACGTACCCGCCGCCGATCGTCGGCTCCCCGACATGGCCCGCCTGGACGGGGACGTCGGCCTCGCCCTTGCGGTTCATCGGCAGGCTCTGCCGCCGCGCGTAGGCCTCCAGGTGTTCGGCGAGGGACGGCACCCGTTCGGTGAACTCCGTGACCACGGACCAGGGCAGGGCCAGCACGGTGCCGGCGGTCTCCGCCCGGACCGAGTGCAGCCACAGCGGGTCGGGCCGACCGATTGCCTCGTCGCCCATCTGGTCGCCGTCGGTGACGACACCGACGATCTCCTCCTCGCCGTACTTGCCCTCGGCGAAGCGGGTGAAGCGGCCGTGCACCACGAGGTAGGCCTCCGTGACCGGCTGTCCGGCCTCGACCAGGACCTGGCCGGCCCGGATCTCCCGGACCCGGAAGCGGCTCGCGACCTCCTTGAGCACCTCGATGTCGGGATAGCCGCGCAGGGCGGGGAGTTCGGTGAGCGTCTGGGGGATGACCCTGATGTCGTCGGCGCCGTTCTGCTCGAAGTGCACCCGGCCCCGGCCGACCCGGAGCTGGAGGCGCCGGTTGACCCGGTAGGTGCCGCCCTTCACGTCCACCCACGGCAGCATGCGCAGCAGCCAGCGGGAGCTGATGGCCTGCATCTGGGGTTCGGACTTGGTGGTGGTGGCGAGCTGGCGGGCCGCCGTGGTGCTGAGGCTGGTGAGCTGGGGTTCGGACGGGGGGTCGGGTTCGTCGACGGCGGGGCCGGTGGCGCTGTCCGGTGTGGACACATTCCCTCCTGGGAGGTGAGCGGGATGGCCAGGCGCGTGGACCAGCCAAACAGCCGGGGCGGCCGACGGATCAGGGCGTGAAGGGGGCGGCTTCGCGGCCGGGAAGGTGTAAACCTCGCCGGTGGGGCAGTCGGCGCCCCATGAGTGCTCCCGCGCTCCTCAGGTCAGGTCGTCCACCAGTACGGCCGCCCTGCCGAGGTGCCCCGCCTGAGGTCCCGCAGCGCCCGGTCGGCCTCTGACGTCGGATTCGCGCGTGTGCTCGCGCCCCCACCGTGCGGGGCGGCCAGGGCCGGGAACTCCCGCCCGTCCGCACGGGCGCCTCGTGGAAGAGGTCGCTCCCGTGGCGCAGCGGAGACAGGCCGCGAGGGGGATCCTGGCGAAGGCCGGCACCTCCGTGGCGCAGCGGAGACAGGCCGCGAGGGGGATCCTGTCGAAGGCTGGCACCTCCGTGGCGCAGCGGAGACACGCCGCGAGGGGGATCCTGGCGAAGGCCGGCACCTCTCCGTGGCGCAGCGGAGACACGCCGCCGAGCGGGCTCCTGGCGAAGGCCGGCACCTCTCCGTGGCGCAGCGGAGACACGCCACCGAGCGGGATCCCGGCGAAGGCCGACATCCCTCCGTGGCCGGGATCCGGCGAAGGCCGGCAGCCCCGCCCCGGTCCACCGGATCGATCGGCGGCGAGGACAGGACCGCACTGTCCGGTGGCCCGTACATGCTCCGAGTGCGCGCACGCCCCGTCGGCCCACCGCAGCCGGGCCACTCCCACGCGTTCACCGGTCGCGAAGCCGTGCACCGCCGCTCCGGACCTGGTTCACCGCGCCGACGGCCTCGTGCCCGGATTCACGCCTGGCCGCCGCGCCGGCAGATCACCCTCCGTGACGTGCAGGTCGGCGGTCAGACTTCGCACGCGCGTACGAGCACGGGCAGGTCGCGGTCGCCCGGCTCCGGGGCCTGCCGCCTGACGAGCCGGAGGCCACACACCGCGACCGGCCCCCTTCCGTGCGGCAGCGCCCAGCCGACGATCCCGCGGGGCAGGTCCTCCTCGACGATGAGATGGAAGGTGTGGCCGTCGCGGCTCTCGCGCACGTAGACCGCCAGGTCCTCGCGGACCACCCCGACGCACAGGTCACGGTGGATCTGAGTCCAGCCCGGGGCCGGCATGTCCGGGACGGCACGTGTGGATGCCCGAGCCCACTCGAAGATCGCCCCTTCTGTCCGGTCCGGAGATGAATCATCCGTTCGGCGCGCGGTCGGGCGTACCCGTGACTAGCGTGTGGAGACGGACCGACCACCGATTCGGGAAAGGCCGCGATCATGGCCGTACAACCTGAGGGGACCCCCTGTTGGGTCGATGCGATGTTCAGCGACGTCGAGGGAGCCAAGAGCTTCTACGGCGACGTCCTCGGCTGGACCTTCGGCGAGTCGTCGTCGGAGTACGGCAACTACACGCAGGCCTACGCGGACGGCAAGGCCGTGGCCGCCGTCGTGCCGCCGATGCCGGGGCAGGAGGGCCAGTCGCAGTGGTGCCTGTACCTCGCGTCGCCGGACGCGGCCGCCACCGCAGGCAAGATCCGTGACCACGGCGGCGACGTGCTCATGGAACCGATGCAGGTCGGCGACTTCGGCACGATGTGCCTGGGCCGCGACCCGAGCGGCGTCGTCTTCGGCGTGTGGCAGAGCGGCACCCACGAGGGCTTCGAGGCGCCGCCCCAGCAGCCCGGCGCGTACTGCTGGGCCGAGATCTACACCCGCGACACCGGGAAGTCCGACGCGTTCTTCCCCGCCGTCTTCGGCTACAGCGTCCAGCAGATGCAGGACGACGCCATCGACTTCCGCATGTTCAACCTCAGTGACAACACCGTCCTCGGCCGGATGAAGATGACCGACGACTTCCCGCCCGAGGTACCGGCGTACATCAACGTCTACTTCACGGTGCCCGACTGCGACGACGCCGTGGCCCGCGCCACCAAGCTCGGCGCCGTCCTGCGGTTCGGGCCGATGGACTCGCCGTTCGGCCGGTTCGCGGCCCTCAGCGACCCGCAGGGCGCGAGTTTCTCGGTCATCGACACCACGACGACCCAAGGTGAGATGCCGCAGATCTCCGACGTGCCCTAGCCGGTGCGATCGCCGGACGCGGACGCCTCGCGGACGCCTCGGCCGCCGTGGCCCAGATGGCCGCGTAGGCGTCCGGGCCGGCCATCCCACACGAGTCGCTGATCGTGGCCGCGGTCCCCGAGGAGGGGGGAAAGGGAGTCCTCCGCTCATGGCATGATCGAGCGCATGCGTGAACGACTGGTGGCCGCGTGCGACGGGGCTTCGAAGGGGAATCCGGGACCTGCGGCCTGGGCCTGGGTCATCGCCGACGAGTCGGAGACGCCCGAGCGCTGGGAGGCCGGCCCGCTCGGCAAGGCCACCAACAACGTCGCCGAACTCACCGCGCTGGAGCGCCTGCTCGCCGCGACCGACCCGAGCGTGCCGCTGGAGATCCGGATGGACTCCCAGTACGCCATGAAGGCCGTCACGACCTGGCTGCCGGGCTGGAAGCGCAACGGCTGGAAGACCTCCGCGGGCAAGCCGGTCGCCAACCAGGACCTCGTCGTGCGGATCGACGAACTGCTCGACGGGCGCACGGTCGAGTTCCGTTACGTCCCCGCCCACCAGGTCGACGGCGATCCGCTCAACGACTTCGCCGACCGCGCGGCCAGCCAGGCGGCGATCGTCCAGGAGCCCGCGAGCAGCGAACTGGGCTCCCCGCAGCCGCCGCCGTCGCCGGACACCCCGAAAAAGACGGACCGCCCCGCCCGGGCCAAGTCGCCCAAGCGGAGCGGTGGTTCTTCGTCTTCTCGTACGATCAAGGCCAAGTTCCCCGGCCGGTGTCTGTGCGGGCGTTCCTACGCGGCGGGCGAGCCCATCGCCAAGAACGCCCAGGGCTGGGGGCACCCGGAGTGCCGTACGGAAGCGGCCGGCTAGCGCCGGAGCACGACGGTCAGATGACCGCCCCGCGCCACTCGCCGGTCTCCTGACCGCGCTCCTCGATGAACGTCTTGAAGCGCTCCAGGTCGCCCTTGGTCTGCCGCTTCACGAAGCCGAGCTTGTCGCCGACCTTCTCGGTGATGCTGTCCGGATGGAAGTCCATCTGGAGCATCACCTTGGTGTGGCTCTCGTCGAGCCGGTGGAAGGTCACCGCACCGGCCTGCTTGGCCTCGCCGGCGATCGTGGTCCACGCGACCCGCTCGTCCGGGATCTGCTCGGTGATCTCCGCGTCGAACTCCCTGTGCACCCCGTTGACGTTGGTCACCCAGTGCGTGAGCGTGTCGGTGCGCTGTTCGATGCGCTCGACCCCGCTCATGAACTCGGGGAACGTCTCGAACTGCGTCCACTGGTTGTAGGCGGTGTGCACCGGCACGCCGACCTCGATGGATTCCTCGACCTGCGACACGGGTGAATCCCTCCTTCGTCTTCTCGGTGTGTGGGGCGCGGGTACCGCGTCATCCGGAGGGCAAACCGCCGCAAGACGACTCCTACGCGGTGTCGAAGGTGTAGTGGCGGGTGTGGTCCAGCAGGTCCGCGGGCCGTACGTCGTTCCACGGCCTCATGGTCTCGTCGAGATCGACGACGTCGGGTGTTCCGGCGGCCGGCGCGTACCGGGAGTCCGGGTGCCGCCGCTGCCACTCCGCCCACAGTTTGTCCACGAAGGCGTGGTGGAGCCAGAACACCGGATCGTTGGGGGAGACCCCGGTCGCCATCTGCCCGCCCACCCAGACGTGGACCCGGTTGTGCAGATTGACCCCGCGCCACCCCTCCAGATGGTTGCGGAAGCCGTCCGAGGCGCTGTTCCAGGGGGCCATGTCGTACGTGGCCATGGACAGCACCGACTCCACCTCGGCCCGGGTCGGCAACTCCCGCACTCCGGCGCCGAGCGCGCGTCTGAGATACGTACGGCCGTCGACCCGCACGGTGATCGGCCAGTTGCCGCTGTCCGCGGCGAACGGGCCGTCCATCACCCGCCCGTCCCGGCTGCGCCCGGTGCCGCCGAGGAAGTCGGGGCCCCACAGGGAGGCGCGCGGGGAGCGGTCGGTGCTCCAGTCCCAGTAGGGGAGTGCCACCGAGGAGTCCACCGACTGGAGCGCGCGCTCGAAGTCGAGCAGGAATCTGCGGTGCCAGGGCAGGAAGGAGGGCGAACGGTGACCGACGCGCTCGCCGTTGTCGGTGTCGGACATGATGAAGCCGTTGTGCGTGGTGACGAACGTGTCGTAGCGGCCGCTGCGCTTCAGCTCCAGGACGGCGGCGACGAACCGTCGCTTCTCGTCGGCGGTCAGGGTGGCCTGGTTCTTGCGGACGGTCATGTGCGGATGCTCCAAAGGGGCGTGCGGGTCGGTCAGTTGGCGGGGAACGGCATCAGCCGCGCGCCCTGGAGCTCGTCGACGGCAGCCCGCGCGGCGGCGCGCGGGGTGGGCACCGGGTCGTAGTGGCTGACGACGCTGATCCAGGTGCCGTCGGCGTTGCGCATCATGTGCAGCTCCGCGCCGTCGACCGTCACCCGGTAGCCGCCGTGGTGGCCCCCGGTGGACCGGCCCTGTATGCGGCGGCCCTTGTAGACCTCGTCGAAGGAAGCCGGTGCCCCGTGGTGGGGCTCCTCGGCGGACGCGCGCGAAGCGGCGACCGCCCCGGCGGCGAGGGCGGCCGTCGCGGTGAGCGCGGTGCGGCGGGTGAGTTCCGGCATGCGGTGTACCTCCTGTGTTGACGGACTCCGCATGCCTATCGGCCCTGCCGAGAGCGGGAGAAATCGCTCCTGACCGGTTGGCCGCGATCCAGACAATTCCCTACATGTCGTACAGCGTTGAACAAAGATGATCTTGCTGTAGAGAGGGCTTTCGGGAACCCGGACGGAGGAATTCCTTCTCTCGCGGGCGGTCGATCCAATGATCCTTTGCGGGTGAACCCGCTGGTAGTGGCCCTGCTCACGTGTGAAAAGTGGCGCGAAGCGGAGCAGGGCCCCGCCACTCCCGGCTGCTACTCTGCGTTGCCAATTGACCGCTTTGGGTAATTCCTAGGGGTGCGTGTGAAGGTCGCCTGCGTCGGCGGCGGGCCCGCCGGCCTGTATCTCTCGATCCTGCTGAAACGGCAGGACCCGTCCCACGACATCACGGTCCACGAGCGCGACCCGGAGGGCTCGACCTACGGCTGGGGCGTCACCTACTGGCGCGGACTGCTCGACAAACTCCACGCGCACGACCCCGAGTCGGCCCGCGCGATCGAGGAGGCCTCGGTCACCTGGAACCAGGGCGAGGCCCGGGTGCGCGAGCTGGTCACCCGGCGCCCCAGTGACGAGGGCTTCGGCATCGGCCGCCACCGCCTGCTGGAGATCCTCGCCGCTCGGGCCCGCTCCCTGGGCGTCCGGCTGGAGTTCGAGCACGAGATCACCCCCGGGAACCTCCCCGCGGCCGACCTCGTCGTGGCCGGCGACGGCGTCCGCAGCGCCCTGCGCACCGCGCACGCCGACCACTTCGGAGCCGAGACCGCGGAGGGCCGCAACCACTACATCTGGCTCGGCACCAGCAAGGTCTTCGACTCCTTCACCTTCGCCTTCGTCGAGACCGACCACGGCTGGATCTGGTGCTACGGCTACGCCTTCAGCCCCGAGCGCAGCACCGTCGTCGTCGAGTGCGCACCGGGGACCTGGACCGGCCTCGGCCTCGACCGCGCCGACGAGGCCGACGGACTCGCCATTCTGGAGAAGCTGTTCGCCGACATCCTCGACGGCCACCCGCTGATGGGCCGCTCCGCCGGTTCGGGCAGCGCCCAGTGGCTGAACTTCCGCACCCTCACCAACCGCACCTGGCACCGCGACAACCTCGTCCTCCTCGGCGACGCGGCCCACACCACCCACTACTCCATCGGCGCCGGCACCACCCTCGCCCTGGAGGACGCCATCGCCCTGGCCGACGCCCTGCACGCGCACGGCGAACTCCCGCGCGCGCTCGCCCACTACGAGCGGCAGCGCACGTCGGAGCTGCTCTCCGTGCAGAGCGCGGCCCGCTACAGCGCCCAGTGGTACGAGAACCTGCCCCGCTACATCGACCTGCCGCCGGAGCAGATGTTCGCCCTGCTCGGCCAGCGCCACTCGCCGCTGCTGCCCCATGTCCCGCCCCAGCTCTACTACCGGATCGACCGGGCGGCCGGGCGGCTGGAGGCGCTGCGCAGGTTCAAGCGCTGGCTCGGACCGAAGGTCGCGCGCGGGGTGCACGCGCGGGAGCTGGCCTCACGAAGGTAGCCGTCGCACCCGGAAAAGGTTGGGTGAATGGCGATTCACCGCTAAAGTGAATTGTCATTCACCCGCCGTGTCCCCTTTCGCATCCGGAGCGCCGAATGGACCAGCAGGGCCCGATATCCCCGCCCCGAGGAGCCGGCCTGAGATCCCGGCTCACCGTGCCGGTGCTGGCGATGTGCGGCACGCTCATGGCCGTCATGCAGACCGTGGTCGTCCCCCTGCTGCCGGACCTGCCCCGGCTGACGCACTCCTCGGCGGGCGCCGTCTCCTGGATGGTCACGGCGACCCTGCTGTCCGGAGCCGTCCTCACCCCGGTGCTCGGCCGCGCCGGCGACATGTACGGCAAGCGCAAGGTCCTGACCGCGTCCCTGGGGCTGATGACGGTCGGCTCGGTGATGTGCGCCCTGTCGTCCGACATCACCGTGCTCATCGCGGCCCGCGCCCTGCAGGGTGCCGCCGCCTCCGTGGTGCCGCTGTCGATCAGCATCCTGCGCGACGAACTGCCGCCCGAGCGCCGAGGTTCCGCGGTCGCGATGATGAGTTCCACGGTCGGCATCGGCGCCGCGCTCGGCCTGCCGCTGGCCGCCATGGTCGTCCAGTACGCCGACTGGCACACCATGTTCTGGATGACCAGCGCCCTCGGCGCCCTCGGTGTCGCGGCCGTGTCGTGGGCGGTCCGCGAGTCGCCGGTGCGGCAGCCGGGCCGCTTCGACGTCCTGGGCGCCCTGGGGCTGGCCGTCGGTCTGGTCAGCCTGCTGCTCGGGGTCTCCCAGGGCGGGCAGTGGGGCTGGAGCAGCCCCCGCGTCCTCGGCCTGTTCCTGCTGTCCGTCGCCGTCCTCGCCCTGTGGTGGTGGCGCCAACTGCGCACCGAGCAGCCCCTGGTCGACCTGCGTCTCGTCACCCGGCCGCGGGTGGGCCTGTCCCACGTGGCCGCCCTGCTCACCGGCTTCGCGTTCTACGCCAACTCCCTGGTCACGGCCCAACTCGTCCAGGCGCCGAAGGCCACCGGCTACGGACTCGGCCTGTCGATCGTGGCCACCGGCCTGTGCCTGCTGCCCGGCGGCGTCACCATGCTGCTGTTCTCACCGCTCTCGGCCCGGATCTCCGCCTCCCGCGGCCCGCGCATCACGCTCGCCCTCGGCGCGGCGGTCATCGCGTGCGGCTACGCGGTACGCATCGCGGACAGCCGTGACCTGTGGATGATCGTCGTGGGCGCGACCGTGGTGTCCACCGGCACGACCCTCGCCTACTCGGCCCTGCCCACCTTGATCCTGCGCGCCGTCCCGGCCGACCAGACCGCCTCCGCCAACGGCGTCAACGTCCTCATGCGCACCATCGGCCAGGCCACCTCCAGCGCGGCCGTCGCGGCCGTGCTGGTCCACCACACCAGCCTGGTCGGCGGCGCGCCCGTGCCCACCCTGCACGGCTACCTGCTGGCCTTCGCCATGGCCGGCGCGGTCGCCCTCGCGGCCTGCGCGGCGGCCCTGACGATCCCCGGCGACGCCCCGCCCGAGGGGTCCGGCCCGGCCGAGGGCCGCACCCGGGGCGCGCGAGATGAGGCGGTGAAGGGCGCGTGAGTGTCGTGAGCGCGATGGGTCCGCTGTCGGGCTGTCGGGTTCGCCTGTCTCGGGGGCCGGCGTCGGCTGTGCGGGGCGATGTCGGCCCTGAGGGGCCCTGCCGGGGGAGAGGGCGCAGCCGGGGCGTTCGGGACGTGGCGGTGAAGGGCGCGTGAGTGTCGTGAGCGCGATGGGTCCGCTGTCGGGTTGCCGGGTTCGCCTGTGTCGGGGGCCGGCGTCGGCTGTCCTGGGTGACTTTGCCTCTGACCGGCCCTGCCGGGACACGGGCCGCACCCGGGGCGCGCGGGACGGGGCGATGGAGGGAGCATGAGTGCCGTGAGCACAACGCCCCCCACCGCCGCACCCGCCCGCCGCGACGCCGAGGCGACCAAGGCCGCCATCCTCAGGGCGGCCCGCTACTTCCTGGTCCGCACCCCGCACGCCGACATCACCCTCAAGGCGGTCGCCGAACGCGCGGGCGTCAGCCCGCCGTTGATCGTGAAGTACTTCGGCAACAAGGACGCCCTCCTCGCCCGCGTCATGTCCTTCGAGTCCGACGCGACGGCCCTGCTCGACGCCCCCCTGGACGAACTGGGCCGCCACATGGTCCGCCACGTCCTCACCGGCCAGATCGAACGCGGCGCCGACCCCCTGCTCCGGATCGCCTTCGCCCCCGTCCAGGGCGAACACGGCGACATCCTGCGCGTCAACTTCCGCGCCCAGGTGGTCGAACGCCTCGCGGGGCGCCTGCCGGGCCCCGACGCCGGCCTGCGCGCCGAACTGGCGGTGGGCACCCTCCTGGGTCTGGGCGTGATGTACGGCATCGCCCGGGGCACCGAGCTGAGGGCGACCCCCGTGGAGGACCTGATGGACCGCTACGCCCCCACGGTGCAGGCCCACTTGACGCCCTAGCGGAACAGCCGGTCCAGGAAGGCGTTGCCGAACACGCCGTGCGGATCGAGCCGGTCCAGCACGCCCGCCGCCTGCCCCCACACCGCCTCACCGAACGACCCGGGAATCGTCGTCCCCAGCACCTCCTCGTCCGCCCACGCGGCATCGTCGGTGTAGGCCCAGCCCTTGGACCACTCGACGCGCGTCCCCTCCCAGCCGTCGAACAGGAACTGCTCGATCTCCCGCAGGAAGGCCTCCGCGTACGGTGTCCCCGGCAGCGTCAGGATGTCCAGCCACACCGCCGTGTCCCACTCGGGACGAGCCGGATCCGCCCGCAGCGCCGACAGCAGCGGGGCCCGCGCGCCGGCCACCTCGACCTCGGCCGGGTCGTCGAGGCCGGTCACCCTGATCTCCACCGTCCCGTTGACCGGGAACTTCCCCTGAGCGGTGTACGCGGCCAGCCGCTCCCGGTAGAAGTCGGTGAACTCCGAGACGACACGCTGCACTTGGTCCCGGCTCGTCAGGACCGCGTACCCGTTCGCGGTCACCCGCAGCGTGGTCGGCCTGATGTACAGCAGCGTGTTCTTGGACCGCCCCCAGATGTCCGCCGACAGCGTCGCGGTGAGCCCCACGGTCGCCACGTCGAGCTGCGCGTTCCCGAGCACCGGAGCCAGGTACCAGGCCGCGTCCGACACCATCCGCCCGGCCAGGTCCGCCACCACGGTCGGCACGTTGTCGGAGAAGGGGTAGTTGTACGGCGAGGTCACGCGCCGCGAGGTCAGCGGCTTGGTCGGCGCCACGCTCCACACCTTCAGCCACGGGAACTCCGTGTAGGCGAACCAGATCGCCTCGACCCGCCCGGCCTCCTCCAGGAAGCTCGCGAAGGTCCGCCCGTCCCCGCCGGGCGCCGCGAAGAGCTCGGCCGCCGGGATGTCGACCCGGCTCACACACCGCAGATTGCTGTCGGCACCCACCCGCAGCACGACCTCGGTGACGAAGGCCCGCCCGAGGTGGGCGAGCAGGGCCGCGCTGTCGGCCTCGGCCCGGGTGAAGGTACGCAGCGCGTACGCCCCGCTGTCCTCGTCCCACACCACCGCCGTCAGCGACAGGACGCGATTGCTCAGCGAGCCGTACGTCTGTCCCGGCAGCCGCTTCTCCCCGGCGGCCGGGACGGCGGTGCCGTGCGCGTCGATCGCCAGCGCGCCGCCCAGGGTGAGGTCGCCGGGCGCGGGCGCGGCGGTGACCCCGAGCCCGTGCTCCTCCAGATAGGTGAGCAGCGCCTCCAGCGTCACACCGGTGCCGGCCCGCACCGCGGAGGCGGAGTCCAGGGACAGGCCGGTGAGGTGGGAGGCGGTGTCGACGAGGAGGACGGGCGCGTCGGACGCGGTGCCCTCGGTGATGGTGAGGGGCGACCAGCCGTGCGAGGAGCCCCGTGCGCGGACCCGCCAGCCGTGCCGCCAGGCCCAGTTGACGACCTCGACCACCTGGTCCGGGCCGGTGGGCGCACAGGCCCACAGTCCGTCGGCGGTGATCTCGCCGACCCAGTTCCGGTACGCCGAGCGGTGCAGGGCCACGCCCGCCGGGAAATCGGGCAGCTCCGCGGCCGCGGCCGCCGCGTCGGCAGGCAGCAGAATCGGTACGGCGGCGAGGGCGGCGGCGCTCATGAGGAAGCCGCGACGGGTCCAGGACGCGTTGTCCTGCGGGTGGTTGCTCACGGAACGATCAGTCACGAGGTCACGCTAGGCGGACGTTGACACGTGCATGCCCCACGTAGCGGCGTGTCACCCGTGCGAGTGAACATTTCACAGGTCCCGCCCCGGAGCGACTCGTTCCGCGCAGGTCGGCGACAGATGACAGACTGACGCCATGGAAGAGCGCACATTCGGCAGGTCGCAGCAGCACGCATCCGTCATCGGACTCGGCACCTGGCAACTGGGAGCCGACTGGGGAGACGTCGACGACAAGGAAGCCCTCTCGGTACTGGAGGCGGCCGCCGAGTCGGGCGTCACCTTCTTCGACACCGCGGACGTGTACGGCGACGGACGCAGCGAGCAGACCATCGCCGCGTTCCTCAGCGGCAGGCCCGACCTGCACGTGCTGGTCGCGACGAAGATGGGCCGCCGCGTCGACCAGATCCCCGAGAACTACGTCCTCGACAACTTCCGCGCCTGGAACGACCGTTCCCGCCGCAACCTCGGCGTCGACCGCATCGACCTGGTCCAGCTGCACTGCCCGCCGACACCCGTCTACTCCACGGACGAGGTGTTCGACGCCCTCGACACCCTGGTCGAGGAGGAGCGCATCGCCCACTACGGCGTCAGCGTCGAGACCTGCGAGGAGGCGCTGACCGCGATCGCCCGGCCCGGTGTGGCGAGCGTGCAGATCATCCTCAACGCCTTCCGTATGAAGCCGCTGCGCGAGGTGCTGCCCGCCGCGCGGGAGGCCGGCGTCGGCATCATCGCCCGCGTCCCGCTGGCCTCGGGCCTGTTGTCCGGCAAGTACACCAAGGACACGGTCTTCCCGGAGAACGACCACCGTGCCTACAACCGGCACGGCGAGGCCTTCGACGTCGGCGAGACCTTCTCCGGCGTCGACTACACCACCGGTGTCGAGGCCGCCGCCGAGTTCACCGCCCTGGCGCCCGAGGGCTACACCCCGGCCCAGCTCGCCCTGCGCTGGATCATCGAGCAGCCCGGCGTCACCACCGTCATCCCCGGCGCCCGCACCCCCGAGCAGGCCCGCGCCAACGCCGCCGCCGCCAAGCTCCCGCCGCTGTCCGAGGACACCCTCACGGCCGTCCGTGACCTCTACGACCGTCGCGTCAAGGACCAGGTGGAGAACCGCTGGTGACCCCGATCGGCTCCGGGAACCGGCCCCTCGCCGCTCCCGGAGCCGCGCTGTTTGAACGATCAGGCACCGGATACACGGACCGCATGGTGGATACGGTGAGACGGACGGGCCGCGACGAGACCGAGGAAGAGCGCGCGGACCGCATGTGGGGCGAACTCATCCAGGAAATACGGGTCGCGCAGACAGGCGTGCAGATCCTCTTCGGCTTCCTGCTCACCGTGGTGTTCACCCCGAAGTACGACGACCTGGCCCATACCGACCAGATCATCTACATCGTGACCGTCGTCCTGGGCTCCTGCGCCACCGGAGCCCTCATAGGGCCGGTCTCCCTGCACCGCCTGGTCTCGGGGCGCCGCATCAAACCCCAGGCCGTGCGGATCGCCTCCCGGCTGACCTTCGTCGGGCTGGTCCTCCTGCTGACCACGATGACATGCGCCCTGCTGCTGATCCTGCGGGTGGCGACCCACGACGCCTGGGTGCCCTGGCTCGTCACGGCAGTCGTGGCCTGGTACCTGACGTGCTGGTTCGGCGTGCCCCTGTGGACCCGGCGCCGCTACACGACGAGGTGACGCGAAGCCTGTCGAGCTGCCGGTCGTGCGGGCGGCCCAGCGCGAACACGGACACCGTGGCCCCGATCAGCGCGCAGAACATGTCCCACTGCGTGTCCCACACATCGCCCTGCGTGGCCAGGAAGGCGTCCGCGGCCTGACCGCCGGTCACCGCGGCCGCCCACTCCAGCATCTCGAAGACGGCGCTGAAGGCCAGACACGCGCACACCGTCAGCGGCGCCAGCCAGCGGCTGCCCCGCAGCGGTGAGGTACGGCTGAGCAGCTCGCGTACCAGGACCGCCGGCACGAAGCCCTGCATGAGGTGGCCGAAACGGTCGTACGGATTGCGGTCGAGGCCGAACGTGTCCCGCACCCAGTCGCCCAGCGGCACCTGCGCGTAGGTGTAGTGGCCGCCCACGATCAGCACGAGCGCGTGGACCGCCAGCAGACAGCACAGCAGGTCGGTCAGCGGGAAGCGGCGCCACGTCAGCACGATCAGCGGCAGCCCGACCAGGACCCACACGGTCTCCAGGAACCAGGTGGTGCGGTCGCGCGGGCCCCAGGCGGACAGGGCCAGCGCGGCGACCACCGCCCAGGCGAGCAGGACCGGCAGGGGCCGTCGCACAGCGGTCATGGGGCGCTCCTCGTCGTAGGAGCCCCCATCGTCGGAGCAGGGGGACGGCGGCGGCATGAGTACGGCTACTCAGGCCGCGTGCGCGCCGGCCCCTGTCTCAGCCGCCCGCGATGACCGAGGCCAGGAAGTCGTCCACTCTGACCTCCTCCTGGCCCGGCGGCACGATCTCGCGGGTCTCGCGCAGGAACGACGCGAGCGCCGGGGCCCACGCGAAGACCACGGCGTGCTGGCGGACCCCGTCGGAGCGGGCGTCGCCGAAGAACTCCATGCGCAGTTCCTCCCAGTGGCCGGTCGAGACGGGGCTGAGCCGCACGTCCCCGATCCCGACCGGGCCGCGCAGGCCCTCGGCGAGCATCTCCCGGTCCAGCCGCCAGCGCGCCAGCACCCGGCCGTCATGGCTGAACACCGCGGTGACGGCGAACGGGTCCGCCGGGTCGTACCCCAGGTGGGCGAGCACGGGGCACCGGCCCGTGCCGCCCGCCTGCAGTTGCACGACGAGAGTCTTGTGCGCGGTCCTGTGGACGAAGGGGTTCACCTGGAGGCCTCCGGGAAGAACGACGTAGAGCCCTCTAGTACCCCTTCCACGGCCAAGATGCTCAGCCGTCCGGGTGATTCGCCTTCGCGCCGCGCAGAGCCGTGATACACGAGGCGATGGCCTGCTGGAGTTCCTCCAGCTGCTGGACCATGTCGTCCTCGTAGAAGTCCTGGGCGTCGTCGAAGGTCAGCTCCTCGAACACCTTGGTGGCCTTCTGGAGGCTGTTGTAGAACTTCGTCCGCCGCTCCTGGACCCGCAGTTCGGGATCGGCCTCCACGGCCTCGGCGACCAGGGACTTCATGGTGTCGAACGCCTCGGCCGCCCACTCGCCGGTGTCCTCGTCCTCCTCCAGCTCCTCCAGGAGGGACAGGTGCCGCTCGGCCTCCTGGCGCAGGTCCACGGGCGCGTCGATGGTCTGGCCGGCCGGCGTCTTGACCTGCCCGGACTCGGCGATCTGGCGGACGTACCCGATCCGGTCGGCCGCCCTGCTCTCGGTGGCCACGGCCTTCTTCAGGTCGTCCGTGCGCACCACGTCCCGGGCCAGCGAGGCCTGGAGCTCCGGGTCCTCCTTGATCCGGTCGAGCAGCGCGCTGCGCGCGGCCCGGGCCGTGGAAGGGTCGGCGAGGATCGCGGCACGCAGCGCGGTCGGGTTCTCGGCGACCTCGAGCGCCTTCGTCGGCCGGATGCCCTCCGCCTCCGCGGCCTCGGCGATGGCGGTGCCGCGCTCGGAGGTGGCGCTGTTGCGGGAGACGTAGTAGCTGAGCCACACGTCCGAGTCCGGCAGCTCCACCTCCTGGCCCGGCGCCAGCGCCTCGAAGTGCGGGACCAAGCCGTCGTCGGCGGCCCGGTCCCAGGCCTTGTAGTAGCGCATCACGCGCTCGGGCGAGCAGCCGGCGAGCTCGGCGAACTCCTTCGCGGACACCTTGGGCGTCTCGTCCGCGCTCTGGCCGCCGGGCCGCACGCTGCGCGCCACCATCAGGCCGAAGGCCCATCCGCCGGTCCGCGCGTAGACCCCGAACTCGCGGGCGTCCCGCGCCACGAGGTCGGACAAGGGCGCGCCGGACGTCTCGACCGAGGTCTCCGCGGAGGTGTCGGACGGGTCGATCGCTAGGGTCACGGGTGTTTCTCCTGGGCAGGCTCGTTCGGACCGCACGGTGTGCGGGTCGGAAGCCTATTGCACCCCCGGGGACCGCCCCGGCAGCCCGGCCCGCTCAGGCGAACGCGTCGCGCAGCGCGGGGAGCAGGGTCTTCTCCGACCAGTCCAGGAACTCCGGCTGCGAGTCGCCGCCGATCTGCACCAGGGCGATCTCGGTGAAACCCGCCTCCGCGTACGGCCGTACCGCCTCGACGAAGGCGTCGGGGTCGTCACCGCACGGGATGGACGCCGCGACGTCGTCGGGCGTGACGAACTGGGTCGCCGACTCGAAGGAATCCGGGTGCGGGAGTTCGGAGTTGACCTTCCAGCCGTTGCCGAACCAACGGAACTGGGAGTGCGCCCGCTTGATCGCGGTGTCCCGGTCGGGGTCGTAGCAGACGGGCAGCTGACCCACCCGCGGCTTGCCCTCGCCCCCGTTGCGGTCGAAGGCGTCGAGCAGGCCCGCCTTGGGCTCCGTGGCGATGACGAGGTCGGCGAGGCGGCCCGCCAGGGCGCACGACTGCTCGCCGGAGACGGCCAGACCGATCTGCGGCGGCTCGTCCGGCAGGTCCCACAGCCGGGCCGACTCCACGTCGAAGTGGGTCCCGCGGTGGTTCACATGACCGCCCCCGAACAGTGCGCGAATGATCTCCACGGCCTCTTCCAGCATCTCCTGCCGGACGTCGGCCGACGGCCAGCCGCCGCCCACCACGTGCTCGTTGAGGTTCTCGCCCGAGCCGAGGCCCAGCCGGAACCGGCCCTCCGAGAGCAACTGCATGGTCGCCGCCTTCTGCGCCACCACCGCCGGGTGGTAGCGGAAGGAAGGACACGTCACGTACGTCATCAGCGGAATGCGCGAGGTCGCCTGGGCGGCGGCCCCGAGCACGCTCCACGCGTACGGCGAGTGCCCCTGCGACCGCAGCCACGGGAAGTAGTGGTCCGAGGTCACCGAGAAGTCGTAGCCCACCTCCTCGGCCCGCACCACATGGCCCACCAGCTCACGGGGGCCGGCCTGCTCGGTCATCATCGTGTATCCGATTTGCACCATGGAGGTCGAGTCCCCGGTGACCGGAGGGGAAAACGGGCTTCCGAGGCACTCTCGATCAAGAACGGGGTACGGGGGAGGATGCGGGTATGAGTTCCCTGCCCACGAGCACCCCCGCCGCCCAGGGCGTCGACGCGGTCGGCGTACAGGCCTTCCTCGACGCCCTCGAAGCCGAACCGCACCTCGAACCGCACAGCCTGATGCTGCTGCGCCACGGCCAGGTCGTGGCCTCCGGCTGGTGGGCGCCGTACGCCCCGGACCGGCCCCAGCTGCTCTACTCGCTCAGCAAGAGCTTCACGGCCACGGCCGCCGGGTTCGCCGTCGCCGAGGGACTGATCCGGCTGGACGACCCGGTGATCTCGTACTTCCCGGAGTTCGAGGCCGACATCACCGACCCGCGCAGCCGCGCCATGCTCGTACGGCACGTGGCGTCGATGGCCAGTGGTCATGCGGAGGAGACGCTGGACCGGGCGCGCACAGGACCGGGACGAGCTCGTCCGGGGCTTCCTGCAGGTTCCGCCGGACCGGGACCCGGGCACCGTCTTCGCCTACAACCAGCCCGCCACCTACACCCTCGCCGCGATCGTCCAGCGAGTCACGGGCCAGAAGCTCACCGAGTACCTGCGGCCCCGGCTGTTCGACCCGCTCGGCATCGGCGAGGTGGCCTGGATCGCCGACCGGAGGGGCCGCGAGCTCGGCTTCAGCGGGCTGCACACCACGACCGACGCGATCGCCCGGCTCGGCCTGCTGTACCTGCGGGGCGGGGTATGGGAGGGCGAGCGGCTGCTGCCCGAGTCGTGGGTGGCCGAGGCGACGAGGGTCCAGATCGCGCACGAGGCGCCAGCGGTGGGCGGCTGGTCGGACTGGCAGCAGGGCTACGGCTTCCAGTTCTGGATCGCCCGGCACGGCTACCGCGGGGACGGGGCGTACGGGCAGTTCTGCCTGGTGCTGCCCGAGCAGGACGCGGTGCTCGCGATCACCTCGGACACCGAGGACATGCAGCGGGTCCTGGACCTGGTCTGGGAGCATCTGCTGCCCGCCTTCGGCGCCGGCCCGCTGCCCGGCGGCGAGGCGGCGGACGCGGACCTGGCCGACCGGCTGACCCGGCTCGCCCTGCCGCCCGCCGCGGGCAAGCCCGCCCCCGCCGACCGGGCGGGGGACTGGGCCACCGCCTTCGCGCCGCACGGCGGTAGGTGCGCCGACCAGCCGACCCTGACCGCGATCGAGGTGGACCCGGGCGGCCGGATGACCCTCGTCGACGACGGCGACCGGCTGGAACTGGGGCTCGGAGCGGGGGAGGGCGGCTGGACGGTCGTCGACGAGCCCGTGCCCGTCGCGGTGAGCGGCGGCTGGACCGACGCGGACACCCTGGTCGTCGACATCGCGTTCCTGGAGACCCCGCACCACCTGCTGGTGACGTGCTCGCTCACGGACCGGACGTTCACCGCGCGCTGGCGTACCCAGCCCCTGCACGGCGGTCCGCTGCGGCGGATGCGGGCACCGCGCTCAGTCTGAGGGCACGCGGAGGGTGCTGAAGAAGGTGTCCAGCGCCTCCCGGTTCGCGTCGTCGTTCCAGTCGTCCGCCGGGGTCGTCCAGCGCAGCGAGTAGCCGCGGCCCCCGCCGATGAGGAAGCCGCGGCCGAGGGTGCGCACCCGGGTGCCGTCGACGTCCTCGACCCACTGCATGTCGGCGGCCTCACGGCCCTGGTAGGTCGTCGCGCGGATGTCACCGAGGCGCTCGTAACCAGGGTGGTCCTTCAGTTCCGGTTCCACGTCGTCGCGCCACACGGCCACGGCGTCCGAACCGACGGCCTTGCTGTAGGTGACGGCGAGCGTGCGCGGGTCGCCGGGGGCGCCGAAGGTGACCCGGTAGGCCAGGTCCTCCTGGCGTGAGGTGGCCACCGGCTTCCAGCCCTTGGGGAGGACGACGGAGAAGCCCTCGGGGGAGCGGTACGCGCGGTATCCGGGCGGCAGCCCCGTCCCGGCGGTGGGGGTGGCCGTCGCGCTCGGCGTGGGCGGGGGAGTCGGCGTGGCAGGCGGGGCGGAGTTCTCCTCGGTGCGGTTCCCGGAGGCGGTGACCGACGGGGAGGGGACCGGAGGTTCGGGGGCGGGCGCCGAGGCGGAGGCCGTCGCGGAGGGGGCGGGCGCCTCACCGGTCGTTCCGCTGTCGCCGCCGGGCAGCGCCTTGGTGACGGTCAGGACGACGGCGGCCACCGTGACGACCGCCAGGGCGGTCCCCGCGACGAGGAGCCGGTTGCCGCGGCCCGTGGGCACACCGGGCAGGGCACTCAGCCGGGGCCTGGGCTCCTCCGGCGGGGCCGCGGTGGGGTCCTCGTCGAGGACCCGGAGGAGCGCGTTGCGCACGGCCGTGCGGCTCAGCCGTTCCTGGGAGTTCTTGCGCAGCAGGCCCTGCACGACCGGGGTGAGCGGTCCGGCCCGCACCGGGGCCCGCAGCGGCAGCCGGTCGACCCCCTTCAGGGTGGCCGCGGGACGGTCGCGGTCCCGGAACGGCGGTCGTCCCTCGACCAGCGTGTAGAGGATCGCGCCGAGCGCCCACAGGTCGGCGGCCGGCCCGATGCGCTCGTCACGGGCCTGTTCGGGGGAGGCGTACGAGGGCGCCGCGAGCCTGGGGGCGAGGGTCGCGCCGGCCAGTCCGAAGCCGGTCACGACGACGGAGCCCCGGTGGTGCACGAACACCTGCCCCGGGCTGAGTTCGCCGTGGGTGATGCCCTCGCCGTGCGCCGCCTCCAGCACCTCCAGCAGTTCCAGGCCGATACGCGCAGCCCGCACGTAGTTGAACGTCCCCTGCCGGCCGAGGAGTTCGCCCAGCGGGATGCCGTCGACCGGCTCGGTGACGGTCCACAGGGTGCCCTCCTGCGCCACCGCGTCCACGACCGCGGCGATCCGCCCGGGGGAGATCAACCGCATGGTCTTGGACATCCGGACGACTCCCGCGGCGGTGCGCTGCGAGGTCTCCTCGTCCGTGCCGGCCGGCAGCCCGATCCCGGTGAGCAGGCAGGGGCGTTCGGTCGAGACGTCCTCGCCGTACCAGCACGTCCGGTTGGTCTCCCGGTGCAGGACATCCAGGGGCCGGTACCGTCCGGCGACCAACTCGTGTGTGGAGACGTGCGCCTTGACCATGGTCATCCCTCGCTGAACCCCTGGCTCTCACCTTTCACAGAGGTACGGCGGGCGCGGCGGGGTGCGTTCAATCAAAACGCCAACCGAGGGAATCCGCTTTCCGGTCACTCGGTTTCTGACTCACGAGTCAGTAGAGCGGGCGGAGTCGGTCACCTCTCTCACCGCAGCCCCCGCAGCCCGAACCGCGCGGTCTGGTCCATGACGTCGGCGGTGGTGGCGTTGCCACCGCACACCACCAGGCCCAGCCGGCAGTCGTCGCCGACCCGCTCCAGCACCGTCCGGGCGGCGGGCAGAAGGCATCCGGCCGCGGGCTCGCCCCAGACCTTGGCGTGGTCGGCGAGGTCGAGGCAGCCCCGTACCGCCTCCCGGTCCGGGACCACGAGGACCTCGGTGACCAGAGCCGCCACGCGGTCGTACGTGAGCTGCGAGACGGACGGGGCGCTCAGCGTGGACACCACGGAGGACAGGGCGACCGGCACCGGCCCGCCCGCGGCGAGCGCCCGGGACATGGCCTCGGCTCCCTCGGTCTCCACGCCCCAGACCCTGACACCCGGGCGGCGCGCCCGCAGTGCCGCCGCGACCCCCGCGATCAGGCCGCCGCCCCCGACGCTGACGAGGACGTCGGTGAGCTCGTCCGCGTCGTCGGCGAACTCCAGGCCCACCGTCCCCTGACCGGCGATCACCACCGGGTCGTCGAAGGGGTGGACCAGGGTCAGCCCCTCGTCCCGCAGCCGGTTCACGAGCGAGAAGGCACCGTCCATGTCGTCCGTCAGCCGCAGCGAGGCCCCGGCCGCCTCGACGATCTCCACGGACCGGGCGGGCGCCGAGCGCGGCATGACCACCGTCGCCTTGACGTCGAGGGCCGCCGCCATGTGGGCGAGGGCGATCCCGTGGTTGCCGCCGCTGACCGCCACGACCCCGGCCGCCCGCTCCGCCTCGGTCAGCGACAGCAGCTTGGCCGTCGCCCCGCGCGCCTTGAACGAGCCGGTGCGCTGGAGCAGTTCGAGCTTGACGGTGACGGGAGCACCGAGCAGCGCGGACAGACCGGGACTGGCCAGGGTCGGGGTGCGTACGACGTGTCCGGCGATCAGCCCGGCCTGCCGCTCGATGTCCGTGATCCCGATCAAGGCGGTGTTCCTTCCGGAAGGGAGAGCTCTTCTCGAACCCTGTCCCCGGTGCGCGGCGCGGGTCAACCCGGTATCAGAGATCACGCCGCAGGAGGTAGTCCAGCAAGGGCCGCAGCTCGTACGCCGTCTCCGCGCACGCGAGGTGACGGCGGGCCTCGGCGAGGGCGGCCGATCTGCCGCCGCACTCCTCGACCAGGGCCGCGATCTCCCCAGGCCCCCCGTCCGACTCCAGGAGCCGCGCCAGGCGCGCCGCCGCGGGAGTCGCCGAGTCGAGCGCGGCGAGCACCGGGAACGTCTTCTTGCGCTCCCGCAGATCGCCGTGCACGGGCTTGCCCGTGACCAGCGGATCGCCCCAGACGCCCAGGACGTCGTCGACGATCTGGAACGCGACCCCCAGATGTCGTCCCGCCCGATCCAGCGCGGCCACCGTGTCCGGGGGCGCCCCGCCGAGCAGGGCGCCCAGGGCCGCCGCGCAGCCCAGCAGCGCGCCGGTCTTGTGCTCGGCCATGCCCCGGTACTCGTGCGGCCGTACCCGTTCCGGTCCCGTCCAGGGGCGGGTCGCGAACAGGAGGTCGTCCGCCTGCCCCCGCACCAGGTCGGACAGGGCCGCGGACAGCAGACGCACGGCGCCGGGCCCGCGTCGGCCAGGGTCTCGACGGCGAGGGCGAACAGGGCGTCGCCCGCGAGAACGGCCGGCCCGGTGCCGTACGCCTTCCACACCGTGGGGCGGCCGCGGCGGGACGGGTCGCCGTCCATGATGTCGTCGTGGAGCAGCGAGAAGACGTGCACCAGCTCCACCGCGACCGCCGCGGGCACCCCGGCCCGCCCGGGCGCGCCGGCCGCCTCGGCTCCCAGCACGGCGAGCGCCTGCCGCACCCCCTTGCCGCCGGACGCCACGGCCGGGGCGCCGCCCACCTCGCACCAGCCGAAGGCGTAGGCGGCCATCTCGCCCACCCAGGGGTGGAGTCGGCCGACGGCCTCCTGGAGTGCCGGGCGCACCAACTCGCGGCAACGGGTGAGGACTTCTGGAACGGCGACCGTCGTCACAGAGCGGCCTCCGTCCGCACGCCGAACTCCTCCTGGGCCCGGGTGACCATCTCCCGCGCATGGCGCAGCCCGGTCCGCTCCAACACGCGGGCCAGGTCGTCCAGTTCGGCCGCCGTCTCGGCCCGGTCGCGGCCCAGCCGGGCCAGTGCCTTGGCGAGCCCCAGCCGGGCGAGAGCCTCTCCGCGCGGTTCGCTCATGGCGCGGAACTCGGCGAGCGCCTGCCCGTACAGGTCGCGAGCCTCCGGATAACGCCCGGCGCGGTAGAGGACGTTGCCGCGCATCTTGTGGTTGTAGGCCAGCGCGCTGGACAGGTTCATCTCCCGGCAGGTCGACTCCGCCTCGGACAGCAGGGCGAGGGCGCGCTCGGTGTCGCCGTCGCGGACGGAGGCGAGGTCGGCGAGTCCGCGCAACGCCCAGGCGTGGCCGCGCCGGTCGTCGGCGTCGGCGGCGATCCGGGCCGCCTCCTCGAACATGGCGAACGCGGTGTCGTAGGAACCGGTGTTGCGGTGCATCTGCGCGATGCCGGACAGCGCCCACACCGTGTGCCGTGCCTCGCCGCGCCGCCGGGCCTCGGCCAGCAACTGCTCGTGCAGCCGGCCGACGGCCTCGTAGTCGCCCTGGATGCGGCCGGTCTCGGCGAGACCCGCCAGCGAGTAGCCGCGCACGACGACGTCCCCGCCACGCTCGCCCAGCTCGGCCGCGAGCCCCAACAGCCGCCGGGCCAGGGCGAATCCACCCCGCTGCCGGGCCAGTGTGCCGCCGCTCCACAGGGCCCAGGCCATGCCCGCGCTGTCCCCGGCCCGGCGGGCGGCCCGGTAGCTCGCCTTCCAGGTCCGGTCGGCGTCGGCGACCCGGCCGAGCCTGCGCTGGGCCTCGGCCACCGCGAGTCCCGAGCGTGCCGCCTCCCCGTGCCGTCCGGCCCGCTCGGCCGCTCGCAATTGCTCGGTGCCGGCGGCCAGTACGTCCTCGAGCGAGGAGTTCACGGAGAGGGCAGTGAGGGCGCCCTGGTACTCCGGGGCGAATGCCTTGCCGTACATGTATGCCTTTCCGTCCGTATACACCCGATCTCTACATGCTGTGTATACATGGCGTGCATAGTGTCTTGAAAATGAGCCCCGGCCCGTGGGCCGGGGCGTCGTCCGTTGCCGGTCAAGACGTGGACGGAGCCGGACGGGTTGCCTGTGAGGCGTAGATCACCGCGGGGCGCGTCAGTGCTGCTGTGCCTTCTGCGGGGTCACCTCGCTCGGCCGTACGACGACGTATCCGGAGCCCTGCAGCATGAGCTGCACCGCCTCACCGGAACCGCCGCGCAGCATCGACCCGATGGACTGGGAACGGTGCAGCGAGGTGTTGAGGCCCGCGGTCCAGCCGACGACCGCGTCCGTGTCGACGTACACCGGGAACTCCGGCGAGACCGGGATCACCAGCGGGTTGCCCTCGCAGACGAGACCGAGCCTGCCGTGCCCCGTGAAGACACTGTTGAACAGACCGCCGCCTGCGATGCCGGCGCCCTTGACGGTCGAGATCCGGTAGGCCAGCGAGGCGTCGAAGCACAGGACGTTGCGGCCGTTGACCGTGAACTCGTCGCCCGGTTCGACGTCGACGATGAAGCAGTTCTGGGCCTCGTGCGCGAACCAGGCCTCGCCCTGGCCCCGCACCGCCATCAGCGGCAGGCCCTCGCCGGTGACGGCCCGCTTGAGCATGCCGCCGACGCCCTGCCCCTTGCGCTCGAACTGGAGATTGCCGCGGTAGGCGACCATCGCCCCCTGGCGGGCGAGCATCTCGCCGTGCACCGTGTACCTGATGCACTTGGAGTTCTCGACCGTCATGCCCGGCGCCGTGGCCGGCTGCACCATGTGCTCACTGGAAAACAGGTCACCCTTCATGGGGGCATCCTGGCCCGGAGGGATCCCCTCCGCCAAGATCGCGGCCCGACTCCCGTCCCCGCGGCCCGACTCAGGCCCCGAAGAGCTGGGTCCAGTACGTGCCCGCGGGGCCGCCGCCCGCGAACCCGATTCCGATGTGGGTGAAGCCGGGCCTGAGGATGTTGGCGCGGTGACCGGGGCTGTTCATCCAGCCCTCGACGACCTCGGCGGGGGAGCGCTGGCCGCACGCGATGTTCTCCCCGATCGAGCGGCGGGTCGAGCCCGCGGCGGCGGCCCGGTCCCAGGGCTGGGTGCCCTCCGGCGAGGTGTGGGAGTAGAAGGCCCGGGCCGCCATGTCGGTGCTGTACGCCTGCGCGGCACGGGCCAGGAGCGGATCGACGGCGAGCGCCGGCAGACCGGCCCGGGCGCGTTCGCGGTTGGTGAGGTCGACGACCTCCTGGGCGGCCCGGGCCAGGGCGTCGGGCGTGAGCGGTCTGGCCCACAGCGCCGTCCAGTACGTGTCGCCGGAGCGGCCTTTGGTGGCGTGGGACAGGCCGACGTGGGAGAAGGCCGGCTCGTACAGGGTCCGCCGGGGCTGCTCGGCGCGCAGGCAGTACTCGACGAGCTCGGTGGGGTTGCGGGGGCCGGAGACGAGGTGTTCGCCGACGGTGAGGTACGCGTAGCCGGTGGCGGTGAGCCGCTGGAAGACGGAGACGCCGTCCGCGCCCTCGACACCGAGCCGGCCCGCGGAGGCCATGGCCGAGGCGTGGGCGCGGGCGGCTTCGGTGAGCCGGGGGTCGAGTGCGACCGGGGGTGAACCAGCCGTGCCACGGGCCGCGTTGACGAGAGCGAGGAAGGCGGCCGCGTCGGAGGACGGGGCGGGCGAGGGGAGCGTCGGTGCGGACGTGGCCGCGGAGGGGGCCGGTGGGGGCCGGAACGGGAGAGGAGCGGCGCCCGGTGCCGTGAGTGTCCTGGCGGCGGGAGGTGCCGTGGGACCCGGTGCCGTGAGCGACGGGCGTGGCGCCGCGGCCGTCGGCGTGTCGTCCACGACGTCCACCCCGAAGTCCCGCGCCAGCCCCGCCAGTCCGTCCGCGTACCCCTGCCCGAGCGCCCGCAGTTTCCAACGGTCGCCGCGCCGGTAGATCTCCGCGAGCAGCAGCACGCTCTCCTGTCGTGGCCGCGGTGGCGTGAACCGGGCCAGCGGACGCCCGCCCGCATCCGTGACCTGGAGGACGGGGGCGGGCAGTCGGGCCAGGGGAGTGCCGGGGTCGGCCGGGCTGACGACGACCGTGATCCTGGTGGCGCCCGGGCGCAGTCGCCGGGGATCGACGGTCAGCGTGTCGCCTGCCAGGCGGGCGCCGGGGGCGGAGGGCTGGTTGTAGAACACGAAGTCCGCGTCGCCCCGGACCTTGCCGCCGTCGTCCGTGACCAGGGCGGACACGTCGAAGGGGCCGGGCACCCGCACGGTGACGGTCCCTGCGGGGAGGGGCAGATTGCCCCCGGGGACCAACTCGCTCATCGTGCCGCCCTGATGTCGTCGTTCGCCGGGAGAACGCGCACCGGGGCACAGGGGTTCCCGGCCCGTGCTCAGTCCAGCGTGAGCGCCGGCGCCATGTCCTCGTGCCGCTCCACCGGAGCCTTGCCGCGCGGAGGCTTGGTCGCCTTGGTCGCCTTGCCGCAGAACGCGGAGTCCAGGGTGCGCAGCATCGTGTTGAGGACCGTGCCGTTGTTGGACGTGTTGGCGACCGCGGCGAGCGCGCGCATGCCGTCCTTCGAGGCGAACGCGTACGTGTAGAAGCCCTGTACGGCACCGGTGTGGCCGTACACCGAGACCCCGCAGGACAGATCGCGGCGGCGCAGTCCGAGGCCGTACGCCTGGCCGCTGCCCGACGAGGGCATCCAGCGCTCCATCTGGGCCAGTTGCGCGGCCGAGGTGAGCCGGCCGCCGAGCAGGGCGGACAGGAAGGTGGTCAGGTCCCGGGTGCTGGAGATGAGCGCGCCCGCGCTCTGCGCCCAGGACACGGTCTGCTCGGTCGCGTCGACGAGCGGGGCGCCCGCCTGGTCCGGGGTGAGATAGCCGCGGACGTGCGGGCCGGGGATCTTCATGCCCGGGTGCACGTAGAACGTGTCGCGCAGCTCCAGCGGCCCGATGATCCGGTTCTCGTACTCGGTCCGCACCGGGTTCCCGGTCAGCTTCTCGATGAGCATCCCGGCGACGACGAAGTTGGTGTTCGAGTACGCGTACACCGCGCCCGGCGCGTTCGTGCGCGGCCGGGCGAGCGAGCGCTTCACCAGTTCCTGGGGCGTGAAGACCTTCTTGCGGACCGCCTCGAACCCCGGGACCGTCTGGGCGAACATGTCGTTCGTGTAGTCGTACAGGCCGCTGCGGTGGCCCAGGACGTGCCGCACCGTGATCCGGTCGTCGGGGAGCAGTCCGGGCAGATACCGGTTGACCGGCGCGTCGAGCTGGAGCTTCTTCTCGTCGACCAGTTGGAGCAGGACGACGGCGGTGAAGGTCTTGGTCACGCTGCCGATGCGGAACCGGTCGGCGTCGTTCATCGCCCGCTCGCTCCCGCGGTCCGCGACGCCGACCGCCGCCCGGTACACCCTGCCGCCGTCGTCGATCCGGGCCATGGACCCCGGCGCGCCCTGCGCCTGCGCGGAACGCAACACGCCGCGCAGACCTGCGAGATCCACCGCGGGCGCGGTGGGCGAGTCGGCGTGGGCGGGGACCGCGAGAAGGGGCAGCAGGACCGCCCCGGCCACCGCCCCGACCACCACTCGTGCTGATGTCATCCGGCTGATCTCCTGTCACTTCGTCAGTTCCGGTACGAATGCGGAGAGTATCGCCATGAAGAGCACGAAAAGTGATGATTGGCCGCCCCGGTCGGCACAGGAGTCTCTTGAGGAACGCACAGCCGATCCTGCTTCTTTTATTGACGAAGGAAAAGAATCAATCTAAGTTCCCGGCCATGCGCCCCACCCCTCCGGTCGAGACGTTCCCCGCCAACACACCCGCCGCCTCACAGGTGTTCACCACCGTCCTGTCCCAGGGCCCCCTGCCGCGCCTGGAGGTGGCCCGGCGGGTGGGCCTGTCCCCGGCCGCCGTCACCAAGGCGGTCCGGCCCCTCATCGAGGCCGGTTACCTGGTGGAAGGCGTGGACGAGGAGGCCCGCCCGGCGCTCGGCCGGCCCGCGAACCTCGTGCGGGTCGACGGCGCACGGGCCCTGTTCATCGGCGTCAAGGTCACCGGCGACGAGATCATCGGAGTCCTCACCGACCTGTGCTGCCGCATCCGCGTCGCCCGGCACCTGCCACTGCCCGCCCGCGACCCCAGGACGGTGCTCGCGGGTGTCGCGGAACTCGTCCAACAGCTCCTCACCGAGGCGGACGACGCCACGGCCTCGGTCCAGGGCCTCGGCATCGCGGTCTCGGGTGACGTCGACCGGGGCGAGGGCACGGTTCGCTACTCGCCGTTCCTGGAGTGGCGTGACGTCCCGCTCGCCGAACTCGCCGCCATGACCACGGGGTTGCCGGTCACCGTCGACAACGACGTACGGGCCCTGACGGTCGCCGAGCAGTGGTTCGGCGCCGGGGTGGGCCTGTCCGACTTCGCCGTGGTCACCGTGGGCGCCGGCATCGGCTGCGGCCTGGTGGTGCACGGCCGGGTGGTCGCCGGGGCGCACGGAGTGGCCGGGGAGATCGGCCATGTGACCGTCGATCCCTCCGGCCCGCTCTGTCACTGCGGCAACCGCGGCTGCGTGGAGGCGATCGCGGGGGAGGCCGCGATCGTCCGCCAGGTCCGCCAGGCCACCGGCGCCGAACTCCCCGACGCGGCGGCCGCGTTGGCCCTGGCCCGGGAAGGCGTCCCCGGGGCCCGGGACGTGTACGCGCGCGCGGGTGAGGCGATCGGCCGGGGTATCGCCACCGTCGCCAACCTCCTCGGCCCCGAACGCGTGATCATCTCCGGCGAGGGACTGGCCGCCTACGACCTGTTCGCCGAGCAGATCCGTGACGCCTTCGCGGCGGCCGCCTTCGGCTCCGCCGCCCAGTGCGACGTCCGCACCCACCCGCTGCCGTTCGACGAGTGGGCCCGCGGAGCCGCCGCCACCGCCATCCAGTCCTTCATCGGCCCGGACACGAGCCGATAAGAGTCCACGTCCAGCCGCCAACAACTCGCGCCGAGCCGCGTAGAACCCGCGTCCAGTCGCCAACAACCGGCGCCGAGCCAGGTAGAACCCGCGTCGAGCCGACAACAACCCAACCCCGCCGAGCAGACAAGAACTCCGCACCCCCATTGGAGGTACGACCCATGCGGTCATCCTCGTACTTCGCCCTGCCCGCCAGAGCCCTGCTGGTGCTCGCCCTCACCGCCGCCGCCGTCCCCACGGCCCACGCCGCCGACGCCCCCACCGCCGAGGCGCCCGTGCCCGCCGACGCCCCCGCTCTCGCCGCCAAGCCCTACATGGGCTGGTCCAGTTGGAGCATGCAGTCCTCCAAGTACCCCGGGCTCAACCCGGACGGCGACTACAGCTACCTCACCGAGGCCAACGTCCTCAAGCAGACCGACGCCCTGGCCGCCAAGCTGAAGAAGTACGGCTACGAGTACGTCAACATCGACGCCGGCTGGTGGATGGACAAGACCTGGAAGTCCGGGTTCGACCAGTACGGCCGCCAGAAGCCCGACCCGGGCCGCTTCCCGCACGGCATGAAGGCCGTCGCCGACCGCATCCACGCCAAGGGCCTCAAGGCCGGCATCTACCTCCCGGCCGGCCTGGAGAAGGGGGCCTACGGCGACGGGAAGACACCGGTCTGGAACGCCGAGGGCTGCACCACGGCCGACATCGTCTACGACGACCTGCGCACCACCAACGGCTGGGACAGCGCCTACAAGCTCGACTTCTCCAAGCCGTGCACCAGCAAGTACATCGAGTCCCAGGCCCAGTTGATCGCCGACTGGGGCTACGACTTCCTCAAGCTCGACGGTGTCGGACCCGGCTCCGGCAAGAGCGGCGACCAGTACGACAACGTTGCCGACGTGGCCGCCTGGCACCAGGCGATAGCGGACACCGGCCGCCCGATCCACCTCGAACTCTCCTGGTCCCTCGACATCGGGCACGCCGCCGACTGGAAGAAGTACTCGCAGGGCTGGCGCATCGACACCGACGTCGAGTGCTATTGCAACACCCTCGTGAGCTGGGAGAACTCCGTCGACGACCGCTGGGACGACACCGCGGCCTGGACCCGGCACGCCGGACCCGGTGGCTGGAACGACCTCGACTCCCTCGACGTCGGCAACGGACAGATGGACGGCCTCACCAAGGCCGAACGGCAGAGCTACGCCACCCTGTGGGCCATCGCCAAGTCCCCCCTCTACACCGGCGACGACCTCACCCGCCTCGACTCCTACGGCCTCTCCCTGCTGACCAACCGCGAGGTCATCGCCATCGACCAGGGCCCCAACCCACCCGCCCAGCCGGTCACCCCCTCCGACCCGCAGCAGGTCTGGGCCGCGAAGAACACCGACGGCACCTACACCGTCGCCCTGTTCAACCTCGCCGACGCCCCCGCCGCCGTCACCGCCGACTGGACCACCCTCGGCTTCACCGGCAAGGCGTCCGTCCGCGACCTGTGGAACCACGAGAACCTCGGCACCCACAAGAACAAGATCACCGAGGCCCTGCCCGCTCACGGCTCCCGCCTGTTCACCGTCACCCCGCGCGGCACCGCGGTCGCCCTCACCAGCTACGAGGCCGAGTCGTCCGCCAACACCCTCGGCGGCAACGCCTCCGTCGCCGACTGCTCCGCCTGCTCGAACGGAAAGAAGGTCGGCAACTTGTACCTCGGCGGCAAGCTGACCTTCAACGACGTGATGGTCGGCAAGGCCGGCACCTACCAGATCAAGATCTCCTACATCAGCGGTGACGCCCGCTCGGTGGACATCTCCGCGAACGGCGGCGGCGCCACCCGCCACAAGCTCCCCGCCACCGGCGACTGGGGAACCGTGGCCAGCGTCTACGTGCCCGTGACGCTCAAGGCCGGCGCCAACACGATCACCTTCGACAGCGGCACCGGCTACGCGCCGGACATCGACCGGATCGACGTACCGAAGTCCTGACCGAGCCACCAGGAGCCGCCATGACCCCCGCCCCCTCCAGACGCGGTGTCCTCGCGCTGACCGCCGCGCTCACCGCCCTGCCCACGTTCACGGCGACCGCCGTCCCCCAGAGGCCCGCGGACCCACCCGCCCTCGAATCCGACCCCCGCCACCGGCCCTGGTGGCGGGCCCCCGCCGACGAGCACTCGATGATCGAGCAGGGCCTCCCCGTCGGCAACGGTCGCCTCGGCGCCCTCGTGAGCAACGACCCCGGCCGTGAACTCCTCCTCGTCACCGACGCCACGATGTGGACCGGCGGCCTCAACGACACCCTCGACGCCGACGGCCAGTTCCCCTACGGGCGAGGGGACTTCGGGTCCTTCACCCTGCTGGCCCGGCTCACCGTGGACATCCCCGACCACGACCTGTCCGCCGTCTCCGGCTACCGCCGCACCCTCGACCTCGACCGGGGCGTGAACACGGTGTCGTACGTCCGCTCCGGCGTGACCTACCGACGGGAGATCTTCGCCAGCCATCCCGACGACGTCATCGTCCTGCACTTCACCCAGAGCGGGGGAGGCCGCTACACCGGCACGATCACGCTGGAGGGCACGCACGGCGAGGAACCCGCGGTCTCCTTCGGGGCCACCCTCCCCAACGGGCTGCGCTACGGGGCCGCGATCACGGCGTACGGCTCCGGCGGCAGCGTCGGCGTCGACGGCCCGCACATCGCGTTCAACGGGTGCCGGGACCTCACCGTCGTCCTGAGCGGCGGCACCAACTACACCCCCGACGCCTCCGCCCACTACCGCGACCCCTCCCTCGACCCGCAGAAACTGGCGCGCACCAAGGTCCGTACGGCCGCCCGGCACTCGGCGACCACCCTGCTGCGCACCCACACCGCCGACCACCACGCCCTGTTCGGACAGCTGGACCTCTCGTTCGGCACCTCCTCCGCCGAGCAGCGCTCCCTCGACACCTGGGAACGCCTGCGCGCACGCGCCAGGGACAGGGCGCCCGACCCCGAACTGGAGGCCCAGTACCTCCAGTTCGGCCGCTATCTGACGATCGCGGCCTCACGCGGCAGCCTGCCGTTGAACCTCCAGGGGCTGTGGCTCGACGGCAACGACCCCGACTGGATGGGCGACTACCACACCGACATCAACATCCAGATGAACTACTGGGCGACCGACCGGGCCGGCCTGTCCCCGTGCTTCGACGCCTTCACGGACTACTGCGTCGCCCAGCTCCCGTCCTGGACCGACCTCACCCGCAGACTGTTCGACGACCCCCGCAACCGCTACCGCAACTCCACGGGCAGAAACGCCGGCTGGACGGTCGCCATCTCCACCAACCCCTTCGGCGGGGGCGGCTGGTGGTGGCACCCGGCGGGCAACGCCTGGCTGTGCAACTCCCTGTACGAGCACTACGAGTTCACCGCCTCCCGGGCCCACCTGGAGAAGATCTACCCGCTGCTCAAGGGCGCCTGCGAGTTCTGGGAGGCACGGCTGCTGACCATGACCCTCCCGGGCACCTCACGGGAGGTCCTGGTGGCCGACAGCGACTGGTCGCCCGAGCACGGCCCCCTCGACGCCAAGGGCATCACCTACGCCCAGGAACTCGTGTGGGCGCTGTTCGGCAACTACTGCGCGGCGGCGACCGAGTTGAAGAAGGACACCGGCTTCGCCGCCACGATCGCCGGCCTCCGCAAACGCCTTTACCTCCCGCAGGTCAGCCCCACCACCGGCTGGCTGGAGGAGTGGATGTCCCCCGACAACCTCGGCGAGACCACCCACCGCCACCTGTCCCCGCTCGTCGGCCTCTTCCCCGGCGACCGCATCCGCCCCGACGGCTCCACCCCGGCCGAGATCGTCGACGGCGCCACCGCCCTGCTCACCGCACGCGGCATGGAGAGCTTCGGCTGGGCCAACGCCTGGCGTGCCCTGTGCTGGGCCCGCCTCAAGAACGCCGACAACGCCTACCAGCTCGTGGTCAACAACCTGCGCCCCTCCAGCGGAGGCAGCAACGGCACCGCCTTCAACCTCTTCGACATCTACCAGGTGGAACAGGGCCGCGGAATCTTTCAGATCGACGCGAATCTGGGTACCCCTGCAGCGATGATCGAGATGCTGCTCTACTCCCGCCCCGGCCACCTGGAACTCCTGCCCGCCCTGCCCGACGCCTGGGCCGCCTCCGGTTCCCTCAGCGGAGCGAACGCCCGCGGCGGCTTCGTCGTCGACCTGCGCTGGCGTGACGGGAAACCGACCGAAGCCCGGATCCGCAGTACCGGCGGCCGCACCACGACGGTCGCCCACGCGGGAAGCACCCGCGCGGTGACACTGAAGCCGGGGGAGACGGTCACCCTGAAGGGCTTCGGCCGATGAGCCGCCAGGCAGTCCGCTGGGCCCGGCTCGCCGCCGTCACGGTCGCGGCCGCGGCCCTCCAGGCCACCCCCGCGCCGGCCGCCGTCAGCCCGCCCGACGGGGTGATCACCTGGGGCGCGAGCGCCTACGCCATCGGTGACTCGGCCCCCGACCGCGGCTACCGCATGGTCGTCCACACCAGCGTCGGCGGCCGCGACGCCCGCGTCCGGCTGTCCAACGCCTTCGGCCACCAGCCGGTCACCTTCGACAGCGTCTACGCCGGCCTCCAGCTGAAGGACGCCGATCTGGTGCGCGGCAGCAACCGGCGGCTCACCTTCGACGGCTCGTCCTCCGTCACCGTGGAACCCGGCGCCACGGTGTACAGCGACCCGCTGGCCGGCTCCCTGGCCGCCGGGTCGAACCTGGTCGTCAGCCTCCACACCCCGGACGCCACGGGCCCGGTCACCGGTCACTGGATGGCCCTGCAGACGTCGTACGCCACCCGGGGCGACCACACCGCGGAGGAGAGCGGCGCCCACTGGACCGAGCCGATCGGGTCGTGGTTCTACCTCGACGCGGTCTCGGTGCGTACCCCCGCGGCCACCGGTGCCGTCGTCGCGCTCGGCGACTCCATCACCGACGGCTGGCAGTCCACCAGCGACCGGAACCGCCGCTGGCCCGACTACCTGGCCCGCCGTCTGCGGAAGGCGCACACCACGGTCAAGGGCGTGGCCGACGAGGGGATCTCCGGCAACAAGGTGCTGGCCGACGGCTCCGGGCCGAGCGCCCTGAACCGGCTGGAGAGGGACGTGCTCTCCCAGCCGGGCGTGCGCACCGTGTTCCTCTTCGAGGGCGTCAACGACCTCAAGGCCCGCAGCGGCGTCACCGCGGCGGATCTGGTCTCCGGCTACCGCGAGATCGTCGACCGGGCCCACGACGCCGGCAAGTGCGTGGTCGTCTCCACCATCGCCCCCTTCAAGGGCTGGCCGGAATGGGACCCGGACGCCGAGGCCGTACGCCAGGAGGTCAACGACTTCGTCAGGAGCCGCGGCGACGAGTTCGACGCGGTCACCGACTTCGACCGCGTCCTGCGCAGCCCCTACGACCACGAGCGGATGCTCCCCGTCTTCGACGGCGGGGACCACATCCACCCCAACGACAAGGGCATGCAGGCCATGGCGGACTCCGTCGACCTGAACAGCCTGGAGTGCGCACGCCACTGAGGAGGCGTCAGCCGTGGGCCGTCGTCTCCGGGGTGATCAGCCCCTCGCGGTAGGCGACGGCCACGGCCTCGGTGCGGCTCGCCGCGCCCAGCTTGGCGAGGATGTTGGAGACGTGCACGCTGGCCGTCTTGCCGGTGATGAACAGCTCCTCGCCGATCTGCCGGTTGCTGCGCCCGCGCGCGAGCAGCCGCAGCACGTCCTGCTCGCGGGCCGTGAGCGGCGACGCGGTGGGCGGGGCCTCGGTCAGGCGGCCGCGCCGGATCAGCGCGTCCACCTGGCCGAGCAGCACCTTGGCACCGAGCCGGGCGAACACCTCACGGGCCGCACGCGCCTCCACCGCGGCCTCCTCGCGCCGGTCGGCCGCGAGCAGCGCCTCGGCGTACCGCAGCCGGCAGCGCGCCGGTTCGTACACGTCACCGAAGTCGAACGCGGCGACGGCCTTGGCCCAGGCCTCGGCATCCGGCCCCGACACGGCCCGAGTCCACTCCGCCTCGGCGCGGGCCAGCCAGGCCTGTCCCTCGGGGCCCTGCGGCACTCCGCCGTGCACGGCGAGGGCCCTGGCCGGCCCCAGCAGCTCGGTCGCGGTCTCCGCCCATCGACGCGCACCTTCCTGGTCTCCCCTCAGACGCAGATCGGTGGCCCGGTCGGCGACCGCGGACAACGCGAGGGCGGCCAGCCGGACGGTGACGTGGGGAGGCGTGCCCGCGTCGTCGGTGAGGACCGCGACGGTGGACCGCATCCGTTCCACGGCCGCCTCCGCGTCACCCCGCAGGACCGCCGCCTCGGTCAGCGCGATGCCCGCGACGAGCGTGGCCATCCAGTCGAACGGCCCCTCCATCAGCGCCCGGGCGCGGTCTGCGGCCCTGAAGTCACCGCGCGCGAGCGCCACGTAGAGCGCGGGCGCCACCCTGTACCCACCGGCCGCGGGCAGCACCTCGGCATCGGTGCGCGCCGCCCGGACACACTCGTCCCAGCGGCCCAGTGTGTACAGCACCAGCAGATGGAGATAGCGCATCTCCATCGGATACGGCGACGACAGCAGCCCGGCCCTGCGGGCGCGGTCGAGTCCCTCCGTGATCCATGGCAGACAGTCGTCCAGGTGCCCGGCCTCGAAGGTGCCGATGGCGAGATTGAACAGCGCGCGCATCTCCACCGGCGCGTTACCCGAACTGCGGGCCAGTTCCCGCGCCTGCCGCAACCGCTCCCGACCCTCCACCGACCGACGGCCGCCGCCCTCGACGACCGCGAGGGAGATCAGCAGGTCCGCCTGGGCGTCGGTCACGCCCAGTTCCTCCGCCGTGTCCAGGGCCTGCCGCGCGACCCGCAGAGCGGTCTCGTTCTCCCCGACCTGGCGGGCCGCCAGCACATGTGTCGCCGCGGCCCACACCCAGGTACGGGACGGGGGATCGGCGGGGATCATGGCGAGTGCCTCGCTGCTGTAGGCGAAGGCCGCGGTGAGGTTGTCGACGCTCATCAGGTTCCCGGCGAGGGTGTACCGCACCCGGGCGGCGAGCTCGGAGTCCGCCTCCTGACCGACACCGGCGAGCGCTGCCCGCGTGAGCGAGACCGCCCGGTGCAGTTCCCCGGCGTGCGCGGCCGCCGCCGAGGCCCGCAGCATCAACCGGACCCGGTCGACGCCCTCACCCGAGGGCCGCGCGGACGGCTCCACCGCCGACCAGAGATCGAGGGCCGCTTCCAGATGCCGTAGCTCCTCGGCGGGCGCCCCGACCCGCTCGGCGTGGTCCGCGGCCTCCAGGGAGGCGGCGAGCGCGGGGGCGAGGTCGTGGCTCTCCCGGTAGTGATGGGCCCGCTCGGCCGCGCTCTCGGCCTTCTGCTCCCGCCCGCCCAGCAGCCGGGCGAACGCCCCGTGCAGCCGAGCCCGCTCACCCGGCAGCAGATCGGCGTACACGGCCTCACGGGCGAGGGCGTGCCGGAACGCGTACGTGTCCCCCTCACCGGGCACCAGCACCTGCCGCCCGATGGCCTCGCGCAGCGCCGCTTCCAGCTCCTCGTCGGGCAGTCGTACGGCGTCCCGCAGCAGGTCGTGCTCGACGCGCCGCCCGGCCACGGCCGCGGTACGCAGCACCTGCTGAGCCGTGTCGGACAGCTGCTCGAACCGGATCAGCAGGACATCGGCGAGCCCACTGGGCACCCCGCCCTCCCCGCTCCCCATGGCGGCGAGCAACTCCTCGGCGTAGAAGGCGTTGCCCTCGGCCCGCTCGACGATCCGCCGCACGGTGGTGTCCGGCAGCGGCCCCTCGCGCAGGGCCCGCACCAGCTCGGCCACCTCGCCGTCGGCCAGCGGCCGCAACTCCAGCCGCTCGACGGAGGGCAGCCGCACGAGCTCGGCGAGCAGCGGCCGCAGCGGATGACGCCGGTGCAGGTCGTCCGCCCGGTACGAGGCGAGGACGGCCAGCCGATGGGTGGGCGCCCCGCCCGCCGACCGCTGGAGGATCCCCCGGCTGAGCAGGAACCGCAGCAGATCTCGGGACGACTGGTCGGCCCAGTGCAGATCCTCCAGGACGAGCAGCAGGGGAGCGATGTCCGAGAGGTCGGCGAACAGCCCGGCGATCGACTCGAACAACCGCAGCCGGCCACCGGAGTCGCCGGTGGAGCCGCCGCCCAGCAGCCGCTCCGCCACCGGATAGGCGGAGAGGGCACCGGCGAACCGCTCGTCCTGCGCGATCGCCCCCAGCACCTCGGTGAACGGCAGGTACGGCAGCCCGACGTCCCCGAGGTCGACACAGTGCCCGGTGAGCACGGTCATCCCGGCCCGGGCGGCCCTCCCGGCGACCTCGTCGAGGACTCGCGTCTTGCCGACCCCGGCGTCCCCGGCGACGAGCACGGCCCTCGCTTCCCCGCCCCGGGCACGCTTGAGTACATCGGACAGGAGGGTCAGCTCGTCTTCCCGCCCGACGAGCGGAGTACTGATAGAGATCTGCGGCACACGAACATCCTGGCACTTCGAACTGACAGCCGGTCGAACCACTCAGGGGCGCGGGGAACTGCGGGACCAGCCACGACGCACCCGCAGCCGCCATCGGACCGGCGCCACCGAGTTCATCGGCGAAGCACCCGCGCCCAATCCGCCGGCACCCGCCCCGCAGGCCCCGGCGCCGGCTGCGACTCCGGATGACTCCCCGGCCGCGCCAGCTCCGGCCCCGCCTCGAACATCTCACCCGTCTCGAAGTTCCAGAACCACTCCTCGCCCGGCTCGAAGCTCTGCACCAGAGGATGCCCGGAATCCCGGAAGTGGCCGGTCGCGTGCTGCCCGGGGGAGGAGTCGCAGCACCCCACGTGCCCGCACTGCGCACACCGCCGCAGATGGAACCACCAGCCACCCGCCGCGTCGCACTCCACGCACCCGTCCCCGCTGGGCGGCACGCTCGGGTCGATCCCCTTGACGTCGGTCATTCCGGCTCCTCGGTCGTGTCGTTGTCCACGGCGGTCAGCGGAAGCAGCACCTGGAAGCGGGTGTCGCCCGGCGTGGACTCCACCTGGAGCGTCCCGTGGTGCTTGTTGACCACGATCCGCCAGGAGATGTCGAGCCCGAGTCCTGTCCCCTCACCCACGGGCTTGGTGGTGAAGAAGGGATCGAAGATCCGCCCGCGGATGTCCGGCGGCACCCCGGGCCCGGTGTCCCGGAACTCCACCAGCAGCCGGTCGTGGTCGAGCGCGGTCCGGACGGTCAACGTCCCTTCCCCGCCGACGCTGTTGATGGCCTGGACCGCGTTGTCGATCAGGTTCGTCCACACCTGGTTGAGCTCGGCGGGGTAGGCCGGGATCCTCGGCAGGGTCCGGTCGTACTCCTTGACGACCTTGATCTGCTGCCCGATCTTCCCCGACAGCATCAGCAGGGTGCTGTCGAGGAGTTCGTGCACGTCGGCCACCTGGTAGGGCGCCCGGTCCAGCTGGGAGTACTGCTTGGCCGCGTCCACGAGGTGCGAGATCCGGGCCGTGGAGTCGTTGATCTCGTCCATCAACAGCTCGGTCTCGACGGTGTAGTTGAGCCAGCCGATCGCGTTCGGCAGGATCTCCTCGCCCACGGTCGCCGCGACCTGGTCGAGCCAGTCCTCGTCGAGGCCGCCCTGCACGAAGGTCGGCGCGATCCGCCAGCCGTCCTGGATGCCGTGGTCGTCGAGCCAGTCGCTGAGCGCGTCCTCCCGGTCGGAGGCCTCCAGCGGGCTCAACGCGGGCGCCTTGGCGACCCGTTCGGCCGTGCGCTCCTGGATGTCGATGAGGTTCGCCATCACCTCGGGGCTGTAGGAGCCCTGGGCGATGACGGCGAGTTTGTGCCGCATCTTGCCGACCCGTTCCCGCAGCGTCGCCGTGGCCCGTACGGCCGCCGCGGCCGGGTTGTTGAGCTCATGGGTGAGACCCGCGGACAACGAGCCGAGCGCCAGCAGCCGTTCGCGCTGCCCGACGGCCCGCTGAAAGGTCTGCGAACCGAGGAAGAGCCCCTCCAGGAGATGGACCGCCATCGGAAACCACTCGTGCATGAAGTTCGCGAACGACTCGGCGGGCAGGACGAAGAACCGCGTCGGCTGCGACACCCGCACCGAGTTCATGTACCGCTGCGGTTTCCCGTCCCCGACGTACGCCTGCACGGCCCCCGCGTACACCCCTGGCTGGGAGGTGCGGCTCACCTCGATGTCGTCGTCGCCCACCCGGCGCGACATGACGAGCGTGCCCTCGATCATCACGTAGAAGCAGGTCGCCGGGTCACCTTCGGCGAACACCGGCCCGGGGTCGAACAGTTCGACCCGTCCCTCGCTGCACAGCCTGCCGAGCTGCTCGGGGCTGAGCTTCTCGAAGAGGAACAGCGAGCTGATCTCCCCCGCGCTGCACGGCATCAGCCGCCCGCTCACGACTGCTCCAGGTACCGGTGGACGAGCATCACGGCCATGGCTCCCTCTCCGACGGCGGACGCGACCCGCTTCGCGGACTCCGCGCGCGCGTCGCCCGCGACGAACACGCCCGGAATGTTGGTCTCCAGGTGGTACGGCGGCCGGTCCAGCTCCCAGTCCGACGGCGGTCGCCCGTCGGCGGTGAGGTCGGGTCCGGCCAGGATGAACCCGTGCTCGTCCCGCAGCACCGTGCCGTCCAGCCAGCCGGTCAGCGGGGCCGCGCCGATGAACACGAACATCCACTGCGCGTCGACGAGTTCGGTCTGCCCGGTGTCGACGTCGCGCAGGGTGAGCTGCTCCAGGTGGTCGGAGCCGTGCGCGGCCTCGACGACCGTGCGCGCGCGGACCGAGATGTTGGGCGCCTCCTCGATCTGCTGGATCAGGTAGTGCGACATCGACGCGGTGAGGTCGGGACCGCGCACCAGCAGGGTCACCGACTTGGCGCCCCGGGACAGGTACATGGCCGCCTGCCCGGCCGAGTTGGCCCCGCCGACGATGTAGATGTCCTGCCCCTGGCACCCGGCAGCTTCGGTGAGCGCCGAGCCGTAGTACACCCCGCACCCGGTCAGGTCCGCGCAGCCCGGCGCCTCCAATTGCCGGTACGACACCCCGGTGGCCAGGATCACGCTGTGCGCGGCCACCGCCGACCCGTCCGAGAACCGCACGGTGCGGGCCGCGCCGTTGACCTCCAGACCGGCCACCTCACGGGCGGTGAGGATCTCGGCCCCGAACTTCGTCGCCTGCCGGCGGGCCCGGTCGGTGAGCTGGGCACCCGACACCCCGTCGGGGAAGCCCAGGTAGTTCTCGATCCGGGAGCTCTGCCCGGCCTGACCGCCGGTCGCCGACCGCTCCACCAGCACGGTCCTGAGCCCCTCCGAGGCCCCGTACACCGCAGCGCCGAGCCCGGCCGGACCACCGCCGATGACGACGAGGTCGTAGAAGTCGGCGGTCGGGGTCGTCGCGAGGCCCACATGGGCGGCCAGGTCGGGTGCCTCCGGCTCGACCAGGGGAGTGCCGTCCGCCGTGATCACCACCGGCAGCCGCTGCCCGTCCTCGCCCGCCGCGGCCAGCAGCCGCTGCCCCTCGGGCTCGTCCGAGGAGTACCAGCGGTACGGCACCTGGTTGCGGGCCAGGAACTCCCGCACGTCCGAGGAGCGCGCCGACCAGCGGTGACCGACGACCTTGGTGGCGGGGACGGGCCGGTAGTCGCTGCACCGCCACGCCTCCAGGAGGTCGTCCAGCACCGGGTAGAGCTTCTCCTCGGGCGGGTCCCACGGCTTGAGGAGGTAGTGGTCGAGGTCCACGACGTTGATCGCGTCGATCGCCGCGTTGGTGTCCGCGTATGCCGTCAGCAGCACGCGCCGGGCGCCCGGATACACGTCCAGGGCCTGTTCGAGGAACTCGATGCCGTTCATCTGCGGCATGCGGTAGTCGGCCAGGATCACCGCCACGAGGTCGCCGCGCAGCTTCAGCTCCCGCAGCGCCTCCAGCGCGGACTCGCCGGACTCCGCGCGCACGATCCGGTACGACTCGCCGTAGCGCCGCCGCAGATCGCGGGCGACGGCGCGGGAGACCCCCGGGTCGTCGTCCACGGTCAGGATGACGGTCCGCGCCGATTCGGCGGCCTGTGCCATGCGTCTCCCCACCCCGGGCGGTCGGTCGGGGCACAGCGCCCCCCGTGGTGTCCGGCCCGGTCCCGCCCATCGTATGTTCGATCGCCCTCAGACGCGCAGAGATGGCTGACCCTGCCGGTGTCAGGCTCGGCGCTTGCCCAGTACGCAGAACTCGTTGCCCTCGGGATCCATGAGCGTCACCCAGGGCTGCTCGCCCTGCCCCACGTCCGCGTGCCGGGCGCCCAGGGCGAGGAGGCGGGTCACCTCGGCCTCCTGGTCGTCCGGGCGGAAGTCGAGATGGAGCCGGTTCTTGACGCTCTTGGGCTCCGGAACCGGCACGAACAGCAGCCCCGGCATCCGGTCCTTCTCGGGGCGGATCTCGAACTCGTCCGGGGCGTCCGCGACCACGACCCAGCCCAGCGCCTCGGCCCACCAGCGCCCGAGGGCGACGGGATCGGCCGAGTCCACGATGACTTGCTCCCATTCCAGTGTCATGACGGCAGCGTAGTGAAGACTGGACCGCACGCACGTGACCGCGACCAGGGAGGCCACCGCATGACCCGCCCGATCACCGCAGGCATCGACGGAACCGAGGAGAGCCTCGCCGCGCTGGGCTGGGCCGCGAGGGAGGCGGTCCGGCGAGGCGTGGCGCTGCGGGTGGTGCACGCGTGGCGGTTCCAGCCGTACGAGGGGATCGACGCGGGGGACCGGGACACCCAGGCGGGCTGGGCCCGGGACGCCGTCGCCGAGGCCGTCCGGGCCGTCACCGGGCGGCACACCGGGCTCGACGTGGACACCGACCTCGTGGAGGGCGGCAGCGTCGACGTGCTGGTGGCCGCCGCGGCCGACTCCGAAGTGCTGGTCCTGGGCTCCCGCGGGCACGGGCCGGTGGTCGGCTTCCTGCTGGGCTCGGTGGGCCAGCAGGTGATCGCCGAGGCGACGCGGCCCGTGGTCCTGGTGCGTGCCGGGGACCAGGCCGCCACGGAGGTCTCGGGGCGCGACGTCGTCGTGGGCCAGGAGGGCGACCCGGAGGACAGCGCCAAGGTCCTGCGCTTCGCCTTCGAGACGGCGGCGGCCCGGGGAGCGGCGGTGCGTGCCGTACGGGCCTGGACGCTGCCGCCGGTGTTCGCCTACAGCCCCGGTTCGCTCAAGCTCCTCGACGAGGCCGGCGGGCTGGAGCCGTACGAGAAGAAGGCCCTGGCCGCGGCGCTCCAGCCGTGGCGGGAGCGCTTCCCCGACGTGCCGGTCGTCGAGCACGTGGAGATGGGCAGCGCGGGCCAGGTGCTGCTGTCGGTCACCGCGCGGGCCCAGTTGATGGTCGTGGGCCGCCGGGCCCGCCGTACCGCCGTGGGCGCCCGGATCGGTTCGGTCGCGCACGGTGTGCTGCACCACGCGGACTGCCCGGTGGCCGTGGTGCCGCACGTGTGAGGTCAGTCCGCGGTGGCGGGGGTGGGCTGGAGCGTCTCGCGGGCCTTGGGGAGGATGTTGTTGATGTAGTCCTCGACGGCCGTGTCGAGCCCGATGTCGTGCTGGGCCCGCTCGGACAGGTACCAGCGGTGCTCCAGGAGCTCGTGGTAGATCTCCGCCGGGTCCATCGAGCCGCGCATCTCCAGCGGCACGGCCCGCACCGTGGGCCGGAAGACGTCCCGCACCCAGCGGTGGGCGAGCACCTCCGGGCGGGCGCCGAGGGGGTCGCCCGGGGCGTAGTCGTCCTGGGTGGCCATCCAGGACTCCAGGTCGTTCAGCAGCCGCCGGGCCTGGTTCTCCTCGGTGTCGAGGCCGGTCAGGCGCAGGAGCTGGCGCTGGTGGTGACCCGCGTCCACGACCTTCGGCACGAACGTGACCGAGTCGCCGTTGGGCGCGTGCTCGATCTGCATCTCGGCGACGTCGAATCCGAGGTCGTTGAGGCGGCGGATCCGGCGCTCGATGAAGTGGTACTTGCCCGCCGGATACACGGACCGGCGGGTCAACTCCTCCCACAGCTTGCCGTAGCGCGAGCAGATCTCCATGCCGAACTCGATGGCGTCCACGGAGGGGTGCAGGGCGCCGGAGGCCTCCAGGTCGAGCAGCTCACCGCTGATGTTGACGCGGGCGAGGTCGAGGTCGTAGTCCCGCTGCCCGGGGCTGAGCTGCGGGTGCAGGTCGCCGGTCTCGGCGTCCACCAGGTAGGCGGCGTAGGCGCCCGCGTCGCGCCGGAACAGGGTGTTGGACAGGGAGCAGTCGCCCCAGGCGAACCCGGCCAGGTGCAGGCGGACCAGGAGGACCGCGAGGGCGTCCATCAGGCGGTGCATGGTGGCGGGCCGCATGGTCGTCTCGAACATCGAGCGGTACGGCATCGAGCCGCCCAGGTGCCGGGTGACCAGCACCGACTCCAACGGGGCCTCCTCGGCGTCGGTGCGCCCGGTGACCACGGCGAGCGGATCGACGGCCGGGATGGAGAGCCGGTCCAGATCGCGCAGCAGCTCGTACTCGCGCAGCGCCGGGCGTTCGGCGAGCTCCTTCACGGCGATCACCTCGTCGCCGGCGCGGGCGTAGCGCACCACGTGGCGGGATATACCGCGCGGCAGCGGGACCAGGACCTCGTCCGGCCACTGCTCCAGCGGCAGGTGCCAGGGCAGTTCGAGCAGGAGCGCGGGGTGCTCCGGGTTCGTCGCGCTGATCTGCAGTGCCATGGTGCGGTGTCCTTGTCCGGCCGGTGATCGTCACCTCACCTTAGAGCGCGCGCTCCTTGGCCTGAAGTGCCGATTCACGGACTGGACCGCGGTGGGCCGGGCCGTGTCCGGGCACCAGGACGTCGCCTTCCAGCCCGGCGAACACGTCCAGCGAGGCCACGGCACGCGCGCGCTCGTGGTGGAACATGTCCGGCAGCAGCTGGGGACCCTCGACCCGGGACGTGGGGTGACCGCTCACCAGGCCGTCGCCGGAGATCACCACGCCGCGTTCGGGGAGGTGGAAGGCGCAGTGCCCGTCGGTGTGGCCCGGCGTGTGCACGGGCACGGGCCGGCCGGGCAGGTCGAGGGCGCCCTCCGCCGGGAACGGCTGCGGGCAGGCGACCGGTACGTGGGCCGTGCCCCCCGACCGGATCGCGTGCACCGCCCACGGCAGCACACCGGGGCGCCAGCCGTTCCTCAGGACCGTTCCGACGGAGACCTGGTGGAGGAACTCCCGGCGTGCGTGCGGGACTTCGGCCTCGTGCAGATAGACCGGCGTGCCGTAGGCGGAGCGCAGGTACTCGGCGGACCCGAGGTGGTCGTTGTGGGCGTGCGTGATCAGTACGGCGGTGACCGCCTCCGGTGAACTCCCCACCTCGGCGAGGGAGGCGAGCACCTGCTCCCGGTCGCCCGGGTAGCCGGTGTCGACCAGAGTGGCGGAGCTTCCCTCGGTCAGGATCACCCAGTTGGTGTTGCTGCCGTGCACCAGGTAGGTGCCGTCCGCGACTTGCTGCACGCCCGCGCTCATGATCGCCCCGCCCGATGAGTCCCTGCCCGACGGCACACAGCAAAGCAGACGCCCCGTCGATCCGGAGCGGCGGGTACCGGTCCTCCAGCGGTCAACTTCCCCTGGCTTTCCGCCTCCAGGCCCCGGCGGGACGGGGCTGCCTCCGGCACCGTCCGCCGGAGGCAGCCCCCGCGCGCCCCGAGGCAGCCGCCTCTCTGCCGCGGTGCACGCCGTGCGGGGGGCTCGCAGTGCACGCCGTGCGTGGTTCTCACCGCACGCCGTGCGGGCCTCAGTGCACGCCGTGCGGGCGGAACTGGATGCTGATGCGCGGTCCCGTGGCGCGCGTGGACTTCGGTACGGCGTGCTCCCAGGTGCGCTGGCAGGAACCGCCCATCACGATCAGGTCGCCGTGGCCCAGCGGCCGCCGCAGCGTCTCGCCGCCGCCACGCGCCGGCCGCAGCAGGAGATCGCGCGGGGCGCCCACGGAGAGGATCGCGACCATCGTGTCCTGACTGGCACCCCTGCCGCCCCGGTCGCCGTGCCAGGCGACGCTGTCCCGGCCGTCGCGGTAGTAGCAGAGCCCCGCCGTGGTGAACGGCTCGCCGAGCTCCTCGGCGTAGTGCGCGGTGAGCGCCGCGCGGGCCTCGGTGAGGACGGGATGCGGCAGCTCGTCGTCCACGCCGTAGTGGGCGAGCAGGCGCGGGACGTCGACGACGTGGTCGTACATCTTGCGTCGCTCCGCACGCCAGGGCACCTCGGCGGCGAGCTGTTCGAACAGCGCGTCCGAGCCGCCGAGCCATCCGGGCAGCAGGTCGATCCAGGCGCCGAAGTCGAGCACGGTACGGCGGATCCCGTCGAGCGGGCCGAGCCGGAGCTGGTCGGCCTGGTCGAACAGGGAGCCCTGGAGGTGCGCGGTCATGGATCCAGCGTACTCCTGAATCGAAAATCTGTTCCCATGAAAATCCGCTTGCGTGTTCGACTCTTTCGATACATCGGTGTATCGGATACATTCGCGTATCGAACGGAGGTGCCGACGTGGCGATGGAGGACACGACCAGGCGTGTGACCAGGCGCCGGGTCCGCACGCGTGCCAACCTCCTGGACGCGGCCTTCGCGGTGTTCGCCGCCAAGGGCTTCGGACGGGTGTCGATCGAGGAGGTCTGCGAGGCCGCCGGATACAGCCGCGGCGCCTTCTACTCGAACTTCGACAGCCTCGACGAGCTCTTCTTCGCGCTCTACCAGCAGCGCGCCGACCTCATCGCGGACCAGGTCTCCGGTGCCCTCGCCCTCGACGGACCCGGCCTCGACGTGCCGGCCGCCGTCGACCGGGTCACCGAGGTGCTGCTCCTGGACCGGGACTGGCTCCTGGTGAAGACCGACTTCCTGGTGCACGCCGCCCGCGCGCCCGAGGTCGCCCGCACCCTGCTCGAACACCGGGCCCGGCTCAGGCGTGCCGTCGCCGACCGGCTGGCACGCGCGCGTGGACACGCGGAACTGCCCGCCGTGCTGGTCGACGTCGAGGGTGCCGCCCACGCCGTGGTCGCGGCCTACGACGGGGTCACCGTCCAACTGCTCCTCGACGCCGACGTCGAGCGGGCCCGCGTCTGGCTCAAGCAACTGCTCACCGCGCTGCTCACCGACGGCAGCGACACCACCGTATGAGGGAAGGGACGGTCGCCATGGATGCCGACGTCATCGTCGTCGGAGCGGGCCTCGCGGGCCTGGTCGCCGCGCACGAGCTCACCAGCCGGGGCAGGAGGGTCGCCCTGGTCGACCAGGAGAACGCCGCCAACCTCGGCGGCCAGGCCTTCTGGTCGTTCGGCGGGCTCTTCCTCGTCGACAGCCCCGAACAGCGGCGCCTCGGCATCAAGGACTCCTTCGACCTCGCCTGGAACGACTGGCAGGGCAGCGCCCAGTTCGACCGCGTCGACGACGAGGACTCCTGGGCGGTGCGCTGGGCGCGCTCCTACGTCGAGTTCGCGGTCGGCGAGAAGCGGTCCTGGCTGGAGGGGCACCGCATCAAGTTCCTGCCCACCGTCGGCTGGGCCGAGCGCGGTGACCTCACCGCCCACGGCCACGGCAACTCCGTACCCCGCTTCCACATCGCCTGGGGCACCGGCACCGGAGTGGTGGAGCCCTTCGTCGGATACGCCAAGCAGGCGGCGCGCGACGGGCTGCTGACCTTCTACCACCGCCACCAGGTCGACGAGCTCGTCGTCGAGGACGGCACCGCGCGGGGCGTGCGCGGGACCGTGCTCGCCGAGGACAACTCCGCGCGCGGGGTCGCCTCCAACCGCGACCGCGTCGGCGACTTCGAGCTCACCGCCCAGGCCGTCGTCGTCACCACCGGCGGCATCGGCGCCAACCACGACATCGTCCGCCGCTACTGGCCCGAGCGGCTCGGCACCCCGCCCGCCGAGATGGTCACCGGTGTCCCCGCCTACGTCGACGGCCGGATGCTCGACATCAGCGCCGGCGCGGGCGTCCGCCTGGTCAACCGCGACCGCATGTGGCACTACACCGAGGGCATCCAGAACTGGGACCCCATCTGGCCGGGCCACGGCATCCGCATCCTGCCCGGCCCGTCCTCCCTGTGGTTCGACGCGCTGGGCCGCCGGCTGCCCGACCCCTGCCTGCCCGGCTACGACACCCTCAGCACCCTCAGGCACCTGCGCACCACCGAGGACATCGCCGGGCACGACCACTCCTGGTTCATCCTCACCCAGAAGATCATCGAGAAGGAGTTCGCGCTCTCGGGCTCCGAGCAGAACCCCGACATCACCGCCAAGGACCGCGCGGGCTTCCTCAAGGAGCGCGTCCTCGGCAAGGGGGCTCCGGGACCGGTGGACGCGTTCCTGCGCAAGGGCGCGGACTTCGTGACCGCCCCGAACCTGGAACAGCTCGTGGAGAAGATGAACGGGCTGACGGACAAGCCCCTCCTCGACGCCCCCTCGATCCGCCGCCAGATCGAGGCCCGCGACCTCCAGATCGCCAACTCCTACAGCAAGGACGCCCAGGTGCAGGGCATCCGCAACGCCCGCCGCTACATCGGCGACCGCCTCGGCCGGGTCGCCACCCCGCACCGCGTCCTGGACCCGGCCGCCGGCCCGCTGATCGGCGTCAAGCTGCACATCCTGACCCGCAAGACCCTCGGCGGCATCCAGACCGACCTCGACTCCCGCGCCCTGGGCACCGACGGCAAGCCCCTGGAGGGCCTGTACGCGGCCGGTGAGGTCGCCGGCTTCGGCGGTGGCGGCGTCCACGGCTACAACGCGCTGGAGGGCACCTTCCTCGGCGGCTGCCTCTTCTCCGGCCGCGCGGCGGGACGGGCGGCGGCGAAGCAGGTCGGTTAGGACCAGGGGCCCTGACGCGGGTCGGCCGGGGACGGTTGCCGGTGGTTCGCGCGGGCTTCGAGGCACGGCGCCGGGAGCGCGGGTGAGCGGGCGGTCGGGAGCCGGTGCGGCGCGGGTCGGCGTGCCGGACCTCGTGACGTCGGCCTGATCCGTCGGGGGCCCTAACCCCCCAACAGGCGCACCAGCACGGTGGCGTGACTCTGCTCCGGCGTCTTCGACGCGGTCAGTAGGGTCACGTCGCCCTGGCTCGCCAACTCCCGGACCCGATCGAGCAGTTCGGCCGCCTCGGGATCTGCCAGTTCCGCCTCGTACCGCTCGGCGAACTCCTCGTAGGAGCCCTCGCCCGCGTGGTACCAGCGGCGCAGTTCGGTCGACGGGGTGAGCGCCTTGGGCCACTCGTCGACGCGGGCCGCGTCCTTCGACAGGCCGCGCGGCCACAGCCGGTCGACCAGGACGCGGACGCCGTCCGCGGGCTCGGGCGGTTCGTAGACACGGCGGACGCGCACGCTCACGGGTGGCCTCTCGACGAAGGGGTGAGTGCGTCGGAGCGTACTGCGGAGCCCGCCGTGACTTGACCTGATCAAGGGTGAGTTGCGGCGGAGGGGGCCTTTAGTGTGAAGCCGATGTCCACCCCCCGACCTGTAGGAGAGCACGTGCCGAAGGCCGTCAGACGCACCTTCGTCCTCGTCATGGCCCTCACCGCTCTGCTCGGGGCCGCCGCGCCTTCCCCGACGGGCTCGTCCGGAGCCGGCGACCCCTACTTCCCGCTCGCCGGAAACGGCGGATACCACGTCGAGCACTACGGCCTGACGCTCGGTTACGACCCCGACAGCCGTCACCTCGACGGCCGGGCGGTCCTCACCGCCCGCGCCACCCAGCGCCTGAGCCGCTTCGACCTCGACTTCAAGGGACTGACGGTCACCGGTCTGACGGTCGGTCACGCCAAGGCCGCCTTCCGCCGCGACGGACAGGAACTCGTGGTCACCCCGCAGCGCGCCCTGCGCAAGGGGGAACGATTCACCATCACCGTCACCTACAAGGGGAAGCCCGGCCCCGTCACCGACCCGGACGGCTCGCTCGACGGATGGATCCCCACCGACGACGGAGCCTTCGTCGCCGGAGAGCCCCAGGGCGCGATGACCTGGTTCCCGGCGAACAACCACCCCACGGACAAGTCGTCGTACGACTTCACCCTCACCGTCCCGCAGGGGCGCACCGCCGTCGCCAACGGGATCCTCCTCTCCCAGCGGACCACGCACGGCCAGACCACGTTCCGCTGGCGTCAGAGCGAGCCCATGGCCGCCTACCTGGCCACCGCGACCGTCGGGAAGTTCAAGGTCGAGCAGTTCACCACCAGGAACGGCATCCGGGTCTACAACGCCGTCGACGCGCGCGAGGCCGCCGCCGCGGCGCCCGTGCTCAAGAAGCTGCCCTCCGTCCTGGAGTGGGAGAGCAAGCTGTTCGGGCCCTACCCGTTCCGCGCGGCCGGATCGATCGTCGACCACGCCCCGAACGTGGGCTACGCGCTGGAGACCCAGAGCCGTCCGGTCTACGACCGGGCACCCGACCTGAGCACCCTCGTCCACGAGAGCGCCCACCAGTGGTTCGGCGACTCCGTATCGCTCACCTCCTGGAAGGACATCTGGCTCAACGAGGGCTTCGCGACCTACGCGGAGTGGCTCTACGCCGAGCAGCACGGCGGCGACAGCGCGCAGAAGACCTTCGACGAGCTCTACGCGAAACCCGCGAGCGACGACCTGTGGGAGTTCCCTCCCGGCGACCCCGGCAGCGGCGCCAACATCTTCGGCACCCCCGTCTACGCCCGGGGAGCCATGACCCTGCACGCGCTGCGCACGGCCGTCGGCGACCGGGCGTTCTTCCTGATCCTGCGCGCCTGGGCGACCGGGCACCGCGACGGCAACGGAACCACCGCGCAGTTCGTGCGTCTCGCGGAAAGGGTGTCGAAGAAGGACCTGAACGGCCTGTTCCAGACCTGGCTCCACACGCCCGGCAAGCCGAACCGGCCCTAGAACCTGACCAGTTTCTTACAAGTGTCGGTCAGAGTCACACCATGATCACACGCAGAACCCACGTCGCCCTGCTCGCCGCGTCCCTGCTTCTCACCGGATGCGGCGGCGGTGCCGTGGCCGGCACGGAGAGCGCGCCCACGCCCACTCCGGAGCCCTCGGAGACCACCCCTTCACCGGAGGTCTCCGCCGAGACCGCTCCCCAGCGGATACCCGGGCTCGGACCGAAGACCTGGGCGAAGGTACCGGCCGACGCCCGGCAGGCCGTCGTGGCCACCGGGCGGGGCCGCGACTCGCCGGTCTCCACCGTGGTGCTCTACCAACGCACGGCGGCCGGCTGGCGGGCCGGTGCGAGCTGGCCCGCGCACAACGCCCGCAAGGGCTGGACCGACCACCACCTGGCAGGCGACCTGCGCTCACCGATCGGCGTGTACACCCTCACCGATGCCGGAGGCCTGCTGAAGAACCCCGGCAGCAAGCTGCCGTACGACCACGGTGTGGGCTTCACCGCGCCCGGCACCGGCTTCGAGGGTGAGCCGCTGGCCGGGTCCTTCGACTACGTGATCGCCATCAACTACAACCGGAAGCCCGGCACTTCACCGCTGGACTGGACCCGGCCGCTGGGCGCGGGACGCGGCGGCGGGATATGGCTGCACGTCGACCACGGCGGCCCCACCCACGGCTGTGTCAGCATCGCCGAGAAACACATGAAGGAGCTGCTCCTCGCCCTGGACCCGGACCTGCACCCCGTCGTCGTCATGGGCGACGCCGCGTCCCTGAAGCGCTGAGCGCCTAGGATCCGCCGGGTGTGCGCACATGTGCTGGTCGCCGAGGACGACGAGATGCAGGCCGAACTCATACGGCGGTCCCTGCTCGCGGAGGGCCACACCGCCACCGTGGTCCACGACGGGCGGGCCGCCCTGGACGCGGCCCGGCGGGTCGCCCCCGACCTCGTCGTCCTGGACCTGATGCTGCCCGTGATCGACGGCTTCGGCGTGTGCCGGGTGCTGCGCCGCGACGCGGACATCCCCGTCGTGATGCTCACCGCGCGGTCCGACGAGGACGACGTCCTGCTGGGCCTGGAGCTGGGCGCCGACGACTACATGACCAAGCCGTACAGCCCGCGGGAGCTCATGGCCCGCATCCGGACCGTCCTCCGGCGCAGCGGACGGGCCGCCGTGTCCGACCGGCGGGAGGATCCCGTCGTCCGCGCCGCGGGCCTCGCCGTCGATCCGGTACGGCACGAGGTGCGGTGCGACGGGGCGCCGGTGGAGTGCACCCCAGCCGAGTTCGAGATCCTGCTGGCCATGGTCGCCGAGCCCGAACGGGTCTTCTCGCGGCGGCAGTTGCTGGAGGTCACCCGGGGCACCGACCGGGCCTCCACCGAACGGGCCGTGGACGTGCACATCATGAACCTGCGCCGCAAGATCGAGACCGATCCGCGCCGCCCGGCACGGCTGCTGACGGTGTTCGGCGTCGGCTACAAGCTCAGCGGGAGCCGCGGATGAGCGCGCGGATACCTCTGCACAAGCGTCTGCTGGTCCGCCTGCTGATCACGTCCGGGCTCATCGCGGTGTGCTCGGTGGCCGCGACGGCCTGGCTGGCCGTGGCGACCACCACCCAGGCCCTGCGCGAGGAACAGGGGCAGGCACTCGCCGACGACATGGACGTCCTCGCCGAACTCAGCGGATACGCGGCCACCCACCCCGACTGGACCGCAGTGGCCGCCACCGTACGGGAGCTGTCGGCGAGGACCGGCCGGCGCATCGCCCTGACCGCCCCCGACCGCACGGCCATCGCCGACTCCGCGCCCCGCGGCACCGCCCTGCCGCCGAGCGCCGCCGCCACCGTCGACCCGCTGCGCACCGACACCTACAGCGAACGCGGCGCCCAGATCAGCGGCATGGATCCGCGCGCGGTCGGCCCGTACCGGCTCACGAAGGGGGAGCGGATCGAGATCGACGCCCTCGCACGCAAACGCCAGATCTGCTTCCACCACAACGGCGTCGAGACCACCATCGCGCACACCCCGAGCGGCCGTCCGTTCCTCACGGAGGCGGACAGCACCGCCCAGCCCTCCTACGTGCCCGAACCGTGCGCCGACGGTTTCCTCAACACGCCGATGCCCACGGAGGCGAAGGCCCTGGCCGCACTCCAGAAGGAGGCGCGCCCCTGTCTGGTCCGCCACGGCCTGGGCGACGACGTCCGGCTGACCGTCGGCGCGACGATCGCCGGCGCCGACCCGTCGCTGGCGCCCACCTTCGCGGGGGACGCGAAACAGGAGCGCGCGAGCCGGACCTGCGTCGACGAGGCCCGCCGCGCCCAGCTCGACCCGTACGTGGCACCGGTGGCCGAGCTCTTCCTGGGCACCGGGGACACACCGGCCGTGCTGTTCGACATGTCCCCGGTCAACAAGGCCAAGGTCGTCGGCACCGCGGGGCTCGTGCTCGCCGTCACCGTCGCCGCGACCGCCCTGGTCGCCACCCGGCTGGTGCGGCCGCTGCGGGCGCTCACCGCGGCGGCCCAGCAGCCGCCCGAACTCCATGTGCGCGTCCCCGTCACGACCCGCGACGAGACCGGCATCCTCGCCGTCGCCTTCAACGACCTGACCGAACGCCGTGAGCGCCTGGAAGCCCAGCGCAAGGCGATGGTCAGCGACATCGCCCACGAACTGCGCACCCCGCTCACCAACATCCGCGGCTGGCTGGAGGTCACCCGGGACGGCGTCGTCGACCCCAACCCCGCCCTGCTCGCCTCCCTGCACGACGAGGCCCTCGTCCTCCAGCGTGTCATCGACGACCTCCAGGACCTCGCGGACGCCGACGCCGGCACCCTGCGCCTGCACCCGGAGCCCGTCCGCTGCGACGAACTCCTCCAGCAGGTCGCCGCGGCCCACCGCGTCGCCGCCGACGCGGCCCGGGTCGAGCTGCGCACCGACGTCGACGGTGAGCCCTGGCTGGACGCCGACCCGGTCCGTATGCGGCAGGCGCTCGGCAACCTGGTGTCCAACGCGCTGCGCCACACCCCGGCCGGCGGCACGGTCACGCTGTCCGCGCGTCGGGACGGCGACGACATCGTCCTGGAGGTCGTCGACACCGGCACCGGCATCGCCCCCGACGAGCTGCCGCACGTATTCGACCGGTTCTGGCGCGCGGAGAAGTCCCGCAGCCGTCGTACCGGTGGCTCGGGCCTGGGCCTGCCCATCGTCCGGCACCTGCTCGCGGCCCACGGCGGGACGGTCGCGGCGGCGAGCGAGCCCGGCACCGGCAGCGTCTTCACCCTGCGGATGCCGGGGGGTTCCCCGCCCGGTCCGGACGCCTGATTCCCCTCGTGGCGTGCGGGTACCCCGTATGCCCGCGGAAGGAAGCGCAAGGAACGGGAGGACGGGAGATGACCGTGTCGGACGGGCTGCCGGTGGTGCGGACCCTCGCCGAGCTCGCGGGCCTGGCGGAGCGGCACGAGCGGCTGTACGTCCGCTGGTCGCGCGGTCCCGAGGTCGATCTGGCCCGGTCCTCCAGCACCGACGAACTCACCGGCCTGGCCCTGCCGGGTCTCTCGGCGAACCCGCTCGACGTCGAGGACTGGTGGCAGGGGCGGCCCGCCCAGCTGTGGGTGGCCCGGCGCCTGTACGACTACTCGCACCTGCCGCACGAGAAGGGCCCCGGCGTACTTCCGTGGGTGCTCCAGGGCCGTGAGCGGGGCCGAGGTCCTGACAACGAGCCGCTCGTCGCCGACGTGCGGCCGATGTGCTGGATCGACCCCCAGGTGATCGACGAGGCGCGGACCGCGGTGGACCGGCAGGAGAACCCCTGGGGCCCGCTGCGGCGCACGGGCCACTGACACTGAACGGTGCCCAGGCCACTGATACTGAACGGGTCCGGCGACCGGACCCGTTCAGTCTCCCGTCAGCCGGACCTTCTGCGCGCGGCGGCCGCGCGCCGGGCGAGGCTCCGGCGTTCCGTCTCACTGGTGCCGCCCCAGACGCCGATGCCCTGCCCCGTGTCCAACGCCCACTGCAGACACTGCTCCTGGACGGGGCAGCGCCGGCACACGGACTTGGCCTGCTCCGTCTGGACCAGCGCGGGGCCCGTGGTGCCGACGGGGAAGAAGAGGTCCGGGTCCTCGCGGCGGCACGCGGCATGGGTTCGCCAGTTGTCCATCAAAGTCACCTGCGATCGAAGTCGTACGTGCCCTCGTGCATGCCTTACTCGCTTTCGGGTCACCTGTCGATGCGCTGTGAAACAACCGGGTCCTGTGGGACGTGCCCGGTCACTGCTCCCGCAGGCCCCACGGGGAGCCGTACGCGGTCAGCAGATCAAGGAAGGGACGGGCCGGGAACGCCTCCGGACCGAGGACACCCGTGCCGGTCCAGGCGCCGCCGGCCAGGAGTTCGAGGGCGACGACCGGGTTCACGGCGGTCTGCCACACCACGGCCTGACAGCCGTACTCCGCCATGGACCACTGGTTGTCGACCACGTGGTAGAGGTACACCTCGCGCGGCGCCCCGTCCTTGACGCCCTTCACCCAGGTGCCCGCGCAGGTCTTGCCGTGCATCCGGTCGCCCAGGGTCGCCGGGTCGGGCAGACAAGCCGCCACGACGTCCCGCGGCGAGACCGCGACCGGCCCGGCGGGGCCCGGCACGGTCACCGGCTCGGTGCGGTCCAGTCCCAGCAGGTGCAGCGTCTTGAGCGTCTCGACGAACTCGCGGCCCAGGCCGTACTTGAAGGTGACGCGGCGGGCGCCGACCCAGCGGGGGACGAGCAGCACCTCCTCGTGCTCCACGTTCACGCACTCGACCGGGCCGATGCCCTCGGGAAAGTCGAAGACCTCCGGCTCGCTGAACGGCTCCGTCGTGAACCAGCCGCGGTCGGCCTCGTAGACCACCGGCGGGTTCAGGCACTCCTCGATGGTGGTCCAGATGCTGAAGGAGGGGGCGAAGTCGTGGCCGTCGACGGTGAGGTTCGCACCGTCGCGGACACCGATCTCCTCGATCTCGTCGAAGAGCTCGTCGGCCGCGTACCGGGCGAAGACGTCCGAGAGGCCCGGCTCCACGCCCATGCCGACCAGAGCCAGCGCGCCCGCCTTCTCCCACTCCTCGGCCCCCGCGAACTGCTCGTCGCCGAGCTTGACCCCGCACTCCTCGTACGGCCGCTCCGGATGCGGACGGGACAGGGACATCGCCATGTCGACATAGGTCGCCCCGGCGGAGCGCGCCGCCCGGAACAGCGGCATCACGAACCGCGGGTCGGTGGCGTTGAGGAGGACGTCGCAGGCGTGCCGCTCCAGCAGGGCGGTCACGGCCGACTCGTCGCTCGCGTCCACGCGTTCGGCGCGGAACCGGTCGGCCCGGTCGCCGAGCGCGGTGACCGCGGCCTCGGCGCGGGCCCGGTCGTAGTCGGCGACGACCATGGCGTCGAAGAACGGCCGCCGGGCGGCGATCCGGGTGATGGCGGTGCCGACGCCCCCGGCGCCCACGAGCAGTACACGCATGACAAACACTCCCTGTGACGGGTCGGTTTCCGCAGATGCAGGGGCCCCGGCGGAGATACAACGCCGTGCGCTCGCATAAGGTCAATGGCGTTGGCATAAGGAGGCCGCCATGCCGAAACCCGTGGTCCCCGAGGAGAAACGCCGTCGGCGCAGGCCCACCAGGAGCGGGACCGTGCTGTCCGAAGGGCTGATCGTCGAGACGGCTCTGCGCATGCTCCGCGAGCACGGCAGCACCGGCCTCACGGCCCGCCGTCTGGGCCTGGCCCTGGACGCCGACCCGAGCACGCTCTACCGCTACTTCCGCGGCATGGACGAACTGACTCTGGCCATCGGTGACGCCCTGATCGGGCAGGCGCTGGAGGGGTGGGCGCCGACGGGGGAGTGGCGGCACGATCTGCGCGAGGTGGGTCTGCGCATCCACGCGGCGTACGTCGCCCATCCCCAGGCCGCCGTGCTGACGACCAGCAGGGTCACCGGCCGGGCCAACGAACTGGCCGCGGACGAGGCGGTCCTGGACATCCTGCGCGGGGCGGGCCTCGCCCTCCCGGACACCGTGCGGATCTACCACGCCTTCATCGACCAGACGCTGGCCTTCGCGGCCCTGGACGCGGCGTCCCTGGCCCTGCCGAGCGCGGCGCTGGACGCCGACGAGGACAAGTGGCGCTCGACGTACGCGCGCCTGCCCGCCGACCGGTATCCGAGGATCGCGGAAGCGGCGCGTCTCCTGGCGAGCCGCATGGTCACCAGCGCCTATCCGACGGCGCTGGACATGCTCCTGGACAGCGTGGAGAGCCAGACGGTCAGCGCCCCGCGAGGGAGGTCCGGATCAGCGGAGCGCCGCTGAGGAGGCCGCCGTCACGGCGTCGACCAGCGCGGCCAAGGCCGGAGAGTCCAGCTTCCACTGCTGCCAGTACAGCGGAACATCGACCGGACGATCCGGCGCCAGCGAGATCAACCGTCCGGACCGCAGCAGCGGACCCACCTGCGCCTCGGGCACCATCCCCCACCCCAGCCCCAGCGCTATCGCCTCCACGAACCCCTCCGACGTGGGCACCGTGTGCCGCATCCGACTCGCTCCGGCCCGGCCGAGCCCCCGCAGGAAACCGTCCTGGATGTCGTCACTCCGGTCGAACGTCACCACCGGCGCGTGCGGCAGCCCGTCCGGCAGGGCGCCAGTGAGCCATCGCTCGACGAACTCCGGGTTGGCCGCCGCGAGATACCGCATGCGCCCCAGCGGGCGCACCGAACACCCCGCCACCGCCTCGGCAGAAGACGTCACCGCCGCCATCACCAGCCCCTCCCGCAGCAGCTCCGCCGTACGGGTCTCGTCCTCGCGCCGGAGCTCGAAACACAGCCGCTCCCGGTCGGGGACCCGCGTCAGGGCCTTGAGGAACCAGGTCGCCAGGGAGTCCGCGTTCACCGCGACCGACACCCGGGTCGCCTCCCCCTCGCCGGGCATGCCCAGCTCGGCGAGCGCGTCCCGCTCGAGTCGGGCGAGCTGGCGGGCGAACCGCACCACCACCTCGCCCGACTCGGTCGGCCGCACCGGTTTCGTGCGCACCAGCAGGACCCGTCCCGTGCGCTGCTCCAGCGCCTTCACCCGTTGGCTCACCGCCGACGGCGTCACGTGCAGAGCAGCCGCCGCCGCGTCGAACGTGCCCTCGTCGACCACCGCGAGCAGAGTCCGCACCTGATCCAGAGGGAGCTCGGTCATCATCACATCAGCTAATGTTACTTAAGAATCTTTAGCTGTACGCGCGGTGATCGTCTCCGTACCGTCGAGGCCATGTCCGCTTCTCTGTCCGCCGCCGCCGCGGGTTTCGGCACCGGCCTCTCGCTCATCGTCGCCATAGGCGCCCAGAACGCCTTCGTCCTGCGCCAGGGGGTCCGCCGCGACGCCGTCCTCGCCGTCGTCGGCATCTGCGCCCTGTCCGACGCCGCGCTCATCGCCCTCGGTGTCGGCGGTGTCGGGGCGCTGGTGGTCGCCTGGCCGGGCGCGCTGACCCTGGTCGGCTGGATCGGCGGCGGATTCCTGCTCTGCTACGGCGCCCTCGCCGCCCGCCGGGTCCTGCGGCCGGGGCAGTCGGGCCTGCACACGGAGGGCGGGGCGACGGGCTCCCGGAAGCGGGCGGTGCTGACCTGTCTGGCGATGACCTGGCTCAACCCGCACGTCTATCTCGACACCGTGTTCCTGCTCGGTTCCGTGGCCGCCGACCGCGGCCCCCTGCGCTGGACCTTCGGGCTCGGCGCGGTGCTCGCCAGCCTGTGCTGGTTCGCCTCGCTCGGCTTCGGGGCCCGGCTGCTCAGCCGCTTCCTGGCCGGACCGACGGCCTGGCGCTTCCTCGACGGACTGGTCGCCGCCATGATGATCGCCCTGGGCGTCACGCTCGTGGCCGGAGCGTGACGCCCAGGGGCGGGTCCACGACCTGAGACATCGCCTACCGAACGCCTGGACGGTCCTGCGATAGTGAACCCCGGACCCGATAGATGTACCGAGCAACCAGGAAGCGTGTGGACACCGGCGAGAGCAGCACCGACCCGCAGGCACCCGTGACCGAGGAGGCGCCGCCACCCCGGCGCGGCTGGCGGCGCTGGGCGATGGACACCCGCCCGCTGCGCATCCCGGCCTACCGCCGGCTGTGGAGCTCGACCATCGTCACGGCCGTCGGCAGCCAGCTCACCGCCGTCGCGGTGCCCAAGCAGATCTACGACATCACCGGCTCCTCGGCCTGGGTCGGCGCCGCGAGCCTGGCCGGACTGCTGCCGCTGATCGTGTTCGCGCTGTGGGGCGGCGCGGTCGCCGACAGCATGGACCGCCGCAAGCTGCTCCTGATCACCAACAGCGGTATCGCCGTCACCTCGGTCCTGTTCTGGCTCCAGGCGGTCGGCGGGCTCGACTCGGTGGCGGCCCTCATGGTCCTGCTCGCGGTCCAGCAGGCCTTCTGGGGTCTCAACTCCCCTGCCCGCAACGCCTCCATCGCCCGTCTGGTGCCCGAGGACCAGCTACCCGCCGCCAACGCCCTCGGCTCGACGGTCATGCAGACCGGCCAGGTGATGGGCCCGCTGCTCGCGGGCGTGCTGATCCCGGTGATCGGCCTGCCGGAGCTGTATCTCATCGACGCCCTGGCGCTGTGCGTCACGGTGTGGGCGGTCTACCGGCTGCCCGCCCTGCCGCCGCTCGCCGCCTCGGGGGCACGCCGGGCGGGCGTACGCGAGATCGTCGAGGGGTTCCGCTACATCTGTGCGCACAAGGTGCTGCTGCTGTCCTTCCTCGCGGACATCGTCGCCATGGTCTTCGGCATGCCCCGCGCCCTCTTCCCGCAGCTCGCCGCCGAGACCTACGCCCCGTACGGCGAAGAGCTCGCGCTGGGCCTGCTGTTCGCCGCGATCCCGATCGGCGCCGTGGCCGGCGGGCTGTTCTCCGGCACGTTCTCGCGGGCCCGCCGGCACGGCTGGATGGTCATCGGGGCGGTCGTCGTCTGGGGTGTGGCCATCACCGGGTTCGGGCTGAGCGGGAGTCTGTGGCTCGCGGTGGTGTTCCTGGCCGTGGCCGGGGTCGCCGACATGGTCTCGATGGTGTTCCGCGGGGCGATCCTGCTCTCCGCCGCCACCGACGAGATGCGCGGCCGGATGCAGGGCGTCTTCACCGTCGTCGTCGCGGGCGGCCCCCGCCTCGCCGACGTCCTGCACGGTACGGCCGGCTCGGCCTTCGGGGCCCGCGCCGCGGTCGCCGGCGGCGGCCTCTTGGTCGTCACCGTCATGCTGACCCTGGCTTTCGCGGCACCCGCACTGCGTCGCTACCGCGTCTGACGGCTGGGGCCTGTCGTCTGGATCAGGTCGGCACAGAGGGACTGCGGCGCTCAACCGACATGAGCGGGCGTGGTGCGTGCCGCTGCAAGGCGCAGGAGGGCTGCGACGCGATGGGGCCCCTCCCGCGCGAGGCTGTTCGAGCGTGGGGGAGTCGACACCCGACGACAAGGCGGCCGGGGGCACCCCCTCTGTGGGAGCGCCTGCCACCACGCTCCGTGACGCCGGCCTGAACCAAACGACAGACCCTAAAGCGCTCCCCTGCGGTGCGAGCCGTACTGCTCCATGAGCTTGCCCCGGGTCGTCTCCAGACGGTGGGCGAGGATCTCGGCGACCGTGCGGACCAGGATCATGCCGAGCTGCCGGTCCTCCTCGCAGAGCCGGAGCACCGCCGCCGCGTCGAACTCGTAGGCCCGCACGGGGCTGAAGGCCTCCGCGCCGAAGTCCCACCGGTACGGCGGGAACAGCCAGGACCACCCCAGCAGGTCGCCCGAGCCCAGTCCGGCGACGGTGACCCGGTGGTGGCTGGTCACCTGCTGGGTCAGCGAGACCGCCCCGGAGCGGATGACCCAGAAGCGGTCGGCCGTACCGCCGGCCTCGAAGATGCGGAAGTCCTCGGGGAAGGAGACCTCCCTGGCGAGCGTCATCAGGCTCTGGCGCTGCGGCTGCGGTAGTGCGGTCAGCAGTTTTATCGCTTTGGTCATGACGCGGGGCTCCTCGCCGGCGATGGATTCCGGTTGTGCCTACGCCCATTTCAGCGGCTGCCGTCGTCCGGGGCACCTCGGCGGATGTGAGGATCTGCGCAGGGCATGAAAAAGCCCTGGCTGGACGGGGGAGGCCAGCCAGGGCAGTCAGAGGTGGTGTCGGAGGACGGTGTGTCGACCCCGTCACCACGTATGGATGAACCGTAAACCATCCATGGCGATTTCGCGCAATCAGATCCGGGGTGCGTGACCGGTTTCACTCGGCGGACGCGTTTACCACCCTGATCGTCCTCAACTCCGCGTCGGCGGGATCGGGCAGGTTCATGCCCGCGGCCAGCCCGGTCCGCAGATAGCCCAGTACGGGCTCGGTCAGCAGCTCGCCCGGCAGCACGGCCGGGATCCCCGGCGGGTACGGCGTGATCATCTCGGCCGCGATCCGCCCGGCGGCCTCGGCGACCGGCACGTCCTCGGCCGGCCCGAAGAAGGCGTCCCGGGGAAGCCTGACCTGCTCCATCCGCAGCTCGGCCGGCGGCGGTACCTCCATCCGCGGGGCCGGGCCCAACTCCGGCGCGGCCCGGGCGAGATCCTTGAGCGCCGCGAGCAACTCGCCGGCCGTCTCCTCGTCGTCGCCGTGGGTGATCTGCATCCCGATACGCCGGTGGTCGTTGAGATGGGCGTCGATGTGCCGGTGCTCGCGCAGCCAGTCGGCGGCCTGGAATCCACTGATCCCGAGTTCCGAGAGGTCGATGACGCCGGGCAGCGGGTCGACATCGTCAGCGAGGCCGGGCCCGCAGAAGTCGTCGCGGCCGTTGACGCGCATCCCGTCGATCTCCTCGATCGCGGCACGGACCCGGGCCGCGAGATCCAGCGCACCGCCCATCAACTCCTCGCCCCGCAACGCCATCTGCCGGCGCCAGCCGTCCAGACCGGCGTACAGCAGCACCGAGGGGCTGGTGGTGCCCAGCAGGTCCGCCCGCATCTTCAGCAGGTCCGGTGGGACGAGATCGCCCCGCAGATGGAAGACGGACCCCTGCTCGAAGCCGCTGCCCATCTTGTGGATGCTGGTCACACAGATGTCGGCGCCCGCGTCCATGGCCCAGGACGGCAGATCGGGATGGAAGGGCAGGTGCGCGCCCCACGCCTCGTCCACGATCAGCGGGACCGAACGGCGGTGGCAGACCTCGGCGATGTCCCCGAGCGCGGCGCAACCGCCGTACGGGGTCGGGCTGGTGACCAGGGCGCCCTTCGCGTCCGGGTGGGCCTCGAAGGCCTGCTCGTACTCCGCGGCGGACGGCGGGTGCGCGAGGTGACGCTCGGCGTCCCACCGCGGTTCGACCCAGACCGGCTCGATCCCCGACAGGATCAGCCCGGACACCACCGACTTGTGCGCGTCCCGCCCGATCAGCAACTTCTCGTGCGGGCCCGCGACGGACAGCATCGCCGCCTTCACCGACAGGGAACTCCCGCACGTGGTGAAGAACGTGTGGTCGGCGTGCACGGCGTCGGCCATCAGCTCCTCGGCCCGCTCCAGTACCCGCCCCCGCGTCAGCCGGTCGTCCAGACCGCCCGACGCCAGCACGTCCCCGAGGAAGACCGCGTCCCCCAGCGTCTCGCGCACCGCCGGATCGGCCCCGCGCGCCTGCTTGTGTCCCGGTGGCGCGAACGAGAGCTGCCCCCGGCGGTGGTAGTCGGCCAGGGCATCCAGGACCGGTGCTTGGGTGTGATCGACAGTCATCGTCCCCGGGTGCCCGGCCCGGACGTCCGGCAATCGGTCCGGACCGGGGCGCCCGGCGGTCAGCGACTGCCTGGCCTGATCACCTCGTCCAGCACCCTGGTCACGGCCTCGTAGGCCAGGGTGCGTACGGCGGCGTCCCTTGCGGCCTCCGGATCGGAGGGTTCCAGCTCGTCACTCCGGGCCCGCCAGGACCGCTCCTCCTCCGCGGCGCAGGCACGGGCGCGCTGGATCCGGCGCAGCAGTTCATCTGAGTCCACGACATCCGTCATGCAGTTCGCGTACCCCGGGAACGCGATCGAATCGCCGGATGGCCGCCCGAAACGGGGAGGTTTGACCCGGCGCGCACAGGTCAGCCGATTACTGGAGGCCTACGGAGGGCGCGCACCGTACACCACCGTCACCGCGTCCGTGGGCCCGGCCGGGCCCGGCTTCTGCTTCACCGACCTGAGAACGACCAGTCGATCCACCGATCAGGAGCCACGTCATGTGCGACGAGCACAGGACCGCAGCCACCCCCGAAATCTCCGTCGCACGCCGACGCGTACAACCGCGGCCGTACGCACCCGCCGAGGCACGCCAGGCGGTCGAGCGGGCCGTGTCCGAACGCTGCCGCGCCACACACACCCCGTGCGACGCGCAGGCGCTCTCGGACGCGTTGCTCGTCGCCTCGGAACTCACCACCAACGCCATCCTGCACGGTGGCGGCGTCACCGACTTCCGGGTCACCGTCGAGGGCCGCGGCGTGTGCGTCTCGGTCAGCGACCGCAGCACGGCGCTCCCCGTCGCCAAGGAGCCCGTCGACCCGCGCGGCAGGTGGCGGCCCGGCGGACACGGCTGGCCGATCGTCTGCCGGCTGGCCCGCGACGTCCGCGTGACCGACCTGCCCTCGGGCGGGAAGTGCATCACCGCCGTGGTGCCCCTGGGCTAGTTCGGCACTCCTGTGCAAGCCGCCGGAAAACGGAGTTTCATCGGCGGCGTTTGGGTGCCATACAGCAGGGCAGACGCAGTTTCGTGCTTCGGACCGGAGGCGCGCCAGCGGGAGCTGTATGGCTGCTGCGGGCCCCACTTCGGCGGTCCCGGCGTCTTCCTCCCGCGGTCAGTCCCTGAACCCGTTCTTCAGGAGCGAATCCGCATGCTCACCGACACGTCGACCAGCCGTCCCACCACGCAGGACCGTCCCACCACCTCCGGCAGGCGGCGGCACGACGACGCCCCTGACACCATGGCCCTCTTCGCCCGCCTGTCCGGGCTGGAGGAAGGCCCCGAGCGCGACGCCCTGCGCGACGAACTCGTCACCGCCTGGCTGCCCATGGCCCACCGCATCGCGGGCCGGTTCCGCGACCGCGGCGAGTCCCTCGAGGACCTGCGCCAGGTCGCCGCCCTCGGGCTCGTGAAGGCCATCGACCGGTTCGAACCGGAACGCGGAGCCTTCGAGAGCTACGCCGTGCCCACCATCACCGGCGAGGTCAAGCGCCACTTCCGCGACCGCATGTGGGCCCTCAGGGTGCCCCGCCGCGTGCAGGAACTGCGCAACAAGGTGCGGGTGGCCCGGCGCGAGCTCACCCAGAACCCCGGCGCCCCCGAACCGACACCGGCCGACCTCGCCGCCCACACCGGCCTGACCGAGGAAGAGGTCACCACCGGCCTGGAGGCCCTCGAAAGCTTCAGCACCCTGTCCCTCGACGCCGAACTCTCGGCCGGCGACGACGGCTACAGCCTCGCCGACACCCTGGGCGGCCCGGACACCTCGTACGACGTCGTCGTCGACCGCGAGTCCGCCAAGGAGGGCCTGCGCAAGCTGCCCGAGCGTGAGCGGGCCATCCTCTACATGCGTTTCTTCGAGGACATGACACAAAGCCGTATCGCCGACCAGCTCGGCATCTCGCAGATGCACGTCTCCCGGCTCATCAGCCGCAGCTGCGCCCGCGTGCGCGACGAGGCGATGGCCGACCGGGCGAGGCGTCAGGCCGACGGCCCGGCCGAGGCCTGAGAGCACGAGGAGGGACTCGGATGCTGATACCCGACCGCACGTTCCTGCGGCGCCTCGTCCAGGAGTACGAGGCGCTGCGCGCCGAGGAGGCCGCGACGGCGGCCGAACCGAGCCCGAGGGCCCGGGACCTCGCCTACACGCTCTGTGTATCCACCGGCACGCGGGACGTGCGGCTGGCCCTCAAGACGGCTCACCGTCTGCTCGCCGCCACGCCCGAACCCGCGTGACCGGACGACTGACCGCATCCCGTGTGACCGTCCGCCAGGACGGCATCCGGACTCCCAGGAGGTCGACATGACCACGAGCTCCACGGCACCGACCGGCCGGATCCAGGCCAGGCGCGCGGCACGCGGTTCCGTCATGGAGGGCGCCGCCCGCGCGGGCTTCACCGCCCGCGGAGTGATCTACCTGCTGGTCGGTGTGCTGGCGCTGCAGATCGCCTTCGGCGACGGCAAGCGCCAGGCCGACCGCGGCGGCGCCCTCGCCGCCCTCGCCGACAAGCCGTTCGGTTCCGTCGTCCTGTGGGCGCTGGGGATCGGGCTGGTCGGCATGGCCCTGTGGCGGCTGTCCGAGGTGGTGTTCGGCGCGGTCGGCCCCGACGGCGGCAAGGCCACCAAACGGCTGCTGTCGGCGGCCCGCTGCGTCTTCTACGCGTTCGTCGCCTACTCCGTGCTCTCCTTCGCCGTCGGCTCCGGCAGCGGCGGATCCAGCGACAAGCAGTCCAAGGACGTCACCGCCAGGATCCTGGAGTGGCCCGGCGGGCAGTGGCTGGTGGGCATCGCGGGTATCGGCGTCGCGGTGGCCGGTGTGTGGATCGCCGCGCAGGCACTGCGCAGGTCCTTCCACGACAAGATGAAGCTCGCCCAGATGGGCCCGCGGGTCCGGAAGTTCGTCGATGTGACGGGCGTGGGCGGCGGCGTGGCGCGCGGTGTGGTGTTCACCGCGGCGGGCGCGTTCGCCGTCCGTGCCGCGGTCGACTACGAGCCCAAGAAGGCCAAGGGCCTCGACGACACGCTTCGCTCCTTCGCCGACACCCCGCTGGGACCGTGGCTGCTCGTCCTGGTCGCCGTCGGGCTGGTGCTGTTCGGGTTGTTCTCGTTCGCGATGGCTCGGTGGCGGAGGGTCTGAGCGGCGGGTCACGGGGAACCCGGGGTGCATGAACGAACCCGAGCTTCCGCCCGACGGTAGGCCCGTGGACGTCTACCTGGACCTTCTGCGCATCCGCATGGCCTCGGACGACTACGAGCTCCTGCTCAGCGTCGTCCGTCCGGTCCTGCGGGCGATCGACGAGCACCAACTGCCCGCGCTGGACTTCGCCCTCGAGGACAGCCAGCAGGACGGGCTGCCCCAGGAGATCCGCGACGAGGCCGCCCTGGTCATCGCCACGGCGGTGACCGGCCGAATGGACAACCAGGTGATCGAACTCCATGTCGATGACACCACCAGCCCGATCCGGGTGGTCACCGACGCGGACACTGCCTCCGACCCGGTCCGCCTCGGTGAGATCGCCGACTACATCCGCGAACGTCGGCGGCTCGACGACGAGCTGCGCGGCATCGCCGAGGTGAGCGGCCTGCCCACGGACCTCTGAGCGCCCTTGGGCCCCGTCTCTCGGCCCCCTAACGACGGGGCGCCGCGACCGGCACGTCCAGTGGCCGGGCCAGGCCCACCAGGGTCTCGTCCAGCCGCTGGACGTGCCGCAGCACGCGGTCGGTGACCCGGCCGAAGCGCGGGGTGCCGGGGACCTCGGACTCCAGCAGCGACGCGATGCTCGGCCCGGTCTCGACCCGGGCGGTGGAGCGCTCGTCGGCGACATGCGCGGCGATGGCCGCGATGTTCTCCCCGATCCGCCGGCCGGCCCTGCGCAGCCGGGGATCCGCCGCGATCGAGGGGTGCGTGGGCAGCAGTTCGGCGGTGGCCGCCAGGGACCGCGCGTGGTACGCGCAGGTCTCCAGGAGCGCCACGACATAGCGGGCGGTGTCCCGCCGGGCCCGCAGCGGCGTGATCGGATGGGTGAGCGGCTGGGTGGCGGCCCGCAGGTCGGCCAGCGCCTGGTCCAGATCGCGCGCCCGGTCGAGCAGTTCTTCGGAGGAGCCGCCGCTGAGCTGGTCCACGGCGGCCTCGGTGACCTCGTCGAGCCGCTCCAGGACGGTGACGAGCAGGTCGTTCGTACGGCGGTCCGTGCGCACCGGCAGGACGAAGGCCGCCGCGATCACCCCGCAGGCCGCGCCGAGCGCGGTCTCCTCCACGCGCAGCACCAGCACCGAGAGGCTGTAGGTGTGCAGCAGTGTGTAGAGCAGGCCGAGGGCGGCGGTGACGAAGAACGACATCAGGGTGTAGGAGAGCGGCGCGGTGTAGAACATCGCGAACACCAGCACCAGCACCAGGGCGAACGCCGTCCAGGTGTGCTGCCCGACCACCCCCGCCAGCACGATCCCGGCGAGCACGCCGAGGACGGTGCCGACCAGCCGGCGGTATCCCTTGACCAGGATCTCGCCCGTGGACGCGGTGTTGAGGAAGACGATCCAGCAGGTGAGCACGGCCCAGTACCAGCGCTGGCTGGAGAGGAACTCGCCGCCGACGATGGCGAGCGAGGACCCCACGGCGACCTGCACGGCGGCCCGGGTGGTGGGCCGCCTGAGCCCCGTGAGCTCCTCCTGCGTCCCGCCGTCCTCCTCACCGGCGTCGATGACGGCGTCCTCGGCGTCCAGCTCCTCGCGCGAGCGGGCCGTCGCGGGGGAGTCGTCCGACTCGTCCTGCGGGCCGTCCAGGGCGATCCTGAGGCCCAGCACCGCGCGGGCGGCCTCACCGACGCCCCGGAAGACGTCCTGGACGGCGGGCGGCGCGGGCGGCAGGTTCTCCTCCTCGCGGTAGCCGAGCAGCCGGTTGCGGATCTGGGACAGGGCCGTGCTGGACCTTGCCGCGACCGGGCGCAGCACCAGCAGCCGCAGAGCCTCCAGATCGCGCCGCACCCTCGCCATCGCCTCGTCCCGGCCCGGCATCGGGCCCGTCCGCGGGGCCGGCGCACCCGGCAGATGCAGGGTGAGGGTGTCCGCACGCTCGGCGCTGCGGGCCGACAACAGCAACAGGCCGAGCCGCTCGGCCGCGATCTCGGCGTCGGCGATCCGCCGCTGCACGAGCCGCGCCGCGGCCTCGTCGGCGGTCCCCTCCTCCAGCCGCCCCTGGATCATCAGCGCGGTCTCGTGCAGCCGCGCCGTCCCCTCGCGTACGTCCTTCAGCGCCTCGTCGATCTCCTCGGGCCCGGCGTCGAGAAGCTCGAGCTGCGCGGACACGAGCTGGGCCAGCCGGGCCCGGAAAGCCTCCCGCAGGCGCTCCAGCAGGCCCGCCGGGGTCTCCGGCACCAGCAGGAAGCGTGCCGCCGCGCTGCACAGGAAGGCGACGCCGAGGACGCCGTACAGCTCGGGCAGGCCGGAGACGGTGGCGCCGACGAACAGGGACACGAAGTAGACCTGGAAGCCGATCAGGCCGAGCGCGGTGCCCCGGTCGCCGAAGCGGCGGCCGTAGACGGCGCAGAAGATCAGCGCGACGAAGAACAGGTCACCAGCCAGCACCCGGGAGCTCAGCAGCGCGCCCAGGGACAGCGAGGCCGCTGCCACCGGCAGGCCCAGGGCGAGTGTCACGGCCTGTGGGGCGCGCTGCTTCTCCCGGATGGCGAAGGTGGCGACCATCGCCGCGATGGCGCCCGCCACCAGGTGCGGGACGCTCACCCCCAGCACACCGAGCACGACCAGCGTGAGCGCGATCGCCCCTACCGTGCGCAGACCGGCGGCCAACCGCAGCAGCCCGGGGTCCGACGCCGCGACCCGATCGCGCAGCCTCGCTGTGTTCACTCCGCCGTACTCACTCCCGTGTCACGTCATGATCCGTTCCAGCATGGCACGGCGGAATGGATCACTCGCCCTTGGCCTCCGCGAGGGTGTGGGCGACCAGCGCGTTGGCGTGGCCGTGTCCCAGCCCGTGCTCGGTCTTCAGCCAGGCGACCAGTTCCATGTGCCGGGTCAGCGGCGAGGAGCGGACGAGCTCCTGCCAGTCGGAGATCGGGCGGCCGTACTTCTTCTCGATGGAGGGGAAGTAGCTCGCGGGGCCCTTCACGGTCGCGGCCATGGCGGTGTCCTCTCGGTGGCGCTTGCTGTTCTTCCTACGACCACCGACCGGCCGGAAACCGATCGGCGGCCCGGAGTGATGTGCGCCACACCTACTGGTCCAGCTGTCGTGTCCCCTCGACCTGCGCCCTGACCTGTTCCGGCGTCAGGTACGCGTCCGTGTACTCGAAGTCCTTCAACTTCGCGGGCTTGCGGGCCTGGAAACCGGTGCGGACGAAATCGTCGCCCGCGATGGCGTTGAGCGTCCAGTTCGTCGCCACGCGGACCTTGGCGACATTGGTGCGCAGCGCGGCCCAGTGGTAGCCGCGGGCGGCGAACTGGGCGGGCAGGCCGCGCAGTTCGATGCCGAGCGGCTTGGAGACGGCGTCGGTTCCGCCGAGGTCGACGACCAGGCCGAGATCCTTGTGGACGTACGGCTTCAGGGCCTGGCCCCGCAGTGTCGCGATGACGTTGTCGGCGACCACCTTGCCCTGCCGCATGGCGTGTTGGGCCGTGGGCGGGCAGATCGCGCTGTCGTCGTCCTTGGCCTTGTCGGGCACGGCGGCGGAGTCGCCGAGCGCGAAGACGCCGTCCTGGCCCGGCAGGGTCATCTCGGCGGTCACCGCGAGCCGCCCGCGGATCGTCTCGGCGCCGAGCGTGGCGATCAGCGGGCTGGCGACGACACCGGCCGTCCAGATCAGGGTCCGGGTCGGGATCACCCGGCCGTCGGTGAAGGTGACCTCGTCGGGGCCCGCCTTCTCGATGGAGACCCCCAGCGACACGTCGATGCCACGCCGGCGCAGGATCTCCTGCGCGCTGCGGCCCAGCTTGTCGCCCAGCTCCGGCATCAGCTTCGGGGCGATGTCGATCAGATGCCACTTGATCAGCGACGGGTCGATGCGCGGGTAGCGCTTGACCGCCGCGTGCGTGAGCTTCTGCAGACAGGCGGCGGTCTCGGTGCCGGCGTATCCGCCGCCGACCACCACGAACTGGAGCCGGGCCGCGCGCTCGGCCGGGTCCTGGCTGGCGTCCGCGAGGTCGAGCTGCGAGATGACGTGGTCGCGGATGTAGGCGGCCTCGGCGAGGGTCTTCATGCCGAAGGCGTGCTCGGTGAGACCGGGGATGTCGAAGGTGCGGGTGATGCTGCCGGGCGCCAGCACGATGTAGTCGTACGGCTCGTTGACGATCTCGTCCGTGATGGTGCGGATCACGCAGACCTTCGACTTGAGGTCCACGCCGATCGCGCCGCCCGGGATGATCCGGGTGCGGTACTTCTTGCTGCGGCGCAGGGAGACGGCGATCGACTGGGGCGTCAGCACACCCGAGGCGACCTGGGGGAGCAGCGGGAGATAGAGCTGGTAGGCGAACGGCGTCACCAGCGTGACGTCGGCTTCGTCCGGGGAGAGTTTCCGCTCCAGCCGGCGAACGCATTCGACTCCGGCGAAGCCGGCGCCGACCACCAGGATCCTGGGTCGTGTCACGGTGTTCATCCCTTTCTGCGGCTCCAGGCGGTCTGCCTCGAACGCCCTTCGTCTGCCCGTGCGGGCGCGACGAATGCGTCGAGGACCACCTTGCCCGTCCTGGCCTGAAAGTGCACCGGGAGAAAAGTGAAGGAGGTGCGCGGACCGGACCCGGGGAAACCGCTTGTGAGGATGCCGGTCGCCGAATGTGTGTGCGGCAGAGGGGTATGGGGTGCTGTGGGCCCGCTCGCAGCGAAGAGGCGGGATCCGTGCAGCGCTCGGGAGGGAAGGAGCAGCGTGACCACCGACAGAATCTGGTCGTACGCGCCGGACAGCGGATACGTCGAGGGACAGGACCTGACGGGCTTCAGCGTCGTCGCGAGCGACGGCACGATCGGACACGTGGACCGGCAGGCCGCCCCCCACGGCATGGGACATCTCGTCGTCGACACCGGCGTCTGGATCTTCGGCCGCAGCGTCCTGGTCCCGTTGGGCGTCGTGACGCGGGTCGACACCCAGGGCCGGCGGATCACGCTGGCCTGCACCGGGTCGGAGGTGAAGGCGGCCCCCCGCTTCCGCACCGACAGCGAGACCAGGGACCGTGAGTACCTCGCGGCGGTCGGCGCCTACTATCTGCGGCTCACGGCCACCGCCTGACGGGCCTGGCGGGGCGGTTCACCACGGCAGGAAGACGTGCACATCCTTGCCCCGCTCGTCCGTCACCACGCTGACCTGGTCGCACAGGGCGTGGACCAGGTGCCAGCCGATGCCGCCGCCGCCCGTGCGCGGATCGAAGGAACGGGGGGCCGGCGGCGTCGGGTTGGTGTCGCGAAGCGTGACGTGCACGCCGTCGAAGGTGCGGCGCATGCGCAGCACGAAGGGCCCGGGGGCGTACTGGACGGCGTTCGCGGCGAGTTCCGTGACCACCAGCAGGATGTCGTCCCAGTGTTCGGGGGTCGCGGGCGGCACGCTCTGGCCGAGGTCGTCCAGGAATTCTTCAGCGGCGAGCCGCGCACCCGTCACGCATTGCGGCTCGCCCGCGAAACGGGTGGTGCGGCTCGGAATCGCCTCGGAAGTCAGTGTCTCGTCCCAATGCGGCTCGGTGCCGTGCCGCTCTCACGGCTCGGCGTCTACGGGTTGTCGTACTGTCTCACGTCGACAATGAGCCGTGTTCCCGAGGGCAGGCCGCCCAATCGTCCTCACCTTCGGGAACGCTGCCCACGGGCCGGGTTTCACCGGAACACGTTGTCCGAGTCGTCCCAGCTCAGCAAGTCCTCCGCCGGGGTCCGCCGGGCGCCGGCCGAGCGGGCCTGGTACATCGCGTCGATCTCCGCCGCGTACCGGCGCACGATCTCGTCCCGGCGCAGCTTCATCGACGGCGTCAGCAGACCGTTGGCCAGGTCGAACGGCTCCGGCAGCACCCGGAACACCCGGATCGACTCCGAGCGCGAGACGGTGCTGTTGGCGGCGGCCACCGCCCGCGCGATCTCCTCCCGCAGCGCGTTCTCCTCCCGGGCCTCGCGGGCCGAGGGGTCCTGCTGGGCCACCAGGTTCCCGCGCCAGTGGGCCAGGAACACCGGGTCCAGGGTGAGCAGGGCGCCCACGCAGGGCCGGTTGTCACCCACCACCACGGCCTGGTGGACGAGCGGATGCATCCTCAGCCGGTGCTCCAGGGCGGCCGGGGCCACGCTCTTGCCACTGGTGGTGACGATGATGTCCTTCTTGCGGCCGGTGATCGTCAGATAGCCGTCGGCGTCCAGCCGCCCGAGGTCCCCGGTGGCCAGCCAGCCGCCGTACAGCGCGGCCCGTGTGGCGTGCTCGTCGTTGACGTAGCCCTGGAAGACCGACGGCCCGCGCACCAGGATCTCCCCGTCGTCCGCCACCCGCAGATCCACGCCCGGCAGGGGGCGGCCCACGGTCCCGGACTTCTCCCGGCCCAGCGGCTGCATGGTGATCCCGCCGCAGGTCTCCGTGAGGCCGTACCCGTCGTGGACGTAGACGCCGATGCCCTCGTAGAACAGGGAGAGTTCGCGGTTGAGGGTGGAGCCGCCCGAGGTGGCACGGCGGGCCCGGCCGCCCAGCGCGGCCCGCAGCCTGCGGTACACGGTCCGCTCGTACAGGGCGTGCTGGAGCCGCAGGTCGAACCCGGGACCGGGGCCCTCGCCCAGCCGCTGCCGCTCGCAGGCCAGGGCGAAGTCGCGTGCCGTGTCGGCGGCCCGCTCGAACAGGGCGCCCCGGCCCGCCTGCTGGGAGGCGCGCAGGAAGTTCTTGTAGATCTTCTCGAAGACCGAGGGGACGGCGTAGAAGTAGGTGGGGCGGAAGGACTGGAGGGAGGTCGCCAGCGCCTCCTCGCTCAGGTCGGGCTCGTGGGCCATGAGCAGACCGCCGCGGATGCACACACCCTGGATCATGAGGCCGTACACATGGGAGAAGGGCAGGAAGGCCAGGACGGACGGCTGCTCCCCGGGGGCCGCCGTGATGTGGCGCCAGCCTTCGAGGAGGGTGTCGACGTTGCTCGCGAGGCCGCGGTGGCTGAGCGCGCAGCCCAGCGCGTGGCCCGTGGTGCCGGAGGTGTAGGCGACGACCGCCGTGGAGTCCGGCAGCACGATACGGCGCAGCGACTCGACCGTGGCGAGCGGGATCGTCCGGCCCCGTTCCGTCAGGTCCTCCAGCGCGTCCGCGTCCAGTTGCCAGACGTGGCGCAGCCGGGGCAGCGAGGCGCACACCGAGCCGACCGTCATGACCGCCTGCTCGTCCTCCACCACCACGCCCACACAGCCGGCGTCGCGCAGGATCCATTCGGTCTGTTCGCGGGAGGACGTCGGATAGATCGGCACGACCTCGGCGCCGACCGTCCACAGCGCGTAGCTGAGGACCGTCCACTCGTAACGGGTGCGCGCCATGATCGCCACCCGGTGGCCGGGTGAGATACCGGAGGCGACCAGTCCCTTCGCGAGGTCGACGACCTGGTCCCGCAGCTGCGCCGTCGTCACCTTCTGCCAGCCTCCCGGGGAGCCCTCGGGACGGCGGGCGAGCACCGGCAGGGCGGGCTCCAGTTCCGCCCGCTCGAACACGCTGTCGGCCAGACCGCCGCTGGAGCGCGAGATGGTCCGGGGAGCGAGGGCGAAGTCGCGCATTGCGCTGCTCCTGACGTGTACGGACTGTGACGACGCGGACGAGTTCGGTCATCCGCGGTGCTCGAATCTAGCCCAGGCGCGAGCGAGTGGTACCTGGAATACGGAAGTAAGCGGTCAGCCGTGATCTCGTCGAGATCGGGGCACTCGGACCGCATGAGTCACACGAACCCCGATCCCGAACCCGAGCGCACCACCGGACTGGAACCGGGCGGCGGCGTCCCCCCGGGCGAGACCCCGCCCGCCGAGAGCAGCCTGCCCGAGGCGGGCCCCCGGGAGACGCACAACCCGACCAAGGGCTGGGCCAAGGGGCCGCTGGCCCTGATCCTGCTCCTGGTCGTCCTCGTCGCCGCGTTCTTCCTGGTGTACGCGATCGTCCTGGCCCTGTGAGACCTAGGCCTGGGTCAGCCGTACGCACTCGGTGACCACGCTCCGCAGACTCCCGGTGCGCTCCAGCAGCTCACGCTGCACCCGGGCGCCGTTGCCGTGCCGCAGCAGCTCGGCGCAGGACTCGCGGGCCCGGTCCAGGTCGCCGGTGTCGGCGAGCGCGTCCTCGACGTGCTCGAGGAGGGCCCGTACCACCGTCTCCGCCGGCATGCGGTGCATGGTGGCGGGGTGCAGCAGTTCGCCGGAGAGTCCGCAGCGCGCGGCCTGCCAGGCCGCCAGCCGCAGCAGACTCACACTGTGCGTCACCGGCTCCTTGTCCGCCCGCCACTCGCGCGCGGCCGTCTCCACCAGCCCGCGGGCGAGGGTCGCCAGGAGTGCGGCGGTGTCCGCGTGCAGACAGACGTCCGAGACCCGGATCTCCACCGTCGGGTAGGTCCGGGACAGCCGGGCGTCGAAGTAGATCATCCCCTCGTCCAGGATGACACCGGTCGCCACCATGTCCGCGACCCGCCGGTGATAGCGCTCAGCGGAGCGGAAGGGCTCGGTCGGGCCGGCCGAGGGCCAGCGCTGCCACACCCGGCTGCGGTAACTGCTGTAGCCGGTGTCCTTCCCCTGCCAGAAGGGAGAGTTGGCGCTCATCGCGGCGAGCACGGTCAGCCAGGGCTGAATCCGGTCCACGACGGCGACGGCCTCCTCGTCGGACTCCACGGACACATGGACGTGACAGCCCATGACGAGCTGTTCCTGGGTGGCGATGCCGTACTGCTCCGCCATCCACCGGTAGCGGCGGCCCATACCGATGGAGGGGCTGACGGGCAGCGGCGAGGTGGCCAGGGAAGCCACGGCACACCCGCTGTCGCCGGCGAGGCGGGCGGCCTCCTTGCGGCAGCGCACGATCTCCGCTCGGAGCTCCTCCATCCCCGACTGCGGGTGGGTGGCGAACTCCAGCATCTGGTTGTGCAGTTCCTTCTCGAAGACGTCCTGGTCGGGCTCGTCCTGCTCGGCCCGCGCGAGTACGGCCGCCGACAGCGCCTGCGGCTCGCCGGTCTCGGGGTCGACCAGGAGGAGTTCCTCCTCCACTCCCACGGTGCGCACGTGATGCAGCCCTTTCTCTGGCCCTCGGCGACGACGAGGATGCTGGGTGTCGTACGACCCCGACTGCCCCTTCGGGGCCGGTCGGACACCTCCGTGTCGCCTGCGGACTCAGTCGGGCACCGGGACCAGCCACACCGTCGCGAGCGGCGGCAGGGTGAGGCGCAGCGCCCCGTCCTCCGCCTTGACCGGGTCACGCAGCACGATGTCGCCGCCGCCGTACCGCGCGGCGTCGGTGTTGAGGGACTCCTGCCACAGAGGATGGCCGTCGGGCACGGTGAGGTGGTAGTCCTCGCGCACGACGGGGGAGAGGTTGGAGACCGCGAGCAGCGGACCGCCCGCCGCGTCGAACCTCAGGAAGGCGAAGACGTTGTCCTCGGCCGCGTCCCCGACCACCCACCGGAAACCGCCGGGGTCGGTGTCGCGCTCCCACAGTGCGGGGGTGGCGCGGTAGACGGTGTTCAGATCGCGCACGAGATCGCGGACACCCCGGTGGTCGGCCTCGGCCCCGTACTCCGGGTCGAGCAGCCACCAGTCGGGGCCGTGGGCCTCGGACCACTCGGCGCCCTGGGCGAACTCCTGGCCCATGAAGAGGAGTTGCTTGCCGGGGTGCGCCCACATGAAGCCGAGGTACGCGCGGTGGTTGGCGCGCTGCTGCCACCAGTCGCCCGGCATCTTGGACACCAGCGCCTGCTTGCCGTGGACGACCTCGTCGTGGGAGATCGGCAGGACGTAGTTCTCGCTGTACGCGTACACCATCGAGAAGGTCATCTCGTTGTGGTGGTACTTGCGGTGCACCGGCTCATGGCTGATGTAGCCGAGGGAGTCGTGCATCCAGCCCATGTTCCACTTCAGGCCGAAACCCAGGCCCCCGCTGTCGGTGGGGCGGGTCACGCCGTCCCAGGCCGTGGACTCCTCGGCGATGGTGACGACACCCGGCGCCCGGCGGTACACGGTCGCGTTCATCTCCTGGAGGAAGGCGACCGCGTCGAGGTCCTCCCGGCCCCCGAACACATTGGGGCTCCACTGGCCGGAGTCACGCGAGTAGTCGAGGTAGAGCATCGAGGCGACGGCGTCCACCCGCAGCCCGTCGATGTGGAACTCCTCGCACCAGTACACGGCGTTGGCGACCAGGAAGTTGCGCACCTCGACGCGCCCGAAGTCGAACTCGTACGTCCCCCAGTCCGGGTGCTCGGCCCGCCGGGAGTCGCCGGGCTCGTACAGCGGCTCCCCGTCGAAGCGGGCCAGCGCCCAGTCGTCCTTCGGGAAATGGGCCGGCACCCAGTCCATGATCACACCGACTCCGGCCCGGTGGAGGGCGTCGACGAGGTACTTGAAGTCGTCGGGCGTGCCCAGCCGGGAGGTCGGCGCGTAGAAGCCGGTGACCTGGTAGCCCCAGGAGCCGCCGAAGGGGTGCTCGGCGACCGGCATCAGCTCGACGTGGGTGAAGCCCAGGTCCTTGACGTAGGAGGGCAGCTGTTCGGCGAGCTGACGGTACGTCAGGCCCTGGCGCCAGGACGGGAGATGGACCTCGTAGACCGAGAACGGCGCCTGGTGCACCGGGATGTCACCGCGCCCGGCCATCCACTCCTGGTCGCCCCACTCGAAGCGCGAGGAGGTCACCACGGACGCGGTGGCGGGCGGCACCTCGGTGCTGCGCGCCATCGGGTCGGCCTTGAGGAACCGGTCGCCGTGGCGCGAGGTGATCTCGAACTTGTACCGGGCGCCCTCAGTGATCCCCGGCAGGAACAGCTCCCACACGCCGGACGAGCCGAGCGAGCGCATCGGGAAGGCCTGGCCGTCCCAGAAGGTGAACTCCCCGGCCACCCGGACGCCCTGGGCGTTGGGCGCCCATACCGTGAACCGGGTGCCGGTCACGCCCTGGTGGGTCATCGGCTCGGCGCCGAGCGCCTTCCACAACTGCTCGTGGCGGCCCTCGCGGATCAGATGGAGGTCGGTCTCGCCGAGCGCGGGCAGGAAGCGGTAGGGGTCGTGCACCTCCTGTTCGCCGTCCGCGTACGCCACCAGCAGGGTGTAGTCGGGGATCGCGTCGAGGGGCAGCAGACCGGAGAACAGGCCGTCGCCCTCCGAGGCCAGCCGTCTGCGCTCGCCGCCGATCACGACGCTCACCCCGCGGGCGAAGGGGCGCAGCGCCCGGAAGACGATCCCGTCCGCGACCGGGTGGGCGCCCAGCAGCGCGTGCGGGTCGTGGTGGGCGCCGGCCAGCAGCCGGCCCCGGTCCCCGGGGTCGAGCGCGGGGGCCGGGGCACAGCGCGCCGGTCCGGACGGCTCGGGCAGTGAGGTGTCACGCAAAGCCACGGCTCAGTCTCCTCTCACGGCGAGACGTTCGATCGCCGCCATGGGCACCGGCAGCCAGTCGGGCCGGTGTCGTGCTTCGTACAGGACCTCGTAGACGGCCCGGTCGGTCTCGTAGGCGCGCAGCAGGCCGTGCTTCTTGCGCGGATCCCACCCGGCGAGGGTGGCGTAGCCCCCGCAGAAGGCCTCCCGGCAGCGGCGCGCCCACTCCGGGCGCCAGGGCCGGCGCTGCCGGGCCGCGTAGTCGAAGGAGCGCAGCATGCCCGCGATGTCCCGCACCGGGGACTGGGCGGTGCACCGGTCGGCGAGCGGGCGCGAGGGCTCGCCCTCGAAGTCGATGACGAACCACTCGCGGCCGGCCCGCAGCACCTGCCCCAGGTGCAGGTCACCGTGGACGCGCTGCGCGGGCGGCCCGGAGTCGCAGGTGGCGAGCGCGCCGAACGCGCCCCGCAGGCCGGGGACGAACGGCCGCAGGGCCGGCACGCTGTGCGCGGCGCAGTCCAGGCGTTCGGTCATCGCGGCGGCCGTGGCGCCGTTGTCGTCGTGGCCGCTGCCGGGGAAGGCGGCGGCCAGTGCGAGGTGCACCTCGGCCATCGCCCGCCCCAGCTCGTGCGCCTGCACGGTGAAGTCGTCACCCGAGGCGAGCGCCTGGAGGGCCAGGGCCCAGCCGTCGGACGCGTCGCGCAGATACGGCTGGAGCACGCCGAGCGTGGCCTCCTGCGGATGCGTGGTCCGGAACCAGGCGACCGGCGCCGGCACCCTGCGGCAGCCCTGTCCGGCCAGTGCGACCGGCACCTCCAGGTCCGGATTGACCCCGGGCTGGATGCGGCGGAAGACCTTCAGGATGAACTCGTCGCCGTACACCAGCGAGGAGTTCGACTGCTCGGCGTCCAGCAATCGCGGCGGGAGCCCGCCGGGCACCGGTACCGAGGGGGCGCGTTCGAAGCACAGGGGGCCGGCCGTGCCGGGCCGGCGCAGCCGCTCCAGCAGCAGTTGCGCCGAGCGCGGGTCGTGCAGGGCGTCGTAGATCGTCAGGCCGGCCAGGGGGCCCTGCTCGGCGCGGCCGATGAGGGCGCGGCCCAGGCGCGGCGAGAGGTGTTTGCGTACGCCGAGCAGCAACTGGTAGCAGTCACCAGCCGGCGCGCCGCCGCCGGGCGCGGGCACCCCGCCGTGACCGGTGTGGACCAGCAGGTGCAGACAGCCCGGGAACAGCTCGGTCATCGACAGCAGACCGAGGTCGCTCACGGGCCGGTCCTTGCCCGCGAACCAGCGCTGCCGCGGCAGCCATTGGCGCAGCAGCTCGCCGAGCGAGGCCATGAGATCGGCCGCGGGCGCGGGTCTCGGGCTGAGGGGTGCGGTCTTCGGCATGGTGACGCGTCCTTTCGTCGGCACGCTCAATGGCGTCGGCCGATGCGGGATGCGACTCGGGAGAGCCGGAACCAGTAGAAGCCGTGCCCGCCGAGGGTCAGCAGATACGGCAGTTCACCGATGGCCGGGAAGCGCACCCCGCCGAACAGCTCGACCGGGTGCCGGCCGTCGAACTCACGGAGGTCCAGCTCGGTGGGCTGGGCGAACCGCGAGAAGTTGTTCACACACAGGACCAGGTCGTCCTCGTACTCCCGCAGGAAGGCCAGGACCGCCGGGTTGGAGGACGGCAGCTCGGTGAAGGTGCCGAGGCCGAACGCCGGGTTCTGCTTGCGGATCTCGATCATCCGGCGCGTCCAGTGCAGCAGGGAGGACGGGGAGGCCATCGACGCCTCGACGTTGGTGACCTGGTGCCCGTAGACGGGGTCCATGATGATCGGCAGGTTGAGCCGGCCCGGGTCGGCCGTGGAGAAGCCCGCGTTGCGGTCGGGGGTCCACTGCATCGGGGTGCGGACGGCGTCCCGGTCGCCGAGCCAGATGTTGTCGCCCATGCCGATCTCGTCGCCGTAGTAGAGGATCGGCGAGCCGGGCAGGGACAGCAGCAGGGCGGTGAACAGCTCGATCGTGTCACGGTCGTTGTCGAGCAGGGGGGCCAGGCGCCGTCGGATGCCGATGTTGGCGCGCATCCGTGGGTCCTTGGCGTACTCGGCCCACATGTAGTCGCGCTCCTCGTCGGTGACCATCTCCAGGGTCAGCTCGTCGTGGTTGCGCAGGAAGATGCCCCACTGGCAGTTCTGCGGGATGGCCGGGGTCTTGGCGAGGATCTCCGAGATCGGGTAGCGGGACTCGCGGCGCACGGCCATGAAGATGCGGGGCATGACCGGGAAGTGGAAGGCCATGTGGCATTCGTCGCCGCCGGCCTGGTAGTCGCCGAAGTAGTCGACCACGTCCTCCGGCCACTGGTTGGCCTCCGCGAGCAGGACCGTGTCCGGGTACATCGCGTCGATCTCGCGCCGCACTCGCTTCAGGAACTGGTGTGTGGCGGGGAGGTTCTCGCAGTTGGTGCCCTCGGCGGCGTAGAGGTAGGGGACGGCGTCGAGGCGGAAGCCGTCGATGCCGAGGTCGAGCCAGAAGCGGAGGGCGGCCAGGATCTCCTCCTGCACGGCCGGGTTCTCGTAGTTGAGGTCCGGCTGGTGGGAGAAGAAGCGGTGGAAGTAGTACTGGCCGCGGACCGGGTCGTGGGTCCAGTTGGAGACCTCGGTGTCGACGAAGATGATCCGCGCGTCCTCGTACTGCTTGTCGTCGTCGGCCCACATGTAGTAGTCGCCGTAGGGGCCGTCGGGGTCCTTGCGGGACTCCTGGAACCACGGGTGCTGGTCGCTGGTGTGGTTCATGACGAAGTCGATGATCACGCGCATGCCGCGCTGGTGGGCGGCGTCGACGAACTCCACGAAGTCGGCGAGGTCACCGAACTCCGGAAGGACGGCGGTGTAGTCCGAGACGTCGTAGCCGCCGTCCCTGAGCGGTGACTTGAAGAAGGGCGGCAGCCACAGGCAGTCGACACCGAGCCACTGGAGGTAGTCCAGTTTCGCGGTCAGGCCCTTGAGGTCACCGACGCCGTCGCCGTTGCTGTCCTGGAAGGACCGGACCAGCACCTCGTAGAAGACCGCGCGTTTGAACCAGTCGGGGTCCCGGTCCTTGGCCGGGGTGTCCTCGAAGGTGTCGTGGACGGGCTCGTTGACAGTCACGCTGTGGATCCTCCGCTCTGCGGCGCCGACCTGCGGACCTGGAACAGGTGCGCCGGTGCCCGGCCGGGCTCCAGGCGCACGTAGTTGTTTCTGCCCCAGCGGTAGGTCTCACCCGTCAGTTCGTCGTGCACGGACAGGGACTCGTGCCATTCCAGGCCGAGTTGCGGCATGTCCAACGAGACCGTGGCCTCCTGGGTGTGGTGCGGATCGAGGTTCACGACCACCAGAACCGT